>NZ_JAVIIV010000018.1:0-148943 GCF_033977215.1 Mesorhizobium humile
ACAAAGACATGCTTAAAATCAAACACTTAAAGCAGGTCGCGTGAATCCTTTTTCACGCGACCTGCTTTAAGGATTCCCGCTTGGGGCATTTTCGGCGCTTTAGACCCACCGGGGATCAGGCATAGGTTCCGCAAACTCGCCAGTCACTTGGGTTCGACGAAGGCATAGTGCCGGGTCGTTACCTCTCCCCTGTCGACACGCCGCGGATGAACGCCGTCGCACTCAAGTGGCTGACATGCGGCCCAATCTCATATCTCCCCGAAGTAGCGGGCGCGGGCATGATCGTCTGACGGAGCTTCGGGGCCTAAGCCCAATGCATCCGGAATGCGTGAGGAATCGCGGGCAAAGAGCGCGAAGGCGTGGTCGCGCCGCCGGTCAGCCGCATCTCCGCGTTCGAACAGTAGCGTGGTTTGCATCTCCTCCAATCGTCGCATCCTGCCGTAAAAATCATCGTGGTCGCTCGCGTATGCCTCCGCGGCCAATCGCCAATCGGAACTCTCCAGCAATCGGTCTCTCAGCAGCCGAACGTCCCGAAGCGTCCGCGACAGGCCCCTGCCCCAGGCGGGGTCGGTAGCAGCCGCCGCATCACCGATGAGGACGACGCCATCTCGATAAGGGCTGCCGACCCATCGATGCGAACCGTCGAAACTGGCGAATGGACCTGCCTGCCTTGCTCCGTCGAACCAATGGCTGGGTGCCCCCACCTCCTGAAGTTGCCGTATCATCTCCTCAACAGAATGGCGACCTGACAGGCGCTTCGGCAGGACATCTTTGTGGTAGACGAGATAGACGCGATTGCGCTTGGGCGCGATGCGCATCGCGATCACCATGCGCCCGCCCTTGGGGTCATAGAAGAGATTGACCGTGTTTGCCGGTGTCCGCGCCTCGTCGGCGAGGAACTCCGAATAGTTGATGTCACCCTCCATGATCATGCCCGCCGTGAACAGCTGGCACTCGTCGTGCCGCACCTCGAAGCCGAGAAGCGAGCGCAGCCGTGAATCTCGGCCGTCCGCTAGAACGACCAGGCGGGCAGAGAGTCCTCTGATGTCGTCGCCTATGTGGACCCGTGGCACCTCTCCAGAAGTCACACCAGACGCCAAATGTCCGCGCCTGACCTCGGCTCCGAGCGCCTCGGCTTGCTTCAAGAGAACCGCTTGCATTTCCGAATGGGGAAACGTCATGCAGCAGGTGGCAGCCGGGGTCGTCGCGCGCAGATCCCGAATCGCAGGTGGCGAGCCATTGGTAAATGTCGAAAAGTAGGCTGTCTCGATGGCGCAGTCCTTAAGAAGCAGATCGTAAATACCCAAGCCCTTCGCCTCGAGGCTGCCCCATGGCATGAGGACTTCGCCGCGAATGCGGTCCCTGAACTCCTCTTGCTGCTCGAGAATGAGGGTTCGGATGCCGCGGCCAGCAAGGGCGATGGCCAGCGACGAACCTGCAAGCCCGCCACCAACGACGATCAGATCGTAGTCAGCACCGCCGTTTGACAATAGAGTCCCGCTGGTTTTCCCGTGTGACGTGGCTCGCAGTCGATGAATATTTGTATTTTCTAATATAATGAGCTTACATCGGTCTTAAGTCAAATCCCGGGACTTGGTGCGGTGGCTGTTGCTGATTGGCACGGAGCCGCTTCATTGCCGGCGCCGTTGGTCGACCATCCCGTCAACAGCCATGTGATGTCGGTCGATGTTGACCGCCTGCGCAAGGCGCCGATCCGCATCCTCACCTCCGGCGGCGCCGAGAAGACCGAGGCGTTGCTCGGCGCCATGAACCTGATCGCGCCGACCATCCTGATCACCGACGAGGAAAGTGCGCGGCGCATGCTGGCCGCGCATGAGGCCTAGCCAGCGGGCATAAATTCGCCGCGCACGGTTCGTGATGCCTTCGCGGGGGATTTCAAGGATTTAATGGTCGGAGTGGCCGGATTCGAACCGACGACCCCTTGACCCCCAGTCAAGTGCGCTACCGGGCTGCGCTACACTCCGGACCGCGCAAAGCCCTATATTCTCAAAGGGTGGAGTGCAAGGGCCAGTCGGGCAAAATCCTCGAAATTGTAGGCTGACCAGCCAGACCTGATCTGTTGGGCGTCGGTGGAAATCGGTAAGCTTTCCTGATCTCTCGGAGAAAACCTCAGTGTCGTTGGCGAATGGCGCCGTACCGGGAATTCCTGATCGCGCAGACGGCGCTCAGAGCGTGATTGCTCGGTTTCGCCCGCACTGGGCGCAGATGGGGATTACCAGGGTCGCCAATGTGACCGGGCTTGATCGCATAGGCATACCGGTGGTGATGGTGTGCCGCCCCAACGCCCGATCGCTGGCTGTTTCACAAGGCAAGGGCATCGACCTGGAATCGGCCACGGCTTCGGGCCTCATGGAAGCGGCGGAACTTTACCATGCGGAGCACATCGAGCGCCCGCTGAAACTCGGCAGCATGGCTGAGCTCTCCCAATCGCATCGGTTCGCCGAGATTGGGAGGCTGGCTCGCATCACCGGCAGGGCATTCACGAAGGACATTGTGACGCTGTGGATTGAAGGCCAGGAGATGATCTCCGGCGGGAAGCGCTGGCTGCCATACGAGTCGGTGCGGGCCAACTTCACTGTGCCACCGCCTCCTGGAAGCGGCTTCTTCGATTGCAGCAGCAATGGGCTCGCCTCGGGAAATACAGCCGATGAAGCGATCCACCACGGGGTTTGCGAAATCATCGAACGCGACGCGACTGCCTTGTGGAACCGGATACCGTCCGCCAGCCGCCGGCGCACCGGCGTCGACCTCGGCAGTGCGCCGGACGGCCCGTGTCGCGAAGTGTTGAAGAAACTGGAAGGCGCGGACTTCGACGTCGCGGCGTGGGAAACGACCTCCGACATCGGCGTGCCGGCCTTTTTCTGCCTGATCGCGGATCGCCGGGACCGCAACAGCCACTATGGCATAGGCGCGGCAGCACACCCGCTGCCGGAGACCGCCTTGCTGAAGGCGCTTATCGAGGCCGCTCAGGTGCGAACGACCTACGTATCGGCGGCACGAGACGATCTGACCGCCGAGGAATATAGCGAAGCCTACCGGGACAAACGCCGCCGGCAGGCAGAGAGATTGCTGGCCGAACGATCCAGCACGAGGCGACTTGGCTCTGCCGGGGAGAGGGCTGCACACGGGATTGCCCGCAATGTGGCCTGGCTGGTCGAAAGGCTGCAGGCGGCAGGCGTAAGCGAGATCATCGCCGTCGATCTGTCCAAGGAGGATATCGGCCTGCCTGTGGTTCGCGTTGTGATACCTGGCCTCGAAGGCCCCGACGACCATGACGCCTATATGCCGGGCAAACGAGCCCGCCGAATGTCGGATGGCGGACCGTGAATCCGATCGTCTTTTGCGGCCCAAGCCTGCGCGCGCATGACATCGCGTCTTACGACGGATTCGAATTCCGCCCTCCCGTGCGACAGGGAGATCTTTATGCCGCCACGCGCGACCGCCCCAGGGCAATCGGCGTCATCGACGGTTATTTCGACGGTCAGCCGGCTGTCTTGCACAAGGAGATACTTTGGGCCTTGACGCAAGGGATCGCCATATTCGGCGCGTCCAGCATGGGCGCGCTCCGCGCCGCGGAATTGCACTCGTTCGGCATGCGCGGCGTCGGGCGTATTTTCGAAGCCTATCGCGACGGCGAGCTCACCGACGACGACGAGGTCGCGCTCATTCATGGTCCGCCGGAGACCGGCTACATCCATCTGAGCGAGCCGATGGTCAATATCCGCGCGACGCTCGAGCAGGCGGTTGCAGAAGGTATCATCGACAGACCGACAGGGGCGCGCCTTGCGGCTTCGTCAAAGGCACGCTTCTACCGGGAAAGAACCTGGCCTGACGTGCTGGCGGACATCGGCGATCACCGTACGGAGCAGGAATTGGCGACCTGGCTGCGAACGGGCAAGGTCGACAGGAAGCGCCAAGACGGGCTGGAGCTGCTGAAGGAGATGGACGCATTTATCCGCAGTGGGGCTGCGCAGGGGCCTCCCGACTTCCATTTCGAATGGACGGAGAATTGGCACAATGCGTCCTGGCGCAACGAAACCGCGCAGCCGGGCGGAACGGCTGAAGAGGCTGCCATTCTCGATGAGCTTCGGTTGCGTGGCGACTATGCGCAATTGCGCCGCGAGGCGCTGCTTCGTCTGCTGGCCCGCGGCGAGCAGGCGGCACCGGATCGCCAGGCGGTCAAGCGTGCGATGGGCGATTTTCGCTCGCGGCGCGGGCTTATGCGGCAGACGGACGTCGTCGACTGGGCGCGCGACAATGGAATGGATCTTCCCGGTCTTGATCGCATGATCGAGGATGATGCGGCCGTCGAGACGCTCGCGCGAGATCGCGATGCCGAACTGCACCGAGCCATCCTAGACCGACTGCGCGAACTGGGTCTCTACCCCGACTATCGAGACAAGGCTCTGGCCAGGCAGCGGGCACCGTCGCTGTCCGCGCCGGTGCCGCGTGCCCTGCTCGCAGCCTGGTTTTTCGAGAAACGACTCGGCCGCGCCGTGCCTCGAGACATTGACGACTATGCCATCTCCATCGGATTGCCTGGCATCGAGGAATTCTACGACCTGCTGGCGCATGAGTATGCTTTCATGGTCGGCCGCGGCTCGTCCGATGACTCTGGCCTGACCGATGAAAACGGGCTAACTTGAAACCGCATTCGCCGACGATATCGCAGCCAGTTTGACGTGCATGCCTTTGTCCATGCGAGGGGACAAGCGTGACATCTGGAGAGGAAGGCTCTGTATTCAAGAACGGGACGCGCTTCCGGCTATTCGCCCAGGCGCCGTTCCTGGAAGCTTTTCGTCGGCCCGAAATCGTGCTCGTGTCTTCGCCGGCGGGGTCGGTCGGCCCTGGCCCGGGCGACGGGCGCATGTATGTCGTCGACCCTATTGGCAAGGCGTTTGCCTACGGTCTTGCGGAAAATGTCCGCGGCGACCCGCTCTATCTGATGCCACCTTGGCGTGGCGACGTCTTTCCCCCGGCGTTTCCCGATCTCGACGGGCATTTCGATCACATCGGCCCGGACGATCCGACATTCGAGGCGGCGCATCTGTTCGGCTCGGTGCGTTTCACGCTGGACGTGTGGGAGAAATATTTCGGCCATCCCATCAGATGGCATTTCCGGCGCGACCTCGACCGCCTGGAACTGGTGATACAGCGCAATCTGCACGAAAACGCCTTCATGGGTTACGGCTTTCTGGAGGTCGGCATCCACGAGACGCCGGATGGCCAGGTGGAGCCGTTCACCCTCAACTTCGACGTTGTCGCCCACGAGGTCGGCCACTGCGTCATCTATTCCATCATCGGCGTGCCCGACCTCGGGACGGCCAGCGCGGAATATTACGGCTTTCACGAATCCTCGGCCGACCTCGCTGCGCTCATCACCGCCCTGCATTTCGATTCAGTCATAGATGAGCTGTTGGAAACCAGTCACGGCAATCTCTACACGCACAATCTCGTCAACCGCATCGCCGAGTTATCCTCCAACAGCCAGATCAGGCTCGCGGCCAACCCGCTGTCGATGCTGGATTTCGTCCAGGGCTGGAGCGACGAGCATGCTCTCGCCCAGCCGCTCACTGGCGCGATGTTCGACATTTTTGTCGACCTTTTCCACGAAGAGCTGGTCGCGAGGGGTCTGATCACCCAAAGCCAGGAAGATCTGTCCGACCGGCTGGAGGACAGTCCCGACTATTTTCGCGCCATCCAGCCGATGTTCGACGAAGCCTATGCGGCGTCGCCTTTGGCGTTTCGCGAAGCACTGGTCGCTTCGCGCGACGAGCTCGGCATGCTTCTCGCCGAAACCTGGCGGCGGCTTTCGCCGGACGATCTCAGCTACGCGGAAGTCGGATACACGTTGCGCGCCGTTGACAGGCTGATGACAGGCGGACGCTGGCGCACGATCATCGACGTCAACCTCAACCGTCGCGCGATCGGTTTTGTAAGCGCCGGCCCCAAGATCAAGCCGTTTGGGCCCAAAAGCCACTTCGGTTTGCCGAGGGTGTTCGTGCCGGCACGTCATGGCGCTTGTTGTGCACGGCATCTGCGTGTTGCGAGACAGACGGGAACGCGAGACAGACTGGCAAGAAGCAGGGCCGGCGTTCTTTGAGTCAGATGAGGAGGAATGCTCAATGCCTTACGTCGTGACGGAAATCATGGACGACATTGAATTGTTGCAGGCTCATGTAGACAGCATATCCAAAAAGCGAGGCAGGATCGTAAGCGTATTATGGCGTGAAAGCGATCGCACTTATGTTGTGACGCATGAGGTGGAAGGGACTGAGAAACAAAATAGAAGCCAAAAGGCCGCATGATGCCAAGAAATCATACTGTTTGACACTAGATATATGATCCAGGAACCGGAGGGTTGCGGCTATGGTAGAGAGCCTTCTTAGCGTGTCGGGTATTAATCTATTCGGCCATTTTGTAATCGATCTGCAGGTTGTGAACCCACTTCTGAATCCTATCGTGGCGCAGGTGGCGACCGCCAAGAACATACCGGCATTGACTGGCAACAAGGTCGTGAATGGTGTGCGTCTGGCGGATAAGAGCAAGATTGTTGTCTGGAAACAGAAGGTCCTGGATCAGATCGGCGTGTACACGGTAGGCGGCGCTGACGGTCGGTGGACCAAGGATGACACGCCGGCCGGTGCAATAATCCAGGTGACCGGCGGGAATAGCTTCGTCGGCTATTTCATGAAGCTTGAGGGCGGGTTCGAATTCATCGGGCGCCGCCCGGGCGCCGCAAACCGAAGCGGGAAGAACAGGCTCCTTGAGGACCAACTGCAAAACGGCAGGTTTGCAAGGATATATGGCTTCAGTTTTGAGGGCAGCTACTACGACCTGCCAAGGCCCATAATATTCCTTGTGCACGGTGATGGAGAACTCGTCGCGGAAGATCTCGGCACGTTCAGTCCCGCCCGTTCACCCAGTCCGACCGGACTGACGGGCCTCGCGGCAGCCGACTTCGATTTCGCCGATGGCTTGCGCGTCTGGTCCTACGACAAGGCCGACTACACAGTGCGCATGGATGTCGAGACAGGCATGTTCGAGGATGTGCTGCTTGCGGCGACACTCGGCGGCGGCGGACCGGGCGGCATGGACAGTGCCGGCATGAGCGCACGCGGGATGAGTGCAAGGGGAATGAGCGCGCGTGGCATGAGCGCAAGGGGAATGAGCGCGCGCGGCATGAGCGCCCGCGGCGGTGGCAACAGCGATTGACCTGCATGCAATGAATGCCTGACGGAGCGGGGCTTCTTCACGGTGCCAAGGGTTGGCCGCGGCTAGCGATCAACCAGGCGGAGCTCTTCCGCACCCGGATCGCGCGTGCGTTGCATTAGAAGCAGCTAATTCCTTTAAATCTCAGCAATATTCCTTTGAGCACGTCCTTCTTTCTCGGCTGCTGTTAGCGATTTCAGCGTGCTATGCTGCAGTGCCCGGTGGTTGCTGGGAACGCCGGCGGGAAGAGCAATGGTCACAAGCCGATTCGAGCTGCTTAATCGAAAGCTGTCGGCGATCGTCTATGCGGACGTGCACGGCTACAGCCGCCTTATGGATCAGGATGAGGCAGGGACGGTTGTCCGCCTGACCCAATCGCTCAGCTTCATCCGCGGCCTGGTTGGCGATTATGGCGGTTCAGTTGTCGATACTGCCGGCGACGGCGTGGTGGCTTTGTTCCCTAGCCCGACCCTGGCATTGCATTTCGCGGTCGAGATGCAGCGGGAACTGTCCAACGAGACCGTGTGGTCAGGCGGCGAGGATCCCATCGCCTACCGGATCGGCATTACCGTTGGAGACACGATCGCAAGCGATGGTGAGATCTATGGCCACAGCATCAATTTGGCCGCTCGAATCCAGTCGCTGGCGGAGCCGCGCGGCATATGCATCGCCGAATCCGTTCGCCAATTCGTTCGCGGTGAGGCGGAGTGTTCGTTCCGGTCGCTGGGCAAGCAAAAGCTGAAGAACATTGCTGAAGAGGTCGAGGTCTTCGCGGTCGACTTCGAATTGGCACATGCGGAGCCAAGGGAGTCGGCGCCACACTTTGTCCCTGCGACTGAGCGTTTCGTGCCGGAGAGTTCACTGGCGGTCTTGCCGCTTGAGAACGTTTCGGGTGACCCAGCGGACCTTCATTTGTGCCAGGGTGTCGTCGCGGACCTCATTTCCAACCTGTGCCGGTTCCGTAACTTGATGGTGATTGCTCGGCACTCGACATTGGCCGTCGTCACGCAGACACGATCGCTGCGCGAGATCGCCAATCAACTGGGTGTTCGCTATCTCCTGACGGGAAGCCTGCGCCGTGCGGGCACTCGTCTCCGGGTTGCGATGGACCTGGTTGAGGCGCAAACCGAGCATACAATCTGGTCGGAACGCTACGACGGTAGCATTGAGGATATCTTCGCCTTCCAGGACGACGTTACCGCGACGACCGCTTCGCGGCTGGCCGTGCATATCGACATGGCTGAGAGACGGCGGCTGATGTCGCAAAATCATCCCAACATTCATGCCTACGGCATGATCCTGCGCGGGCAGGATCTCAGCTTCCGCTTCCGACCGGAGAGCAATTGGCATGCCAGGCGGCTTTATGAGCAGGCGAGGTCGCTCGATCCTCGCTATGCCCGCAGCTATGCAGCGCTGTCACGGACGTTCAACGTCGAATGGCGCTATGCGTGGACCAATGATCCGGAAGCTGCGCTGAACGAGGCGTTGAAGCTCGCGAGTCTGGCCGTGCTGCACGATGACCTCGATGCACGCGGTTACTCGGAGATGGGCCTGGCCCACCTCTACAAGAAAGAGCACGATCCAGCGATCGCCGCCTACGAACGTGCTCTGCAGCTCAATCCCAACGACGCCGACCTGCTGGCCGAGATGGGCGACTGCCTTGTCTATGTTCGGCAGGCGGAGCGGTCCGTGAAGCTGCTGGAGCGGGCGATGCGGCTGAACCCTTACTACCCCGACGCTTATCTTTGGTATCTGGGCGACGCCTATTTTCAGCTGGGCGAATATGAAAAAACGATAGAGACGCTGCAAAAGATGCGGGATGGCTCCGAGAGCCATCGGCTTATGGCGGCGAGCCATGCCTATCTCGGGAACACCCAGGAAGCGGAAAGGCATGCCCGTGCGCTGCTGGAGGTGCACCCGAATTTCACCACCGAGCAATGGCGGAAAGTTCCTCCGCACAAATATCCCGAGGACACTGAGCTGCTTGTCGATGGCCTGCGCAAAGCAGGGTTAAAATAGCGCGGCGACAGGAGCGTGCCGCGCGATAGACGCCGCGGCCGCTGCCGGAACGGGAACTCGCGCCAGCCTCAATTCCCGTTGGTGCCGATACTCCAGAGCGATGGCGCCCCAGACCAGCCCGAGCAGCAGGTAGAGATGGCGCCAGTGGTCGATGTCGATGAAGGTGCCTAGCCCGATATTGCCGAGATAGGCGACATAGGCGCAAAGCAGATAGGGCTGCCATGGCCGGTCGCGCAACAGGATGCGGAAGCCGGCGCCGATCGTCCAGAGCGTCAGCGTCAGGAACGAGACGAAGCCAAGCCAGCCGTAATCCATCAGCGCCTTCAGCCAGATGTCGTGCGTGTCCTCGCCGTAGATCGTGCCGAAAACCAGCGGACCGATGCCGAACGGGTGTTCCATCGCCAGCTGGAAGCCGATCGCGTAGCGGGCGAAGCGACCGAGCCGTGCCGAGTCGTAGCTCTGCTCGAGCTGCGCGCGCTGGGTGAACATATCCGACACGCCGGGCAGTTGCAGGATGACCAGGAAGGCGATGATCAGCAGCGCCACGGCCGCGATCGTCATCACCACGACCCGCAACCGGAACTTGCCGCTGGCGCTCTGCAGGAAGAGGCACGCGGTGAGCAGCACCGCCGACACCGCGAACATGCCCCAGGCGCCGCGCGAGAAGGAGAAGAAGATGCCGGCGGTGATGATGAGCAGCGGCAAGGCGAGCAGCGGCATGCGCGACACCGGGCCGGTCAAGAGCAGGTAGAGCAGGTAAGTGCCGGGCAGCACCAGGAACGGCCCGAACACGTTCGGGTCCTGGAAGGCGCCGGCGGCTCGGTCGTATTTGGTGAACATTTCCGCGCCGGGAAAGGCATGGAAATAACCGGCGATGCCAAGCAGCGACGTCGCCACCGCCGATACGACATAGGCGATGAAGATCAGCCGGTAGAGGCTCGGTTGAACCGAGGTCACCGAGGCAAAGAACACCGCGCTGAAGGCGAGAAACAGCGAGACGGCGAGATAGAGCGGCGTGTTGGCGAGATCCGCCATCTGCGTCATGGCAATCATGCCGCCGATGTTCATCGCCACCAGCAGCACCAGCAGCGGAACGATCGCGCGCGAGATTCGAAGACCGAAGAGCGCCCAGACCGCGATCAGCCCGGCCATGTAGATTTCGTAAGGCGCGGGTTCACTGATGACGAAGCCGGAGAGCAGGATGCCGATGCCGATCGCGGCCGACGCGATCAGAGAAATCAGCTTGGCGTTGACCGCTGACGCCGGCAACTCATGGGCGATGGCGCTCAATAGGCATTTTCCGTGTTGAGCAGGCGGATCGGCGTGAGGAACAGGATGCGCAGGTCGAACAGCATCGACCAGTTCTCGATGTAATAGAGGTCGTATTCGGTGCGCATGCGGATCTTTTCGTTGGTGTCCATCTCGCCGCGCCAGCCGTTGATCTGCGCCCAGCCGGTGACGCCGGGCTTGACCTTGTGGCGGGCGAAGTAGCCGTCGACCACCTCGTTGTAGAGCAGATTGTGCGACTGCGCGGCGATGGCATGCGGGCGCGGCCCGACCAGCGACAGCGAGCCGAGCAACGAATTGAAGAACTGCGGCAGCTCGTCGATCGAGGTCTTGCGGATGAAGCGGCCGACACGGGTGACGCGCGGATCGTTCTTGGTCACCGTCTGCTTGGCGGTCGGATCCGACCGGTCGGCATACATCGAGCGGAACTTGTAGACCTCGATGATCTCGTTGTTGAAGCCGTGCCGCTTCTGCTTGAACAGCACCGGGCCCTTGCTGTCGAGCTTGATGGCGATCGCGGTGGCGAGCATCACCGGCGAAAAGAGGATGATGCCGACGAGCGAGAAGACGATGTCGAAGGCGCGCTTGGCGACCGAATCCCAGTCGTTGATCGGCTTGTCGAAGATGTCGAGCATCGGCACCGAGCCGATATAGGAGTAGGCGCGCGGCCGGAACTGTAGCGCGTTGGAATGCGCCGAAAGCCGGATGTCGACCGGCAGCACCCAGAGTTTCTTCAGAAGCTGCAAGACGCGCGATTCGGCGGTCAGCGGCAGCGACACGATCAGCATGTCGATGCGAGCGATGCGGGCGAATTCGATGAGCTCCGAGATCGTGCCGAGCTTGGGATAGCCGGCGACGATCGGCGGCGAGCGCTTGTCGTTGCGGTCGTCGAAGATGCCGCAGATGCGGATGTCGTTGTAGGGCTGCTTCTCGACCGAGCGTATCAGCTGTTCGGCCGCCTTGCCGCCGCCGACGATCAAGGCGCGGCGCTCCATCCGGCCGTCACGCGCCCAGCGCCGGATCAGGCTGGACATCACGAGTCTCAGGCCGAAGATCAACACGAAGCCGACCGCGAACCAGGTGCCGAACAGCAGGCGCGAATAGTCTTCCGACGCCTTGATGGCGAAGGCGGTGAGCGCCATCAGCGCGAAGCTGCCGGCCCAGACCAGCAGCACGCGGCCGAAATTGGCGAGCGGGCGCATCAGCGCCGCGATCTGATAGCAGTCGGTCACGTCGAGCAGCACCACGGCCAGGAACGACGTCGCCGCGATCGCCAGCGGATATTGCCAGGCCAGATAGTTGAAGAAACCGACATAGTAGAAATAGACGCCGAGACCCGACAGGAACAGCATGGCGAACTCGACCATGCGCAGCACGCCGCTGACCATGATCGGCGACATGGTATCGCGCCGGTATTGCGAGGCGACCTGGCGCGCCACATCATTGATGCCGCCAGGCTTTTCGCTTCCGGCGGGAGCGTCGTGGTTGCGCACCGCATCTATGGAAAAGCGGTGCGCGGGGTCGATTTCATTCATGGGAACTGTCCGCGAGCTTCGCGCAACTGCATAGCAAAAGAGAGCTAAGAAAGCCTTGAAACAACCGGTGGTTTTGGAGCCGTTCGGGCGGCCGCAAGCCTATCTGTTCAGCGCGGAGAAATAGGCCTTCTCGATTTCGGCCGCCATCACATCGGCTCCGAAGCGGGCTTTGAGCTCGTCCGTCTGCGGCATCTGTCCGCGATAGGCGTCGAAATCGCCGAGCGCCGTCTGCATCTTGGCCGCGAGTTGCGAGGGGTCGGGGCGGATCAGGGCAGGGGAGTTTTCGCCGAAGATTTCCGGAATGCCGCCGACCGCCGTCGCGATCATCGGCATGCCGGCAGCGAGAGCCTCGAGCACGATGTAGGGCATCGCCTCCGCGCGAGACGGCACGACGATCGACTCGGCCAGCGCGAAAGCGTCTCTTGCCGGCATGGGCGGCAGGAATCGGACGTGGTTTTTGAGGCCGAGCCGCTCGACCTGCGCATGGTAGCGCGGCAGGTCGTCGCCGTCGCCGACCATCACGGCGCTCAGCGGACGGCCCGACTCGCTGCCGGCCAAAGCCAGCGAATCGATGAAGATATCGGGACCTTTCAGGTCGCGCATCATGCCGATGTACAGGAAATCTGCGGCATTCGCCGCGGTCGCCACCGGTTCGAATTCGGCGGCGCGCAGGCCGTTATAGACCAGCCGGTTGGGTATGGGCGGCTCGCCGACCTTGCGGCGATAGGTGTTGCGCTCGTAGTCGGAAACGAACAGCAGGCAGTCGGTGAAGCGCGCCATGAAGCGCTCCAGGCCGAAGAACAGTTTTCCTGTCGCCGTCGTCTCGTCATAGTGGAGGGAGCCGCCATGCGGCGAATAGAGGCGGGCAACGCGAAACCTTGATACCCGCAACAATGAGCCGAACAGCCGGGCATAGGCGCCACCCTTGGCGCCATGTCCGTGCAGCACGTCCGGCCGCAATTCCTGGATGATTCGATAGGTGCGCCAGGCCGAGGCGAGGTCGCCCGGACCGACATGCCGTTGCATCGGCGTGCGATGGATGCCAAGCGCGAGGCTGTCCTTCATCGCCTCGAACAAGCGTTCCTCATAGTCGCCGCCGGTGGTCGAGTCGCAGACGATTCCCACCGCGTGGCCGGCGGCGACCTGCGCCTCGGCCAGGTCGCGCACGTGCCGGAAGATTCCTCCGACAGGTGAGCGAAAGCAGTGGACGATCCTGAGGTTCACCGCCACGACGGGTTTTTCAGAACAGGCGTTCGCGAACGTATATGGTGTCGCCGGGCAGGAGCGGATCGGATGTCAGCACCCGTCCGGTCATCACCTTGCCGTTGATGTCGCGGGTGATGTCGACGCTCCCCTGATTGGCGCGCGGCGTGAAGCCGCCGGCGATGGCGACCGCCTTTTGCACCGTGAGTCCCGGCACATAGGAATACTGGCCGGCAGCGCCCACTTCGCCCATGACGAAGATCGGCCGGTAGCGGTCGATCTCGACCGAGACGTCGGGATCGCGCAGATAGCCTTGGCGCAGCTTGTCGGCGATCTCCTTTTCCAACTGCTGCGCGGTGTGGCCGCGCGCCGGCACAGAGCCGACCAGCGGGAAGGAGAGATAGCCGGACTGGTCGACGCTGTAGGTGTTGGTCAAACCGTCTTGCTCGAACACCGTGACACGGACGCGGTCGCCGGCGCCGAGCCGATAAGGCTGGTCGAGCACTTCATGGAAGGCGGCGGGTGTCGGGCGGTAGCTCGAGCAGCCGGTGAGCAGCGACAGGGCAAGCAAAGCGCGAAAGAGGGAAGCATTGCTTTTCATGACCGGCCAGGAACCTTCATCGCTCTTGCCGCAAGCCGCGGCCAACCCCAGGAAAGTGCGACCGTTATCATCCTGTTAGGGTTAATGGGCGGTAAAGGAGTGTGCTGCGGGAGAGCGGAGATCGGCAAAAAGCCCAATTGTTCTATTGCTTTCGCCCAATCTTCTTTGAGTGCTCTCTAATAAGCATCCATTCTGATCTTAACGGGTGAGTTACCATAGTTGTTTACGGTCCGTCCTCGACTCAAAGTTCGGAGCAGGATGCATGTCCGTTCAGTCCGCGGCCGCAGACGTCGATGTCGATCTGAGACAGCTCTTTGCCAGTCTGGCGAGGAACTGGGTGCGCATTGTCTTCGTGACGCTTCTGGTCACCGGGCTGGCCTTTGCCTTCGCCTGGCTCGCGACGCCCTATTACAAGGCGACAGCCAAGCTGGAGATCGGCTCGCGCGAATCGGAATACACCCGGCCGCCAGGCACCAACGATGACGAAAAGCCGATTCTCGACGAGCAGGGCGTCGCGACCCAGGTCCAGATCATTTCCTCGCCCGACATCCTCAAGCAGGTGGCGACCAAGCTCAACCTGGACAAGCTGCCGGAGTTCGACGAAACGCTGAAGATGTCGACGCTCGGGCGCATGCTCGTTCTTGTCGGCTTGAAAAGCGATCCCTTCGATATTCCGCCGGAAGAGCGCGTGCTGAATGCCATGCACGACAAGCTCAACGTCTACGCCGTTGAGAAGACGCGCGCGATCGCCATCGAGTTCGCCTCGAAGGATCCCAAGCTTGCCGCCGACATCGCGAACGGCATCGCCAACGCCTATATCGCCTCGAAGGGCGACGCCAAGCTCGAATCGAATGCCGCCGCTACCGACTTCCTGGCGCCGGAAATCGCGGACCTGCAGAATCGCGTCAAGGACGCCGAGGCCAAGGTCGCGGCGTTCCGCGCCCAGTCCGACCTTTTGATGGGTGGCAACAATGCGGTGCTTCCGACCCAGCAGCTCGCCGAGCTGTCGAGCGAGTTGTCGCGCGTGCGCGCCAGCCGCGCCGCCGCCGAAGCGAGCGCCGAAAGCGTGCGCCGGGCGCTGCAGAATGGCGGTTCGCTGGACAGCGTGCCGGAAGTCCTGTCTTCCGATCTGATCCAGCGCCTGCGTGAGCGCCAGGTGGAACTCAGGGCTAATATCGCCGACCTTTCCACGACCCTGCTGGACAACCACCCGCGCATCCGGGCGCTGAAGTCGCAACTGGCCGATCTCGACGGCCAGATTGGCAACGAGGCGCAAAAGATCATCCGTGGCCTGGCCGCCCAGGCCCAGACGGCCAAGGCCCGCGAGGATCAGCTGGTCGCGGACGTCAACACGCTGAAAGCCGCGTCGGCCCGCGCCGGCGAGCAGCAGGTGCAGCTGGACGCCTTGCAGCGCGACGCGAATGTTCAGCGCCAACAGCTTGAATCCTATATGACAAGCTACAATGCGGTGGCCTCGCGCAAGGATCGCAAATACTCGCCTGTCGCGGCGAGCCTGATTGCCAGCGCCCAGGTGCCGTCCCAGCCCTATTTCCCGAAGATCGGGCCGATCACCGGTGCCGCCGCCGCCGCTTCGCTGCTGCTGATGGCGATCGGCACGCTGCTTGGCGAGCTGTTCTCGGGCCGCGCCATGCGTCCGGCCGCCGGTGCCCGCTTCGCCGATATCGAGCAGGTGGCGATGCCCGTGGCCAGAGTGGAACCGACGGTCGTTGAGGCTCACGACGGAGGTCGGGCCTTTGCGCCTTACGAGGAAGCTGCGGCGGGGCATTCGATTGCGGATTCGGAACTCCCGAGGCCGGCCGAGCGCGATCTGGCGGAGGCTCGCGCTGCGGCTGTCAAGCAGGCTGGGCCCAGCGAATTGACCCCGGAACCAAGGCAATCCAGGCTCGGCGAGATCGATGTCGACAAGGCCGCGGAGAAGCTGATCGCTTCCGGCGCCGCGCGCGCGATCTTCGTGTCGCCGGAAGGCGACGAGGCGGCCGCGTCCGCCGTGCTCGTGGCGCGCGAAGTATCCGACGCCGGTCTGCGTGTGCTGCTGCTCGATCTCACCGCATCGGGCGCGGCGTCGCTGCCGATGCTGGACACGAGCCTGTTCCCCGGCATAACCAATCTGCTTGCGTCCGAAGCGCAGTTCAGCGACGTCATCCATCCCGATCTCTATTCGGATGCGCATGTCATTCCGGTCGGCACCGCCGACCCTGTCCGCGCCATGCGCGCCGCCGACCGGCTGCCGATCATCATGCAGTCGCTCACCACGGCCTATGATCTCGTCGTGGTCGAGTGCGGCCCGGCCGACGCGCAAGGCATTGGCCGCCTGGTCGGCGACGGCACCGAAGTCTTCCTGTCGATGCTGGAGGCCGACGACCAGGTGACGCAGGCCGCGGTCAAGCTGATCGAGAACGGCTACCCGAACCTGACGCTGGTCACGCCGGTCGGCCACGAACCGCCGGGAACCCCGGTGCCGGGACGCCGCTCGGCGGCTTGAACGCCGCGCGAAAACGCGACGGGGTGTCGAAGCAACCGTGCGTCCGATTAAAGCGTGGTGATCAGTTGTCGTCTTCGGCTGGGACGGGCGCGGCCTGACCGGCCGCCTTGCGGCGCAGCATCTTGGTCAGCTTCCAGACCGTCGGGTTGTTCTTGATGAAGGCCTTGGCGCGCGCGCCTTGCCGCATCGTCGTCGCCAATGCGCGGCCTTTCAGCGTCAACGGCGCAAGCACCTCGAAATGCTGGATCTCGATATCGCACCAGAGCCGTTTGTAAGGCTCGTCGCCGACCGAGAAGTCATACACCTCGAAGCCGAGCTCGGAGGCTTCCTGGATGTTGTCGAAGAACAGGAAATCGCCGGGGCTGGCGAAGGCGAGGTCGTCCTCGGCGATGGCGCCGAACTCGCAGATCAGCCGCTTGCCAGAGCGGCTGGAGCCAGTGACCGCACGCAGTTTTCCCGCCACGTCCAGGCCGTGCAGCAGGAAGGAGGGATTTTCCTCGCTCAGCGCATCGGTAAACAGCGCCCGGAAGAAGTCGCGCACTTGCCTGTCGCCGAAGACATCGGCGATGCCCATCTTGGCGAAGCGTACTTCCTTCATATCGAGGAAGGCGTCGAGCAGCCTGTCGACCTCCTCGCTGGTGCCTGCCTCGATCCGGCGGAAGGGGCCGACAGCCTCGAACTTGCGTGTCTGCGAGCGGTGCTTCTTGCGCTTGCGCTTACCGCTCGCGCGCGACAAGAGCGCGTCGAACCCGCCGTCGAGGTCGACCGCGAGCGCGAGGTTCGGACTTGGAAAGCCGGGCAGCGCGGCGAGCGGGTTGGCAACGCCATCGAGGTCGGGCAGCAGCCTTTCCAGCGAGATCAGGTCGATGTCCGGCCGCGTTTGCACGATCGCCTTGAACGCCGAGCGGATCGCCTGGCCGTCGATGACAGGCAGGAAACGTGGATCGGCGGCGGCGAAATTGCCGTTGGCGTGGCGCCCGCCGGCGAAACGGGCAACCTTGAACGGGCCGCGTCTTACGATCTCCAGGGCCAGGGATAGCGCCGGGCGGCCATCGCAGGCCAGCGTCGCAAAAACCATGTCGGCGCCGGTTGCGGTCGCCCAGTTGCCCACCCAGGATGCGCTTTGCGCCGGCGCGAACAGCGCCGAGGTGCAGAATTGAACATAGTCGGCAAGCCCGGCGCCGTCCCTTGCGGTCGCAGTCCACCGACCCTGATCGGCTCGCATGGGGCGCGCGGAAATCTCATTGGTCGCGACCCGGTTGCCGTCAAATGACGCGGTGGCGTCAACCATACCTCAATCCTTAAGACGTATTGGTTCCGGCTTGGGGGTTCGCATAGGCGCAATTCGTGCTTGCATGAGCCTAGGCGCAAAAGGTGAAGGAATGATCGACGGGGGCGAGGCAATCCGGAAACTGGCGTTGAACCTTGCCCGCTACTCCGGTCTCGCGCCCCTGGCGCGGCCGTTTGTCGGCGGCATCGGCGCTATCCTGATGCTGCACCGTGTCACCGCGACGCCGGAAAAGCCGAACAGCGTCAATCGGCACCTGAACATCGCTCCGGCCTTCCTCGACAGGCTGATCGTTGACATGAAGGGGCGGGGTTATACCTTTGTTTCCCTTGATGAAGCGATCGAACGCATCAAGACGGGCGGCAAGGGCGGCCAGTTCGCAACGATCACCGCCGACGACGCCTATCGCGACAACATGACCGAGGCGCTTCCGGTGCTGCAAAAGCACGCCGCGCCGATCACCATCTATGTCGCCCCCGGCTTGATCGACGGCGCCGTCGATCTCTGGTGGGACGTGATCGAGGACATTGTCGACACCAGTTCGCGCCTGACGCTGACCAGGGGGGGCAAGCCGACGCTGATCGATTGCTCGACGCCAGGCAGGAAGATCCAAGCCATTGCCCGGCTGAACGCCTGGCTGACCCTGGAAGTCTCCGAGGAAAAGCAGGGCGCCGCGCTGCGCGAGCTAGCCCGTTCGAACGGGCTCGAATTCGGCTCGGGCCGCCCATGCGCCTTGATGAATTGGGATGAACTTCGCAGCATGGCAGCGCACCCGCTGGTGACCATCGGCGCGCACACCATCAACCATCGGAACTTGAAGCGACTGTCCGAAGCCGATGCGCGCCATGAGATCGGCGACGTCCGCCGCATCCTTAAGGAAAGGCTCGGCGAGGAGCCGCGTCATCTGGCTTACCCGTATGGCTATGCGAGCGCCGTCGGCTGCCGCGAGGTGGGCTTCGCCCGCGGCGCAGGCTATGCCTCGGCGGTGACCACGCGGCATGGTGTGCTGCGCGCCGAGCATGCCGGCTTCCTGCACGCGCTGCCGCGCATCTCCGTCAATGGCCGCTATCAGAGCGTGGCGCATATCCGCACGATGCTGTCCGGCATCACGACGCCGCTCGCCAATGCGGGCAAGATGGTGGTGACCATCTAAGGCTGCGTCAGCCCTTCGGGCCGGGCTCCAGTATCAGCCATTTGATGATGCCCATGGCAGGCAGCACCCACAACAGGCCGCTGAACAGGAAGAACAACAGATGCGCGACAGGGCCGTATTCGGCGAGCCTGGTGACCGCGACGGCCGACGCGATCAGCGCGTAGATGATGACCAGCGCCACCAGCAATATGGTTCCGATCAGCTTTTTCAGGCGAATGGGCATGTCGCGGTTCCGTTGACCCGCTTCGCTTAGGCCGAATGAAGAGGGCGCGCAACCGTCGCGGCCCGGCGCGACGGCGTGCCGCGCTGTCCAGTCTTGCCAGTTGGGCGACCTTGGTCCACCAATCGCGCGTTTCAACCGCCGGGAAAGCGAAATGGCTGCCATCACCGCCACGGCCCCCTATGCCGCACGCGACCGCGACCTGCATAACCGCGCCCTGGTGCGCGGCTGGCTCTACGCCGTGCTGCTTGTGCTGTTCGCCCTGGTGCTGGTCGGCGGTTCCACGCGTCTCACCGGCTCGGGGCTGTCGATCACTGAGTGGCAGCCGATCCACGGCGTCATCCCGCCGCTCAACGACGCCGAATGGCAGGAAGAGTTCCAGCGTTACCAGCAGATCCCGCAATATACCGAGATCAACAAGGGTATGAGCGTCGACGACTTCAAGTCGATCTTCTGGTGGGAGTGGGCGCACCGCATCCTGGCGCGCAGCGTCGGCGTCGTCTTTGCCTTGCCGCTGCTGTTCTTCTGGGCGACACGCCGCATCGAACGTGGCCTCGGGCTGAAGCTCGTCGGCATCCTGGCGCTCGGCGGGTTGCAAGGCGCCATCGGCTGGTGGATGGTGGCTTCCGGCCTGGCGGACCGCGTCTCGGTCAGTCAATACCGGCTGGCGACACACCTGACGCTTGCCGCGCTCATCTTCACAGCCACCATGGTGGTCGCGCGCGGGCTGGCGCCGCATTCGGAGCCCGCCGCCGACCGGCCGACGCAGCGGCTTGCCGGCTTCATCGTGCTTTTGGCGCTGGTCCAGATCTATCTTGGCGGATTGGTCGCCGGGCTCCACGCGGGGCTTAGCTACAACACATGGCCGCTGATGGACGGAAAGCTGATCCCGTCCGACCTGCTTCTCCTGAAACCCGCCTGGCTGAACTTCTTCGAAAATCCGAAAACGGTTCAGTTCGTCCACCGGCTCGGCGCCTATACGGTCCTTGTCGTGGCGCTCTGGCACATGATCGCGACGTGGCGGCGCCAGCCCGGCACCACCCATGCCCGCCGGGCCACGCTTCTGTTCGCGCTGGTGGTCGTCCAGGCCTCGATCGGCATCGGCACGCTCTTGATGCAGGTGCCGCTGCACATGGCGTTGACGCATCAGGCGATCGCGCTTGTGTTGCTCGGCTTCGCTGCCGCGCACTGGCGCGGCACCAAGGGCGCCTATCCGCTTCCGACCGAAATTGCCGTCAGAGGCTGAGGCGAACCTTTCGAACTGCTTCAGCGACGGCTAGCTCGCGTTTTTCGTCGACCGCGTTCTTGTCCTCGCGATGCCAAGCGGCCGACAGGCAGCCATAGGCGATCGCATGGTCGAGGATGGCGCGTGGCGACTGTCCGAGCGTCTTTCCAAACACGTCGGCCATATGCGCGATCCGGCGCGGATCGAGGCAGAGGTCGTCGCGGTCGAGCGGGTTGTAGAAGATGTTCGCCGCGTCGAAGCCGGGATCGCCGAGCACGCCCTTTGGGTCGATCGCCAGCCAGCCGCGCGGCCCGAACAGGATGTTGTCGTGGTGCAGGTCGCCATGCAGCGGGCGCACGGCATGCGGGTCGGCAAGCAACCGCTCGGCTATATTGGCAGCGTCGACATAGAGGCTGTGCCGCCCGGCTTCCTGATCGGTCTTGGCCGCTCGAAACAAGCTGACATACCGTTCCCGCAAGGGCTGCAGGTCGGCCGGAGGCGTGTGCTCGGAGGGCGACAGCAGCTTCCCCATAATGTCGGCGGCAATCGCCGTCGCGACATCGTCGCCATATTCCGCAAGATGCTCGGAAAGCAGTCGGTCGCCGGCATATTCGAGCAGCATGCGATTGCCGTCACGGCCGAGCAGGCGCACGGCGCCTTCGCCGCCCCGCCAGGCAAGGTAATGCTCGCCGCGCAGCTCGTCGGCGACGTCGTCGAAGGGTTTCAGGTCCTTGACGATTGCCGGCGAACCATCCTCGCGCGTCACCTTCCAGATCCGGCTGGAAAACGTCTCTTCAATGAGTTCGGGAGCGCTGAGCTTCCAGCGCTCGGGAAACGCTTGCATTGCCGCTCAGTGCTTGATGCCGAGCATCAGGTCGAGGTTCTGCACCGCGGCGCCCGACGCGCCCTTGCCGAGATTGTCGTAGACGGCCATCAGCAGCGCCTGCGCCCGCTCGTCATTGGCGAACACGTAGACCTTCATCCGGTTGGTGCCGTTGTAGACCTCCGGGTCGATCTCCGGCATGCGCTCCATGTGCGTGTAGGGCGCGACCTCGACCACGCCGCCGTCGATCGAGGCATAATGGTCGGCGATCGCCGCATGAAGCTCCGCCCCTGTCGGCACGCGGTCGAGACCGCCGAGCTGCAGCGGCACCACGGTGATCATGCCTTGCGCGAAATTGCCCACTGCTGGCTGCATGATCGGGTCGTGCGACAGCTTCGCATAGGTTCTGAGCTCCGGCACATGCTTATGCTGCAGCGTCAGACCGTAAGGCAGGAACTCGGGCGCGTCCTCGCCCTTGCCGACATAGTCCTCGATCATCGGCCGGCCGCCGCCGGAATAGCCGGAGATGCCGTTGACGGTGACCGGGAAGTCGGCAGGCAGCAGGCCGGCCGCAACCAGCGGCCGCAGCGTCGCGATCGGCCCTTGCGGCCAGCAGCCGGGATTGGCGATGCGCTTCGCGCTGGCTATCTTCTTCGCCTGGTCCTTGTCCATTTCGGCGAAGCCATATTCCCAGCCCTCCGCCACGCGATGCGCGGTCGAGGCGTCAATCACCTTCGTGGTGTCGTTCGTGATCAGCGACACGCTTTCCTTGGCCGCCGCATCCGGCAGGCAAAGGATCGCGACATCGGCCGCGTTGAGGAACTCGGCGCGGGCGGCGGCCTCTTTGCGGCGCTCCGTCGGGATGGAGATGATCTCCAGGTCGCCGCGGTCGGCCAGCAGCGCCCTGATCTGCAGGCCCGTCGTGCCGTGTTCGCCGTCAATGAAGATTTTCGGTTTCATCGCTTGCCAGATTCCTTGCGATTCCAATGCTATATGCCGTTGGCATGATTTATTGCGGCATGATTGCCGTTGCTCAGTTCGTCAAGCCGCGCCTTTCGCTCCGCCAACAGGCCGAGATAATGCATGGCGATGATCGATCCGGCGATCGCCGTTATATCGGCATGATCATAGGCCGGCGCAACCTCGACGACGTCGGCGCCGACGATGTCGATCTGGCCGAGCTGGCGCAGCGTCGACAGCATCTTGGCCGAAGACGGGCCGCCTGCCACCGGCGTGCCGGTGCCGGGCGCGAAGGCCGGATCGAGGCAGTCGATATCGAAGGTGAGATAGGTCTTCTTGCCGCCGGTGCGCTCGACGATCGCGTAGGCGATGTCGGAGGCGCGCATTTCCTCGACCTCGTGGCCATAGAGGATTTTTATACCGAACGTGTCCGGCGCATGGGTGCGGATGCCGATCTGGATCGAGCGATCGGGGTCGATGATGCCTTCATTCACCGCGCGGGCGACGAAGGAGCCATGGTCGATGCGCTTGCCGTCGTCGGGCCAGGTGTCCTGGTGCGCGTCGAACTGCACCAGCGCCATCGGCCCGTGGATCGCGGCATGCGCCTTGAGCAGCGGCCAGGTGACGAAATGGTCGCCGCCGAGCGTCAAAAGGAACGCGCCTGATTTCAGGATCTTGGCCGCCTCGCGCTCGATCGTGCCGGGGGTCTTCTGGTGATTGCCGCTGTCGAGCAGGCAATCGCCATAGTCCACCACTGAAAGGTGCTCGAACAGGTCGCGCGAGAACGGGTACTGCGGGTCGTTGTCGAGGATCGCAGAGGCGCGGCGAATAGCCTGCGGCCCGAAGCGGGCGCCGGGCCGGTTGGTGACGGCGGCGTCGAAGGGAATGCCCCACACGACGGCGTCCGCGTCCTTCACGTCCTTCGCGTATTTGCGCCGCATGAACGACAGCGCGCCGGCATAGGTCGGCTCGAGCGACGCGCCCGTTTTGGAACGGGCGGTGAAGGCGTGGTCGATCTCATTGTTCGCCATTAGGAATCCTCGGTTTTCATCGGGGCAGCCACAACTACAGAACCGGCACGCAACATGCCAGTCACAGCTTGCGGAATGGAAGCGGCGCTCGGCGAGTGCCACGCCAACACAGGATCTGTATCATTATGGCTGAGACGGCTCTGCTCAATCTTGCGTCCGCACCCACGGCGACCCGTGTCGGCACGACCGCCGGCGAGCGCTTCCTGGTGCTGGATTCCTGGCGCGGCATCTGCGCGCTGCTGGTGGCGCTGTTCCACTTCCCGACGACCTCGATGATTTCGCAGAGCGCCTTTGTCGGGGGCTCCTACCTGTTCGTCGATTTCTTCTTCGTGCTGTCCGGCTTCGTCATCGCCAGCGCCTACGGCAGTCGCTTGAACAAGGAGGACGACCTTGCCCGCTTCGCGCTGGTGCGCTTCGGCCGCATCTATCCGTTGCATCTCCTGATGCTTGCCGCTTTCGCAGGCTTCGAGGCGCTGCGGCTCGTGCTGCCGGCACTGCACGGAACCGGTCCCGCGCCCTTCACCGCCGGTTTCGACCTGAAAAGCCTCATCGCCAACCTCTTCCTTGTGCAGGGCATGGGCGTCGAGGATCATCTGAGCTGGAACGCGCCGAGCTGGAGCATCTCGGCCGAGTTCTTCACCTATCTGCTTTTTGCCGCCGTCGTCTTCACCACCGGCCAGCGCGCCTGGATATGGTTCGTCGCCGCCGCGGTGACGGCGCCCCTTTTCCTGCTTGCGGTCTCGACGCGTCATATGGACGTGTCCTTCGATTTCGGCTTCATCCGCTGCCTTTACGGCTTCTCGCTCGGTGCGTTGCTTGCCTGGTTTCAGCACGATTCCATTGCAGAGGCGCGACAGGCGCTGAGCGGCGGGGCAGGGCGCCTCGCCTGGACGCTGGCCGAACTGGCGATGATCGCGGGGATCGCCTTGTTCGTCTCCACTGCCGGCACCAACGACCTTGGCATTGCGGCGCCGGTCGTCTTCGCGCTGGCGCTTTATCTTTTTGCCCATGAAGGCGGCTTGGTCAGCGCCGTGCTGCGCAGCCGGCCGATGCTGCTGTTCGGCTCGCTCTCCTATTCGATCTACATGGTCCACATCTTCGTCCAGGCGCGCATGATCAATGTCGGCGGCCTGATCGAACGCAAGCTCGGGCTCGGCATCGTCGGCGACCTGATGCTGCGCGGCGACCATGCGACCGGCTTCGGCGCCGGCTCGCCCTGGATCGGCTTCGCGGCCCTGATCGCCATGTTGATCGCGGTCATCGTCGCGTCGTGGTTCACCTGGCGCTTCGTCGAAATGCCTGCGCTTGCCTGGTTCCGCCGCCTTTCCAGGCGGATTTGACGAACTTTGATGCGAAACAGCTAGCCGGCTTCGTTCACCGCCCTGTCATGGGCATCGCTTAACCGGGTCGCGACCCGGAACGGAGCGATTCCCCCGATGCGAACACTCTGGATGAGCCTTGCCTTTTCCGCCGCCCTTGCCACCATTGCCGGACAAAGCTTAGCCGGCGAGACACGCGCTGCCCAAATCCTCGACCGCTTCGAGCATGCCAACCAGTGGCGCGATCATGTGATGATCGCTGCGCACCGTGCCGGCAGCATGCAGGCCGGCAAGACGCTTTACGCAGAGAATTCGCTTGCCGCGGTCGAAGGCTCGATCGCGATCGGCGCCGAGATCGTCGAGGTCGACGTCCGGCGCGCGAAAGACGGCGAATTCGTCATCATGCATGACAGCTGGCTCGACCGCACGACCACCTGCACTGGCGAGGTGGTGAAATACACGCTGGCCGAGCTGAAGAAATGCCGGCTGGTCATCGAGGGCACGGGCGTCGTCACCAACGAGACGGTGTCGACGCTGCGCGAGATGCTGCTGACGACCAGGGACAGAATCCTGATCAACCTCGACAACAAGCTGGAGGTGACCGACCTGCCGGGCATGATCGCCGAGGCGCGCGATCTCGGCATGGCCGATCAGGTCATCGTCAAGGAGAACCTCTGGAACCGGCAGCGCATCGATGCCGCGAGCGCAGCACTTGCCAAGGCCGGCGGCGGCTTCCAGTTCATGCCGATCCTCGCCGACGACGCCGTCCACGATGCGGGCTTCGCCGGCGAGGT
This sequence comes from Mesorhizobium humile, assembly GCF_033977215.1. Lineage (NCBI taxonomy): Bacteria > Pseudomonadati > Pseudomonadota > Alphaproteobacteria > Hyphomicrobiales > Phyllobacteriaceae > Mesorhizobium > Mesorhizobium humile. The sequence continues at coordinate 25,195 of NZ_JAVIIV010000018.1, forward strand.
CGACAAGGCTTTCGCGCCCCGCGCCATCGAATTGATCAATTGGCGCAACGGCGCCGAGACGCTGACGTCGACCGGCGGCCCGCTGTTCAGCAACCATATGCGGGCGGAAGCGGCCAGAGGCGACTGGCATCTCTGGGCCGACACTTACGCCATCGTCAACAAGCCGGGTGGATTCCTCGCCGGCGGCCGCGGCGACGAGCTCGCCGTCGCCGCCAGCCTGCCGCGCGAAGCCTGGGGCTTTTGGGTCGACCGCGGCGCGACGATCATCCAGACGGATGAGCCGAAAGCGGCGATCGAGTGGCTGGCGGCCAATGGTTTTCGCGTGCCTTATACGACGGACATCAAGCAGGCCGAGCCGGCGCATACGGCGAGCATTAATTAGAGCCGGCGCGGGTGCAGCCGATCTCCCCGCTTGTGGGGGAGATCAGCCAATCAAGCCGCCTTCGCGACCCCATCCAATTCCCGCAGCACATCCGCCGACAGCCTCAGATCCGCAGCCGCAAGATTCTCCCGCAAATGCCCGACCGACGATGTGCCCGGGATCAGCAGGATGTTCGGCGAGCGCTGCAGCAGCCACGCCAGCGCCACCTGCATCGGCGTCGCGCCAAGCCGTTCGGCGACACCGGATAAGGTCGACGATTGCAGCGGGCTGAAGCCGCCGAGCGGGAAGAACGGCACATAGGCGATGCCATCGCGCGCTAGTTCGTCGATCAGCGCGTCGTCGTCCCGGTGTGCCAGATTGTACTGGTTCTGCACGCAGACAATGTCGCAGATCTCGCGGCCTTCCGCGATCTGCGCGCGGGTGACGTTGCTTAGGCCGATATGGCGCACCAGGCCTTTGCGCTGAAGCTCGGCTAGCTTGGTGACCTGCGCCTCGATGGAGCCCTCCGCTGGACCATGCACCCCGAACATGATGCGCAGATTGACGACGTCCATCACCTCGAGGCCAAGATTGCGAAGATTGTCGTGTACGGCCTGTTCGAGCTCATCGGCTGTGAAGGCCGGCAGCCAGGAGGCGTCTTCGCCACGACGGGCGCCGATCTTGGTGACGATGGTGAGATCGTCGGGGTAGGGCGATAGCGCCTCGCGGATCAGCTTGTTGGTGACGTACGGACCGTAATAGTCGCTGGTGTCGATATGATTCACGCCTTGCGCCACTGCCTCGCGCAGCACCGCGATCGCCGCGTCATGGTCCTTCGGCGGACCGAACACGCCTTTGCCAGCAAGCTGCATGGCGCCATAGCCGATGCGATGAACCGTGCGGTTGCCGAGTTTATAGGTGCCGGATTTGTCTACGCTGGACATTGCAGTTCTCCTTCGTTGTCGGTGAGGGAGATAGGACATGGCTGCTGTCCCGATAACCGGATATAATTGGCACACCTTGTACGGAATTTAGAACAATGGCGGCTGACCTCAACGATCTTCAGGCGTTCATGGCCGTGGCGCGCGCCGGCGGTTTTCGCGAAGGAGCCCGTGTGACGGCGGGCAGTGCGTCCGCGCTCAGCGAAGCCATCCGCCGTCTGGAAACGCAGCTTGGTGTCAGGCTCTTCAACCGCACCACGCGCAGCGTCGCTTTGACCGAGGCTGGTGCCGGCCTGCTGGCGCGGCTCGGCCCCGCATTGGGCGAGGTGGAAGCCGCACTCGATGTGGTGAACGGCTTTCGCGACCGGCCCGCCGGAACCTTGCGGCTCAACGTGCCGATAAGCGCCTCGCGGCTGGTGCTGCCAAGAATCGTCCCGGGATTTCTGGCGGCCTATCCTGCCATTCGCCTGGAGGTGATTGCCGAGGAGAACTTTGTCGATCTGCTGGTGGCGGGCTGCGATGCCGGCATCCGCTATGACGAGCGGCTGGAGCAGGACATGATCGCCGTGCCGATCGGGCCGCGCACGCAGCGCTTCACGACCTCCGCCGCGCCGGCCTACCTTGATCGGTACGGTCGGCCGCAGCATCCCCGTGACCTGCTTGGCCATGCCTGTGTGCGCGGCCGCTTCCCGAGCGGAGTCATGACGCCCTGGGAGTTCGAGCGGGATGGTGAGGTGGTGCGAGTCGATCCCACGGGACCATTGGTCGTCAGCATCGGTGGAGGCGTCGATCTCGCCGTCGATGCGGCGATCGCCGGCGTCGGCATCCTTTGGCTCTTCGAGGATTGGGTGCGCCCATATTTCGAGAGCGGCGTGCTGGAGCCGGTACTGGAGCCGTGGTGGCAAAACTTCTCGGGGCCGTTCCTCTATTATCCCGGCCGCCGTCTGGTACCGGCGCCGCTGCGTGCCTTCATCGACTACATCAAATCGACGGCCGGGCACTGGTAGTGGAAACAAAAAGGCCGCCCGGAGGCGGCCTTTCGAAAGCTTGGAACCCGTAAAGCTTAGCGCTTGGAGAACTGGAAGCTGCGGCGGGCCTTCGCCTTGCCGTACTTCTTGCGTTCGACCACGCGGCTGTCGCGGGTCAGGAAGCCGCCCTTCTTGAGCACCGAGCGCAGGCCCGGCTCATAGTAGGTCAGCGCCTTGGAGATGCCGTGACGCACCGCACCCGCCTGGCCCGAGAGGCCGCCGCCGATGACGGTGGCGACGATGTCGTACTGGCCGGCGCGGTTGGCCGCGACGATCGGCTGGTTGAGGATCATCTGCAGCACGGGACGCGCGAAATAGCTCGCGAATTCCTTGTCGTTGACGGTGATCTTGCCGGAGCCCGGCTTCACCCAGACGCGCGCGATGGCGTTCTTGCGCTTGCCGGTGGCGTAGGCGCGGCCCGACTTGTCGAGCTTCTGGACATGCACGGGCGCGGCCGGCTGCGCGGCGACGGTGCCGAGTTCTGCGAGCGAGGAAAGCTCAGCCATTACGAAGCCCTCTTGTTCTTGGAGTTCAGCTTGGCCACGTCGAGCGTGACGGGCTGCTGGGCGGTGTGCGGATGCTCGGCGCCAGCGTAGACGCGGAGATTCTTCATCTGGCGGCGGCCAAGCGGGCCGCGCGGGATCATGCGCTCGACGGCCTTCTCGACGACGCGCTCGGGGAAACGGCCCTCGAGTAGCTGGCGCGCGGTGCGCTCCTTGATGCCGCCGGGATGGCCGGTGTGCCAGTAGTAGACCTTGTCGGTGTACTTCTTGCCGGTGAACACCACCTTGTCGGCATTGATGACGATGACGTTGTCGCCATCATCGACATGCGGGGTGAAGGTGGGCTTGTGCTTGCCGCGCAGATGGTTGGCGATGACGGTGGCCAGACGACCGACGACGAGACCTTCGGCGTCGATCAGCACCCACTTCTTCACCACATCCGCAGGCTTCTGCGAAAAGGTAGCCATGGTTTTGCTCTCACGTTGACCTTTCCAATCAGGAAAGGCGTTTCTTGTTGCTTGGATTGACGGAAGAGCCGGAGCCGACCCGCCAATAACAAAACGGCGGCCTTTGCGGGCCGCTGCTTCGGGTCGGCTTATAGGCGAGGGCGCTTAACGCGTCAAGGCGATCAAAAACCAGCCTGGCGGATAAAATGATGCAAAAACAATGGTTTGGTAAGGTGGTATTATTTTACCGCATCATTGTCGCGTTTCCTCGGGATCGAATAGGTGCCCGTGGCGTGGGCGACGGTGTGACCGTCCGGGCCTGCCACGATATCGATGTCGAATACCATCAGGTTCTTGCCGAGCTTCAGAATCCGGCAATGGCCATCGATCGGACCGGCTTCGGCCTTGCGCATGAAGTTGATGTCGAGGTTGACCGTCACCGAAAGCGCGTCCGGTCCGGCATGGCTGAGCACGCAGACGTAGCCGCCGATGTCGGCCAGCGTGAACAGCGACGGACCCGAGACCGTGCCGCCTGGGCGCAGATGCCGCCCGTCGGCGTTGAGCCGCACCGTGCAGCCGCCTGGAAACACGTCGATCGCCTCGTAGGAGGTGAAATTGTCGTTGAGCTGCGGATAGACGCTTGCCATCAGCGCATTGACTTGCGCCGCGTTGAGCACTGGCTTCAGATCGCTTTGGGCTGGCATCGGCGCGTCCTATATGAATGAGCGGCTCCGGGCGGTGCGCCTGGACCAAACGGTGCGACGGAGAAAACACGTCTCGCGGCTGTTCTTCAACCGGCAGCGTGCTAGTTCTGTTGCTCCATAAGCACGAGGATTAGAAGTGGCCGAAGTCGTCGCCATCAACCCCGCCGTCGCTGACGGCCCCGTTCTTGTCAGCCAGGACAAGGGCATCTTGCGCCTCACGCTGGCCAGCCCACCGGCCAACGCGCTGTCGCTGGCCACGATGGCGGCGCTGCAGGCCGAGTTCGATCGCGTCAAGGCCGACAAATCCGTGCGCGTCATCATCCTCGCGGCATCGGGAAAAGTGTTCTGCGCCGGTCACGATCTCAAGGAAATGACGGCGCATCGCGCTGAAGCGGACCGCGGCAAGGCCTTTTTCGAAAAGACCTTCGCGGCCTGCGCAACCTTGATGCAAACGATCGTGCGCCACCCGAAGCCGGTGATCGCCGAGGTCGACGGTCTCGCCACCGCAGCCGGCCTGCAACTGGTCGCCAGCTGCGACCTTGCCATTGCCTCGCACGAGGCGAGTTTCTGCACGCCTGGCGTCAACATCGGCCTGTTCTGCTCGACGCCGATGGTGGCGCTGTCGCGCAACGTCTCGCGCAAGCAGGCGATGGAGATGCTGCTGACCGGCGAAACGATCGACGCCGCGACCGCCAAGGAATTCGGCCTGATCAACCGCATCGTGCCGCGCGAATATCTGAATCAGGTTGTCAACAAATACGCGCAAACCATTGCATCCAAATCCTCTTTGGTGGTCAAGACCGGCAAGGAAGCATTCTACGCCCAGGCTGAAATGGGGCTGGCCGACGCCTATGCCCATACCGGCCGCGTGATGGTCGAGAACATGCTGGCGCGCGACGCTGAGGAAGGCATCGGCGCCTTCATCGGCAAGCGCAAGCCTGAATGGACCGACGAGTAGCCAACTTGAATGGAGCCGTGCCATTCCATCGCTGAAGGTTCGACGTGGCTGCCCGCAAGCAACTGACGCGGCTGAAAGCGCCTTATCTCAAGCGCATCCTGCTTGAGCCATCGCGCGTCACGGATTGGGAAAAATATCCCTGGAACCTGCCGATCTTCCACGGCCGCGAATTCGAGTTTGAATTCACGAGCGCCATCACCATCATTGTCGGCGAGAACGGCACCGGCAAATCGACGCTGCTGGAAGCGATCGGCGCGTTGGCTGGTTACGACGAAGCCGGCGGTGGCAAGGGCTACCGCCCGGTCGACCATTCCATTGCGATCGACAAAAGCGGCGCGTCCCTTGCCGACACGCTGCGCGGCCATTGGCTGCCGAAGGTCACCGCCGGTTGGTTCTTCCGGGCTGAATCCTTCTATTCCGTCGCACGCTATCTCGACCGGGCGGCTCTCGAAGATCCGTTCAAGCCACCGCCGCCCGATTTCCTCTCCTGGTCGCATGGCGAGGGCTTTATCCGTTTCTTCGAGGAGCGTTGCCGCCGGCAAGGCATCTATATCCTCGACGAGCCCGAAAGCGCGCTGTCGCCCACGCGCCAGATCGAACTCTTGAAACTGCTCCGGCGCATGGAGCAGTCGGGCAGCGCGCAGGTGATCATGGCCACGCACTCGCCTTTGTTGATGGCTTGTCCGAACGCGCGGCTCTTCCGCGTCAGGCGCTCCGGGCTGGACCTCGTCGATTTTCAGGACACCGATCATTTTCGCATGATGCGCGACTTCTGCAGCGATCCGGCTGCCTTTCTCGCCGAAGCGCTGTATGAGGACGAACCATGAACCACGATACCTACGACAACAGCTATATCGCCGGCATCCTGAATTCGGTGAAGACGATCGCCATCGTCGGCGCTTCGCCCAACGATGTGCGGCCAAGCTACTTCGTGCTGAAATATCTTTTGGCCAAGGGCTTTTCGGTAGTGCCGATCAATCCCGGTCATGCCGGCAAGCAGATCCTCGGACAGACGGTTTATGCCAGCCTCGCCGACCTGCCGCTGCCGGTCGACATGGTGGACATCTTTCGCGCTTCCTCAGCGGTGCCGGGCATCGTCGACCAGGTGCTGAAGCTTGACCCGCTGCCCAAGGTCGTCTGGATGCAACTTGGCGTGCGCCACGACGAGGCGGCGGCCCGTGCCGAAGCCGCCGGCATCAAGGTGGTGATGAACCGCTGCCCGAAGATCGAATACGGCAAGCTGTCCGGCGAGATCGGATGGACCGGGGTCAACTCCGGCGTGCTGTCATCGAAAAAACCCTTGATGCGCCAGGGGTTTCAGAGCTTCGGCGTAAGGCAGAAATAGGCGCGCGGTAATTCGCGCAAAATTATTCCGGGAAGAATTGGATTTTTCCTGGCGTTCGTCGCAGATCGCACGCCGAAAGGTATTTTCTTCTTTGCATTCCCATTCGGGCTTCGGCATGAATGCCCGGCGATTTTCGAAAGATTTGAGAGGGAGGTTTCGATGACCCGTACGCCTGGTTTCAACACGCTCGCTGTTCATGCCGGCGCAAAGCCCGATCCGGCAACCGGCGCACGCGCCACGCCGATCTACCAGACCACCTCCTTTGTCTTCGACGATGCCGACCATGCCGCCTCGCTGTTCGGGCTGAAGGCCTTCGGCAACATCTACACCCGCATCATGAATCCGACGCAGGCGGTTCTCGAGGAACGCGTCGCGGCACTGGAAGGCGGCACGGCGGCGCTCGCCGTCGCTTCGGGCCACGCCGCCCAGGTCATCGTCTTCCACAATCTGATGCAGCCGGGTGACAACTTCATCGCCGCCAACAAGCTCTATGGCGGTTCGATCAACCAGTTCGGCCATGCCTTCAAGAATTTCGGCTGGGAAGTTCGCTGGGCCGAAGCAAACGATCCGGCGACTTTCGAAAGCCAGATCGACGACAGGACCAAGGCGATCTTCATCGAGAGCCTTGCCAACCCCGGCGGCGTCTTCGTCGATATCGACAAGATCGGCGACATCGCCCGCAAGCACGGCCTGCCGTTGATCGTCGACAACACGTTGGCCTCGCCCTATCTGGTCCGGCCGATCGAGCACGGCGCCGATATCGTCGTGCATTCGCTGACCAAGTTCATCGGCGGCCATGGCAATTCCATCGGCGGCGTCATCGTCGATGGTGGCACCTTCGACTGGTCGAAGTCCGGCAAATACCCGATGCTGTCGGAGCCGCGGCCCGAATATGGCGGCCTCGTCCTGCACGAGACCTTCGGCAATTTCGCCTTCGCCATTGCCGCGCGCGTGCTCGGCCTGCGCGACATCGGCCCGGCGATCTCGCCGTTCAACGCCTTCCTGATCCTGACCGGCTTGGAAACACTGCCGCTGCGCATGCAGCGCCATTGTGACAACGCGGTGAGCATCGCGGCTTGGCTTTCGAACCATCCGAAAGTCGCGTGGGTGAACTATCCCGGACTGCCGAGCGACAAGAACAATGCCTTGCAGAAGAAGTACTCGCCGCAAGGCGCCGGCGCTGTGTTCACCTTCGGCCTCAAGGGCGGCTACGAAGCCGGCATCAAATTCGTCGAGGCGCTGGAGCTGTTCTCGCATCTCGCCAATGTCGGTGACACCAAGTCGCTGGTCATCCATCCGGCTTCGACCACGCACCGCCAGCTGTCCGATGAGCAGAAGGTCAAGGCCGGCGCCGGGCCGGACACGGTGCGGCTGTCGATCGGCATAGAAGACGTCAACGACATCGTCGCCGATCTCGAGCAAGCGCTCGGCAAGGTCTGATATGTCGGCCTTCCTTGCGGTCAATGTCGACAGCGTCGAACCGGAGGCCGGCGCGCCGGCCCCGGATCGCGTGCTGTCGGGCGATCCGAAATTCCGCACCTGGAATGTCGAGGAGCGCGAGGGCGGCCTCTATGCCGGCATCTGGGAAGCGACGCCGGGCAAATGGCGCATCGTCTATGACGAATGGGAGTTCTGCCACATCCTGTCCGGCATGTCGGTGATCGCCGAGGACGGCGGCGAGGCACGTACTGTGAGGGCCGGCGACAGCTTCGTGCTGAGGCCTGGCTTCAAGGGCACATGGGAGGTGCTGGAGACGACGCGCAAGGAATATGTGATCCGGCTTTGACGGCTTCGGCCGGTTCACAGCAGTCTATCGATATCGCCGTCGGAAAAGCCGCATTGGCTCATCATCTCCCGGTGCCACGGGCAGCCGAGCAGTTCATTCAGGCACCGATCCACTTCTTGACGTAGCGCGGTACTGCTCTTGGCCAGCGCGAAGGCGCCGGCGGCGGGCTGCTTCTCGGATGCCGGAACATCGACGACGTCGAGCCGCGCAGCGGCTCGCTGGGCGATGTAACCGCGATGCGCCATGGCGACGCTGGCATAAGCCTGCACCGCGCCCTTTGCCACGGCCTCCGCTGCCTGTGCCTGCGTCGCGAATATCCTGACCCGATCGGGCGGAACGCCGTTCTGCAAAGCGGTTTGATGCTGGATCTGATCCGCTATTACGGCAAGTATCGCTGAAGGGTGCCGGGCGAGGGAGCGGTAGCCCTTCAGCCCTAACGGATTATCCTTGGCGACCATCAGTCCGTCAGGCAGCGACCAAATCGGCCGTGTAAAGTCCACGAGCCTTTTGCGCTCGCCCGAGACGAACAGACCTGTCGTCATGTCCCAGCGACCGTCGGCCACTCCGGGCAGCAGTTCGGCGAACTCCGCCTCGATCGGCGAGAAGTCCCCCAGGTCGAGCATCTGGCAAATTTTCGAGGCGAGCTTTGCATCGCAGCCATCGACCCTGCCGGAAGCATCGGTGAAGCAGAAGGGAGGTTCCTGCAGGAACGCGTATCTCATTTCGTGGTTTCTCGAAGAGCAACCCTCAGTCTCTCCAGCCCATGGAAATGATAGGTGTCGCGGAAACGCGGCGCTTCTGCCAGGCGCAGATCCGGCAGTCGGTCGAACAGCGTCTTCAGCGACACCTGCAGCTCCAGCCTGGCCAGCGGTGCGCCGATGCAGAAATGGATGCCGGCGCCGAAGGAGACATTCTTCTGGTCCGCGCGGGCCGGATTGAAGGTTTCGGGCTCGGCAAAGGCCAACGGGTCGTGATTGGCCATGCCGAGCAGGAGCGCGACCATCTCGCCGGGCTTGACCAGGATACCCGGCGAAACTTCGATCTCCTCATAGGCATAGCGCAGGAACATATGCAGCGGCGCGTCGAAGCGCAGGCATTCTTCGACCGCCGCGACATTGGCCTCGGGTGTCGCAAAGAAGCGGCGCGGATCGCCGCCTTGCGCCAGGATCGAGCGCACCGCATTGCCGGTCTGGTGCACGGTCGCTTCATGGCCGGCATTGAGAAGCAGGATGGCCGAGGAAACCAGCTCGTCCTCGGAAAGCTTCTGGCCGTTGTCCTGTGCCTCGATCAGCAGCGAAAGCAGGTCGTCGCCCGGCTTCTTGCGCCGCTCGGCCACGTAGCCGCGTAGGAAAGCCTCGAAATCTCGCGCGGCGCGGTTGGCCGTGTCCTCGGTCTCGCGCGTGCGGCCATGCATATACATGGCGACCATCCGATGCGACCAGTCGAGCAGTTGCGGCCCCATCTCGACCGGAACGCCGAGCATTTCGGCGATGATCGTGATCGGCAAGGGCGAGGCGTAAGCGGGCAGAAGGTCGACGCCGTTTGGCTCGAAGCGGTCGATCAATTCGTTGGCCAGCACCTCGATGCGCGGCCTGAGCCGCTCGACCTGGCGCGAGACGAAGGCGCGGTTGACCAGCGTTCTGAGCCGCGTATGCACCGGCGGCTCGAGCTCCAGCATGGAATTGGCCTCGATCGCGTCGAAGGCCGCAAGATGCGAACGGTCGTCACCAACGCCGCGGCTGTCGGGAATCCCGGCCGGATTCTGGCGACCGAAACGGCGGTCGCGCAGCAGGCGGTTGACGTCATCGAAGCCGCCGAAACACCAGAAGCCGTAGTCTTCCCAGAAGAACGCGTTGGCAGCGTCATGCAGGAAGGCATAGGCCTCATAGGGGCTCTGGACGAAGGCCGGCTCATGCGGGTCGAGACGCAGGTGGCGGCTGGTCTGGTCGAAGGCGAGATAGGCTGGCATCATGCTGGATCATTACCGCGCCTTGTCAGGCCGATGCTAGACCATGTCTTGGCGCCCGCAACTCAGAAGCGTTGAGCCAGGCCGCAGCCTTGCGCGGGTTCGACACACCATCACGCGGACGACCCAACCGTTAATGCCCTGTCTTCAGGATGCCTGCGACCTTGGTGGCGATCGCCGCGTCGAGCGCCGGCCAATCCGCCAGCAACTCGCGCGGAAAACGATAGGTCAGGCTGAGGTCGTCACCGACCTGGATGTCGCGCTCGCAGGGCGCCAGCGATTCCTCCGCGCTCGGACCGCTGAGGCAGCGGGCGACGAACGGGTCCTTGCCGGGGCGTTCGGCGACGGCCAGCACCTCGTTGAGATAGCCTGATTTTTCCGTAAAGGCGTAAACCGTCGTGCCGCCTGGGCCGGGCGTGCCCGGCTTTTCGATCAGCGCGCTGTAGATCGGCGCGAAGCGGCCGCTCATGTCGCGCGACATCATCCGCGGCTCGAATGACAGGAAAATGATCTTCCTGGTCGTCGTGTGGTTGAAGTCGTCGCGCGCGGCCGTGCTGTAGCCGTCCATTTCGGGATAGCGCAGATAGAGGTCGAGCCGCGAGGCGATGCCGTCGCGCCTCGCCTGGTCGAAGCGGATGAAGTTTGCCGGCACTCTGATCAGATTGTTGCCCATGACGACCTGACGCACCGTCGCGTCATCCGTATAGCCAGCCATGGCGATCGACCGTCCAAGCCATTTGCCGCCGACGCTGATGGCCACCGAAAGCAGCGCCAGCGCCGCGAAGACGTAGAAGACCCGCCTCATCAAGGTCGAATCGACGACCGCGAAGTCCGGGCTCTCGGCGACATTTGCCTGTCTCATTGCTCTTTCCCGATCCGCCTGCCTGTCCTTCGGCGGCACAGCCTACGCGGCACGGCTCTTGCAGCGCGTTGGCACGACTGTGCGTTTTCATGGTAAATGGTTGGTAAACATGGGTCCCGTTGTGCTTGTTCTTTACGCTTTTGCGGTTGGTCTCACGGCCTGCGGGCTGTCCGGATCTGTCATGGAACTGCTGTCGGGCCGGCGCCTGGCCTTTGCCGAACCCTATGTTTCGCCTGTTCATATCCTGCGTTCGCTGGCGGCAACGGCTTGCGCCGGGCCGTTCATGCTCACCAACGAGGCTTTGGCCGCCCGCCGCGAAGGCCGCATCGGCACGATGGCGCTGTTGTCCTGCGGTTGCACGGCCATCGCCTGGGCGCTGGCGCTCGGCGTCGTGCTCATCGCCATTGCATCCTGGGCGACGGCCAACCTAGGGTCTTTCGAGTTCGCTGGTTGAGACGAATCGGAGACGAAAATGCCGGTCTATGCGATCGATGGGAAGGCGCCTGAGTTCGAGGACGCCGGTACGAACTGGATTGCACCGGACGCGACGCTGATCGGCAACATCACGATTGGCCGCAATGTCGGCTTCTGGTTTGGCGTCGTTATTCGCGGCGATGGCGAGCTCATTGCGATCGGCGCCGACACCAATGTGCAGGAACATACGATCATGCACACCGATCCCGGCTTTCCGCTGACCATCGGCGAAGGCTGCACGATCGGCCACAGGGCGCTGCTGCATGGCTGCACTGTCGGCGACAACAGCCTCATCGGCATGGGCGCCATCGTGCTCAACGGCGCCAGGATCGGCAACAACTCGCTGGTCGGCGCCGGCGCGCTGGTGACCGAAAACAAGGTTTTTCCGGACAATTCGCTGATCGTCGGTTCGCCCGCCAAGGTGATAAGGACGCTGGACGAAGCGGCGATCGAGCGGCTGCGCGTCTCGGCCGCACATTACGTGGCCAACGCAAAACGCTTCAAGGCCAAGCTGAAGCCAGTGTGACGGCGGCAGCAACTCCGCGCGACCTCATCCGGGGCGGCTGTTCATCGCTTCGCGCAGCAGAAAAGCGCCGGCCTCGAAACCAGCCCCTTCCGCGCCTTCCAGCGCTGTTTCGCAGTCGTCGATGCGAGTCCTCAGCAAAGGGTCCGCGCCCGCGAGCAGCAGCAGATGGATCGCCCCGGCATCACGCCGGGACACCGCATAGTGCAGGGGCGTCCAGTCGTTCACGCCGCGCATATCCGGGTCTGCGCCATGCCCAAGCAGGATATGGATGACGTCCAGCCTGTCCGGCCGCTCCGTCGACAGCGCCGCAATGATCGAAGGAAACCCGGCAGGATCTTCATAATTCGGGTTCGAGCCGGCATCGAGCAAGGCGGTGATGAATGTGGCCGGGCTCCAGTAGATGGCATATTCCAGCGGATGACCAAGGCCGAGCTCGAACGGCATCCGCTCGTCGAACCAGCGTGTCGAGCCGCCAAGCGCTTTGCCAAGCCCCTCGAAGTCGCCCGCCTTGAAGGCGCCGTCTATAGCCATGAACAGCCGATGTCTGGCGCCGCGATCCTCAGGGAGTTCCAGCATCGCCTTGATCCGCAATGAACGAGGCATTCTGCTCCCATCCGCCTCGCTCGAAAAGGGCGCACCGGCGCCGCGTCGACAGGCGGCCCAAAAAATAGCGGAGCCGGCCCCGGGGACAGGGGCCGGCTCCTAAAACCCGGTCGTTGGGGACGGGGAGGGTGGGGACTCGACCGGGCTTTCTCCTTGGGTATGTCGCCGCGTCACGGCGACGTACCCGATGGCTTTGGCGCTCTAGCGGACGCTGGCGACGGCGTCCTCGCGGCCGTCGTTGATCGTCTCCCAAACGCCCGAATTCTCCGTCGATTGACGCTTGAGGTAGGTGTAGACCGTGTCGTTCCAGGCGAGCACCTTCGGCTCGAGATTGTCGAGAATGAATTCGCCGAGGCTGGTGCGCACCGTGAGCACCGCATGGCCGTCGCCATTCGGCTGGCGCACCACCGTCATCAAAAGATTGCCGGCCGGCACGCCGACGGCCATCAACTCGCGGCGCTTCTCCAGCGCGTAGTCCTCGCAGTCGCCATAGCCGTTGTCGGGATAGGCCCAGTATTCCTCGACACCGTAGATCTCCATATCGGTGCGCGGCTTGACCCGGACGTTGACCGAATTGTTGACGTTGACGATCGTCGCCCACAGCTTGCGCGTCAGCTCGACCGGCGGACCCTTCGGCGTCCGTTGGTTGCATTCGACCGGAATGCGCTGGCAGAAATCGTAGTGGCCGACCGGCTGGGTGGTGCGGCCACCCGTATGCATGAAAGCCGGTCCTGCGCTTGCCGTGCCCCACGCGGAAAGCTGCATCGCCATTGCCAAGAGCAACAGCTTGCCCCTCGTCATTTTCATTGTTGTAGTCTCCCCGTTCGAAGGAGACTGTGCCACGTTGGGATTTATTTGACGCAAAAACCCGAAGTAGATATTGAGTAAAACCTCAGTAGAATAAACATAAAATTTGAACTATCTCGATCTTGGATTGTTCAGATTCCACCCGGTTCGCACGAGATCCTGGTGACGCGCCGGGCGGTGCCAAAGGCAGGCAACAAAAAACCGGCCGTTAACGGCCGGTTCGCTTCGCGCTTGCGGTACGGTCGCGTCAAGAGCGCGGCGCGTTGAATTCCTGATCGAGCGTTTCCGGCCGCTGGATGACCGCGAACTCGATGGCGACGCCGTCCTCGAAATGGCGCACCACCTGGCCGCGCATCGTGCCGAGCGTGACCTGGACGCCGATGGCCGGCTTGACGTCGATCTCGATCGCCGCGCCGGAGAGCGACAGGTCGATGATGCGGCACTGATACTGGCGCCCGTCGGTAAGCTGCAGGACGCTCATCGGATTACGCGGCGCCACGCGCTCGTGGCGGCGGTCCTCGGGCAGGTCGAGCTCATGCTTGTTGGCAAGCCAGGTGAGCTGCGCGGCAAGCTTGTCCTTCTTGCGATCCGAGGCGATGACGGTCATGGCGAAACCGTCCTGTGAGGTGCGCGTCACGATGCCTTCGACACGGCCGATATGGTCGATATAGGCGATCACCTTCTCGCCCGGCATGCCGATACGGTCGGTGCGCAACGCGACGTTGCCGGGCGACATGTCGATCACCTGGCATGGATGCTCGGTACGGTCTTCCAGCATGAAGCGCCCGTAAATCTTGACGCGGACACGCTGAAAGTTGCGCCGCTCAGCTCGTGACGGCGCATATTCTACCGCCGCTGACCTCATGACTGGCTACACCCTGTTGGCATTCCACGCGACGATGCGAGGAATTTCGCCCGAAAAACTACAGCAAAGCAGGTTAACAAACGGGAAAAATCGGCCGCGAAAGCCTGGGCCTGGAGGCTCGCGCGACGCAGAAAAATCAACCGCGAGCGAGGAGAAAATCCCGCGCGGCCAGGCTCACTCGTGACGTCCGCCGTCGAGGACGACGAGATGGCGGATGCGGCGCACGCGGCCGAGCGCCGAAATGGTCTCCGGAGGATCGAATTCCGCCGGAACGAGCGAGGGGACGTCGATCGCCGGACGGTTCTTCAGGAACATCGGCTCCTTGTCGGGATCTATCACCCGGATCGTATCGATGAGCGCATCGGCGAGCGGATCGGCGCCAAGCCAGAACGGCTTGTCGGCAGTGCTGATGATGCCGAGGCAGCGCGGGTTTTCGGCACCCCCGTCCAACGGCAGCGCCAGGAGCTCGAATTTGTGGGACCGGCCGTTGCGGCTGAACCCCTCATAGGTCATGAGCAGAACCGATTTCTGATTGAAAACGCCCTGCATGAGCCGCGATACAAGCCGCTGATCCTTCTCGCGCCAAAGCGAAGGGAAGGAGAATCCCTTGAGCTCTCGGCCATAGTAGGCGCAGAGCCGCGTGCCCGCGAGCCGGAACACCGCCGCGCCGCGCGTGTCGCGCTCCAGGATGAAGGTGTCGGCCAAAAGCGACTTGATGTCGGCCGGCTCCACCTCCGATCGCTTTGGGGCGAGGCGACCATCACGCAGCCGGTTCCAATATTGGAACAGCGCGATTGATCCTTTTTCTTTCATGTCCATTCCGCTCCGCACAATCTGTCTTTTGATGTCCCATCGGCGAACAGACAGGGCGCCCTCCGATGACCTTCATGCGGTGCGGAGCAGGATGCGTGCCAGTATCGTTAACGTTTGTTCACGCCTCGGGATCGTTAAGGTTAACAAGTGGTTTACGTTGTGCGCCGCCGAAGCCTGTGGCACACCAAAACCACTCCAAAACGGTCGTTCCTGCAGCGATCGGCAGCACTTCAGTCACGAGTTTATGGGGAGCAGGGGACTCGACCGGCCGTTCAGGGAAATCCTGGACGGCCTTCTTTTTTGATTCGCCCCGTTCTGATTCGCTCCTTTTCCGATCTGGGCTGTGGCGATTAGCCGTTTGTGATTCGAAAGGGCGTGATCTACATGCTCGCCGAAAACCCCTAAGCCCGAGACCCGCAAAGGCGCATGAGCGAGCCTGTAAGCCCCACCGAAACCGAACCGACGCGGGACGAGGCCCCCGAGCCGAGGCGCCGCGAACCGGTGTTCAACCTGCCGCCGGTGGTGCTCGCCGTGATCGGCATATGCGCGGCCGTCTATCTGCTGCAGCAATATGTGCTGAACGAAACGCAGCAAATGACGCTGCTCTATGACGGTGCCTTCATTCCGGTGCTGTACACGGGCCAGTACGGCTTCGACTGGTTCCTGTTCACGCGTCCGTTCACCTATGCGTTCATGCACGGGGGCTTTGCCCATATCGCCATCAACATGATCTGGCTTGCAGCCTTCGGCTCGCCGCTCGCCAATCGTCTCGGCGCGCTGCGTTTCGCGGTGTTCTATGCCGTGACCGGGCTGGCCGCGGTCGCTCTGTTCTGGGCGCTGCATCCCTATGGCGAGGCGCCGCTCGTCGGTGCCTCGGGCGCGATCTCCGGCATGATGGGCGCGGCCGCGCGCTATGGCTTCCGCGTCGACCGCTCGTCGGGCAGTGCGGCCTTCGCCGGTGAGCCGTTACCGATCGCATCCGTGCTGCGCTCGCGTGGCGTCATGACCTTTCTCGGCGTTTGGATGGTGATCAATCTTGCCACGGGCCTGCTTGGCTTCGCGCCGGGCATCGATGGTCAGATCGCCTGGGAAGCCCATATCGGCGGCTTCGTCGCCGGCTTTTTCGGACTGCGTTTTTTCGACCGTCCGCAGGCTGCCGCCTAGTCCTTAGGCGCACTTGAAATGCAGCCAATCACGGCGCACGATGTTCGCTAAGCACCCGGCGTCTTTCTGAGGGCGCCGGGGCTCAAAAGCCGGTCAGGGCGGGGAGCCGGCGTCAACGGCAGTGGAGGACGCCATGACGGTTAAGGCAATTCTTGAAAGCAAAGGCCATGACGTGTTCACGCTCGGGCCCAATGAAAAACTCAGCGAGGCCATTCGCATGCTGGCCGAGCACAGGATCGGCGCGCTCGTCATCACCAATGGCGATCGCAAGATCGTCGGCATTCTGTCGGAGCGCGATATCGTCAGGGTGGTGGCCAGGGAAGGCGCTGCCGCGCTCGACATCGCCGTGCGCTCGGCGATGACGCCGAAGGTCAAGATCTGCAACGAAAACCACACGGTCAACGAGGTCATGGAGATCATGACGCGTGGCCGCTTCCGCCATCTGCCGGTGGAAAAGGCCGGCCAGCTCGACGGCATCGTCTCCATCGGCGACGTGGTCAAGCGCCGCATCGAGGATGTCGAGCGCGAAGCCGAAGAGATGAAGGCCTACATCGCTACTGCCTAAGCAGGCAAGGCGAGGAAACCGCCGGCTGTTTCCAGCCGGCGGTGCGACGCGTTCTATCGGTTGTCGAGCTCGGCGCGGACGAGTTGGAGCCCGCGTCGTGTGATGCGGTAAGGGCCGCCATCCGTCGAGGAAACCGCTTTCTTGCGCCTCAATTTTCGAAAGAGCTCCAGGTCGAAGCCCGGATAACGCCAGCCGTCGCGGGTCAGGCACTGGACCGAGGCGATCTTCCTACTCTCGTTCTTTTCGATTTCGATACGCCCGCCCTGCGCGAGCAGGTGCAGGATGCGCTGTTCGTTGCGCGATATGTCCATTGAAGAATTCCCGGGAAAAACAACAAAAGCCGCCGCCGCGAGACATCGCGGCACGGGGTTTCAGGTTTTTCTGCCCTGCCTCGCCTAAGAGGTCAGGGCTTCACCGGGACTGAGCGTAAGTGGACATCCACTCTCCATTGGGGTGGACGCTTCTTAGGCGAAAGCGCAGGAAAAGGCCAGCGGACGGCTTTGCGCTTGTCTCGCCGGGCGGTTTGCACTAGCGAAGTTGCTCGTCAAATTATCCGTTTGCGCATATTCGCGAATTCTAAGATACGCAGGCCTCCATGAGCATCATCGATACCCGCACCCCCGACGCGAAACGTCTGATCCCCGGCGCCACCGGCGACTGGGAAATCATCATCGGGCTCGAAGTGCATGCGCAAGTGATCTCGGAAGCCAAGCTCTTTTCCGGCGCCTCGACCTCGTTCGGCGCGGCGCCCAATGCCAATGTCAGCCTGGTCGACGCGGCGATGCCCGGCATGCTGCCGGTCATCAACGAGGAATGCGTCAAGCAGGCGATCCGCACCGGGCTGGGCCTGAAGGCCGCGATCAACCACAAGTCGGTCTTCGACCGGAAGAACTATTTCTATCCGGACTTGCCGCAGGGCTACCAGATCTCGCAGTTCAAGCAGCCGATCGTCGGCGAGGGCAAGGTGATCGTCTCGGTCGGCCCTGATCGCCAGGGCGAGTTCGAGGATATCGAGGTCGGCATCGAGCGCCTGCATCTGGAACAGGATGCCGGCAAGTCGATGCACGACCAGCACCCGACCATGTCCTATGTCGATCTCAACCGCTCCGGCGTGGCGCTGATGGAGATCGTCTCCAAGCCCGATATCCGTTCGGCCGACGAAGCCAAGGCCTATGTCACCAAGCTGCGCTCGATCATGCGCTATCTCGGCACCTGCGACGGCAATATGGACGAAGGCTCGCTGCGCGCCGACGTCAACGTCTCGGTGCGCCGTCCGGGCGGTGCCTTCGGCACGCGTTGCGAGATCAAGAACATGAACTCGATCCGCTTCATCGGCCAGGCCATTGAATATGAGGCGCGCCGCCAGATCGCCATTCTGGAGGACGGCGGCAAGATCGATCAGGAGACGCGCCTGTTCGACGCTGTCAAAGGTGAGACGCGTTCGATGCGTTCCAAGGAAGAAGCGCATGACTATCGCTATTTCCCGGATCCCGACCTTTTGCCGCTGGAGTTCGACCAGGCCTATGTCGATGCGCTCGCCAAGGGCCTGCCGGAGCTGCCCGACGACAAGAAGGCTCGGCTGGTCGATGTGCTCGGCCTCTCGGCCTACGACGCCTCGGTCCTGGTTTCGGAAAAGCCGATCGCGGACTATTTCGAGAAGGTGGCCTCGGGCCGCGACGGCAAGCTCGCCGCCAACTGGGTCATCAACGATCTCCTGGGCCAGCTGAACAAAGCCGGCAAGGACATTGAAAATGCTCCGGTTTCGCCCGAGCAGCTCGGCGCTGTTCTCGACCTGATCAAGGAAGGCACGATCTCCGGCAAGATCGCCAAGGACCTGTTCGAGATCGTCTGGAACGAGGGCGGCGACCCGCGCCAGCTCGTCGAGAGCCGCGGCATGAAGCAGGTCACCGACACCGGCGCCATCGAGAAGGCGGTCGACGAGGTGATCGCCGCCAACCCGGACAAGGCCGAGCAGGCGCGCGCCAAGCCGACCATGGCCGGCTGGTTCGTCGGCCAGGTGATGAAGGCCACCGGCGGCAAGGCCAACCCGCAGGCGGTCAACGATCTCGTCAAGGCCAAGCTCGGCATCGAATAGGCCGATGTTCGTCCGCACCGCCAGCGAGCGAGACCTTGTTGCGGTGCGTGCGCTGCTGGTCGAGACGTGGCACGCGACCTACGACGCCATCTACGGCGCCGAGCGGGTTGCGGCGATCACCGATGACTGGCATTCGATCGCCTCGCTCAAGGCGCGGCTTATGCGGCCGAATTCCGAGTTCCTGGTCGCCGACGATGGCAAGCGGCTCGGTGGCATGGCTTTCGCCGCCGCCACCACCGACCCGAAGATCGTGCTTCTGAACCAGCTCTACGTGCATCCGGCCTGCCAGCGGCAGGGGATTGGCCGGTTGCTGCTCGATGAGGTCGAGGCCAGCTTCCCGGAGATGCGCACGCTGCGCCTCGAGGTCGAGGAAGCGAACGCCGGGGCCATCGCCTTCTACGAGGCGAACGGGTTCAGGCATGCAGGCAGGACCGCGGATTGCGGCGGCGGTTCGGGGTGGCCCGCGCTCATCCTGGAGAAGCGGCTCGGCTAGATCGGCTGCGAGCATGCCTGGTCATCGCGCGGTTTTGATTTGATCGCGGCGATCCGCGCGATCAAGGCTGCTCCTCGCGGTAGCACCCTCCACAACGCAGAGGCGTCGCCCGCAATGGGGGATTGCCATGCCGAGCTTGCCGGAATTGATGCCGACCGAGGTGTCGGATGAGACTTTTGGCGGCGTGACCTATCACGTCGCGGGCGAACTGGTGCCGGTGCTGTCGGTCGATGTGACCAACATGCCGGTCTATTTCGAACACCACATCCTGCTCTGGAAGAACACCACCATCACCATCGGCCTGAAGTCGCTGAAGGGCGCGCTGAAGCGCATGATCGCCGGCATGCAGATCTTCGTCACCGAGGCGTCCGGGCCGGGCGTCATCGCCTTCAGCCGCGACGGGCCGGGCCATATCGTGCCGATCCATCTCCGGCGCGGCGAGGAGATCCAGGTGCGCGAACATCAGTTTCTGGCCGCGACCGCCAGCGTCGACTACACTTTCGAGCGCGTGCGCGGGCTGGGAACGATGCTGTTCGGCCAGAGCGGCTTCTTCATCGATCGCTTCCGTGGCGAGACCGGCGACGGCATCGTCTGGCTGCACGGCTACGGCAATGTCTTCGAAAAGGTGCTGGCGCCCGGCGAAACCATCGACATCGAGCCCGGCGGCTGGCTGTTCAAGGACGCTTCGGTGAAGATGGATACGAGGATAGACCGCCTTTCCAGCGGCTTCTTCGGCGCAGCCATGAATTTCGTCGTCAATCGCTTCACCGGGCCGGGCCGCGTCGGCATCCAGTCGATGTATCTGCATATGCCGTCGGAAGAGTAGGCGGCTCGATCAAACGAACTTGGCCGATCAGGCGGAAGCGATCTCCACATTGTCGATCAGTCGCGTCGTGCCGAGCCAGGCTGCCGCGAGCATGCGGCCGTCATGGCCTCGCCGCCAGGGTTCGAGCGTGACGCTCGCGCGGGCGGCGACGTAGTCGACCTTTTGGAAGCCGGCGGAGACCAGGGCCTTCGCGGCGGCGGTGGTGGCGTCGGCTTCATCCGTGCCGGTCGAAAGCGCCGCCGCCGTACGGCGCAGGATCACGTTGAGCTTGCGCGCGATGTCGAGCTCGGCCTCGCCCAGATAGGCGTTGCGTGACGACATGGCGAGGCCGTGGGCGTCGCGCACCGTCGGCGCGCCGACGATCTCGACGGGCAGGTCGAGATCGCGGCAGAGCTGCCTGACGACGCAAAGCTGCTGGTAATCCTTCTCGCCGAACACGGCGCAATCGGGCGCCGCCTGCAGGAAGAGCTTGGCCACCACGGTCGCGACGCCGTCGAAGAAATTCGGCCTGAAGTCGGTCTCCAGGCCGCGGGAGGGGCCGCCGACAGAGATTTTCGTGGCGAAACCGGAGGGGTACATTTCGCTCACGCCTGGTGTGAAGGCGAGATGCGCGCCAGCGTCCCGCAACCGGTCAAGATCGCGCGCCAGCTGGCGCGGATATTTGTCGAGATCTTCCGTCGGCGCGAACTGCGTTGGATTGACGAAGATCGAGACGACGCAGCGTTCGGCCCGTTCGAGCGCGATCCGGACCAGCGAGATATGGCCGTCATGCAGCGCGCCCATGGTCGGCACCATGGCCACCTTGAGGCCTGCCCGCCGCCAGTCCCGGACCTGCGCCCGAAGGGCGGTGACGCTGTCGACGACGATTGGCGCGTTCATGTCTTGTCCTTGCCGGAGACCGTCTTGAAGACGTGGTCGGGGCCAGGGAAGGCGCGGCTGCGCACCTCGGCTGCGTAGCGCGCCGCCGCATCCGCTATCGCGCTGCGCAAGTTGGCGTATTCCTTGACGAATTTCGGCACGCGGTCGACGGTCATGCCGACCATGTCGTCGATCACCAGGATCTGGCCGTCGCAGTCGGCACTGGCGCCGATGCCGATGGTCGGTATGGAAATATGACGGGTGAGCTTCGCGGCCACGGTCTCCATCGTGCCCTCGATGACGACCGAGAAGGCGCCTGCTTCTTCCACCGCTTTGGCATCGCTGAGCAGCGCGGCGATATTATCCTGCGTCCGGCCCTTGATCTTGTAACCACCGTCCTTCTCCACCGACTGCGGTTGCAGGCCGATATGGCCCATGACCGGTATTCCCTCTGCGACGATCGCGGCGATCCGGGAGGCCATGTCGACGCCGCCTTCGAGCTTCACGGCCTGGCAGCCTGTTTCCTTCACGATCCGCCTTGCCGACGCCACGGCTAGCTCCGGCGAGGCCTCATAGCTGCCCGCCGGCATGTCGACGACGACGCAGGCTTTGGCCGAGCCGCGCATCACGGCCTGGCCGTGCGCGATCATCATCTCCAGCGAGGCGCCGAGCGTCGTGGCGTGGCCATGCAGGACCATGGCGACGCTGTCGCCGACCAGCAGCAGATCGACATGTGGATCGAGCAAGCAGGCGACGGGATAGGTATAGGCGGTAAGGCAGACGATCGGCACGCCGCCCTTGCGGCGGCGAATGTCTTCGGCGCTGATCCGGCTATCGGCCGACGGATCCCGGGTCAATCGTCACCTCCCTAGAGCATGATGCCGAAAAGTGTGTAGCGGCTTTCGGACGACACCATGCTCTGGGGCGCGCCCGAAACGGGCGGGCCGAGCTTTAGAAAGACAGGTTACGCTTGGCAAGCCACGTTGCCGCCGGCGACGCAACTGCATCGATTTAATGCATGTCGCCCAGAAGTGTGGAGCGATTCTGGGGCGACGACATGCATCAAGATAACGCACGAAGCATTTACGTTCGGGGCATGGCAAAACCCTTGCCTTCGCGGTGGCGTGACGCCATAAGCAGGGGGAAAAGGCGCAGCCGCTGCCGCCGCGAGGATCTGGATGAAAACTTTCCTGCTGCAGTTTTTCACCTGGTGGAACAGCCAGACGCTCGGCACCCGCTTCCACACTTGGCGCTTCGGCAAAAAGGTCGGCGAGGACGAAGCCGGCAACGTCTACTATGAGGGCGGCGTCGATTCGGAAGGCCGCACCCGCCGTTGGGTCATCTATCGCGACTATTCGGAAGCCTCGAAGATCCCGCCGGGCTGGCATGGCTGGATCCACCATCGCGTCGACACCGCGCCTTCGAGCGAGAGCTACAAGGCTCGCGAGTGGCAGAAGCAGCATCGGCCGAACCTGACCGGAACGCCCGGCGCCTATCGTCCGCAGGGTTCCATCCTGACCAACCAGCATCGCCCGCAGGTGACCGGCGACTACGACGCCTGGACGCCCGGATCGTAATCCGCGTCCACGACGCCGCTTCGGTCCTTTGTCGCCACAATTGGCGTTTAGCTGCTTGCTGATAGCGCAGCGTCGATTAGCCTTGGGCATTGAAGAATCACCCGGGCACAACCACCGGTATTTTGCATGAGCTCTTTCGGCCACATATCAAAGGCGCTGATCGCGGCGACGTCCATTCTGGTTACCGCGACAACGGTCTTCGCCGCGGCGCCGGCCGCGGCGCCCGCGGCCTCTGACCGCGTCACCAATGCGGTGGCCGAGTTCGCCGGCATTGACAAGATCACCGGTCGCATCATCACCTTCGACGTCTATATCGACGAAACCGTGCAGTTCGGCGCTTTGCAGGTGACGCCTCGCGTCTGTTATTCGCGGCCGGATACGGAGCAGCCGAAGACCGATTCCTTCGTCGAGGTCGACGAGATCACGCTTGACCGCAAGATCCGCCGCATCTTCACCGGCTGGATGTTTGCCGAAAGCCCCGGCCTCAACGCCGTTGAGCACGCCGTGTATGACGTGTGGCTCAAGGGTTGCAAGCAGAAGTCGGACGTGCCGCCGCCGACTGCGGCCAAGGCCGACACGGCCAAGCCGAAGGACCAGGCCGCCAAGCCTAAGGCTGCGGCGCAGCCGGCCGACGCCGCGCCCGAGCCGGCTGACGAAGAGCCCTCCACCACCAACTGATATCGGAACCTGCCCGCCCTTGAGCCGTTCCAAATCGGCGAAGGCAAGGAGGATTCCGCGATGACCGCCAAACCGATTACGGCCAACAAGCAGGAGCTTCTCGATATCGAGAAGGGCTTTTGGTCAGGCGATTCCGCCTATTATGAAGCCAACGCCGACGTGGAGTGCCTGGTGGCGTTCCCGCGGATGGCGCAGGCGATGACCAACGCCGATCTGGCAAAGACCGCCGCCAAGCCCAACAAATGGCGCGACCTCGACATCAAGCTGAAGGGCATGGTCGAGCCGGGCAGCGATATCGTCATGCTCACTTACGAAGCGCACGCGACACGGGAAAACGGCGAGCCCTATGCGGCGCTCGTCAGCACCGGTTATGTCCATCGCGCCGACGGATGGAAGATGATGTTCCATTCGCAAACGCCGATCGAGGCGGCAGAGCAAGCTCAAGGATAAAAGACGGCCTCGCCCTTCAGCGCTTCGGCGAGCAGCTTCTCATACTGGCCGCGCGGCACGTCGACGGCGCCGAAGCGCTTCAAATGCTCGGTGGTGAATTGCGTGTCGAGCAGCGCGAAGCCGCGCGCCTTCAGCCGCTCGACGAGATGGTAGAGACAAGTCTTCGACGCGTCGGTCTCCCTGGCGAACATGCTTTCGCCGAAGAACACACGTCCGAGCGAGACGCCGTAGAGGCCACCGACCAGCCGTTCCTCGCGCCACGCCTCGACCGAATGGCAGTGGCCAAGGCGATAGAGGTCGACATAGGCTTCGCGGATCGGCGCGTTGATCCAGGTCGAGCGGCGCTCCTCGCGCTTTTCGGCGCAGCCGTCGATCGTCGCCTCGAAATCGAAGTCGTAGCGTATCTCGAACGGATGCTTGCGGATCGTCTTCTTCAGGCTGCGCGGTGTGTGGAACCCGTCCAGTGGAATGATGCCGCGCGTTTCCGGCCGCACCCAGAACACTTCCGGGTCGTTGGCGCTCTCGGCCATTGGGAACACGCCAGAGGCGTAGGCCCTGAGCAGCAGGTCGGTCGGAATGCGATAGCCTGGCGCGTAGGGGCGAGTCATCGCATCCCCGTGCTATTCACCCTTGGCCAGGTATTTTTCCAGCCAGTGGATGTCGTAGTCGCCATTGGCGATGTCGGGATTGCCGACCAGGTCGCGAAACAGCGGCAGCGTCGTCTTGATGCCGTCGACGACGAATTCGTCGAGCGCGCGGCGCAGCCGCATCATGCATTCGACGCGGTTGCGGCCGTGCACGATCAGCTTGCCGATCAGGCTGTCGTAATAGGGCGGGATCTTGTAGCCGGAATAGACGCCGGAATCGACACGGATGCCGAGGCCGCCGGGCGTGTGGAAATGCGTGATCGTGCCGGGCGAGGGCGTGAAGGTACGCGGATCTTCGGCGTTGATGCGGCACTCGATGGCATGGCCGTTGAACTTGATGTCCTCTTGCCTGACCGACAGTCCGCCGCCCGAGGCGACGCGGATCTGTTCGTGCACGAGGTCGATGCCGGTGATCGCTTCAGTCACCGGATGCTCGACCTGAAGACGCGTGTTCATCTCGATGAAATAGAACTCGCCATTCTCGTAGAGGAACTCGATCGTGCCGGCGCCCGAATAGCCGAGATCGGCGATGGCCTTGGCGCAGATGCCGCCGATGCGCGAACGCTCCTCGGCATTGAGCGCGGGGGAATTGGCTTCCTCCCAGACCTTCTGGTGCCGCCGCTGCAGCGAGCAGTCGCGCTCGCCGAAATGCACGCCGCGGCCGGCGCCGTCGCCGAACACCTGCACCTCGATATGGCGCGGCTTCTCCAGATATTTCTCGATATAGACGGCGTCATCGCCGAACGCCGCGCCCGCTTCCGACTTGGCCGTCTGCAGGGCGACTTCGAGGTCCGCTTCGGTATGCGCCACCTTCATGCCGCGGCCGCCGCCGCCGGCGGAAGCCTTAATGATCACCGGATAGCCGATCTCGGCGGCGACGCGCCTGGCTTCCTTGTCGTCGCTGATCGCGCCGTCGGATCCCGGCACGACCGGAATGCCGAGCCGCTTTGCCGTGCGCTTGGCCTCGATCTTGTCGCCCATGATGCGGATATGGTCACCCGAGGGGCCGATGAAGGTGATGTTGTGGGCGGCCAGAATGTCGGCGAACTTGGCATTCTCCGACAGGAAGCCGTAGCCAGGATGCACGGCGTCGGCGCCGGTGATCTCGCAGGCGGCGACGATCTGGTGGATGTTGAGATAGCTTTCGCGCGAGGGCGGCGGGCCGATGCAGACGCTCTCGTCGGCAAGCCGGACATGCATGGCGTCGGAATCCGCGGTCGAGTGGACCACCACCGTCTGGATGCCGAGCTCCTTGCAGGCGCGCAGCACCCTCAGAGCGATTTCGCCGCGATTGGCGATGAGGATCTTCTGGAACATCTGGCTGTTCCCGGCCCTACTCAAGAACCACCAGCGGCATGCCGTATTCGACCGGCTGGGCATCCTCGATGAGAATCGCCGTCACCGTGCCGGCGCGCGGCGAGGGTATCTGGTTCATCGTCTTCATCGCTTCGATGATGAGCAGCGTCTGGCCTTCCTTGACCTTCTGGCCGACTTCGATGAACGCCTTGGCGTCGGGCGAGGGCGCCAGATAGGCGGTGCCGACCATCGGCGAGGGCACCGCGTTCTTGGACACGTCGGCGGCAACGGCTGCAGTTGCGGGCTGAGCCGCCACCGCGGCAACAGGAGCAACCGCGCTATGCGGCGCGGCGACGGCATGCACGGCCTGCGCCTGGCGCGAGACGCGCACCTTGAGGTCGCCGAGTTCGACCTCGATCTCGGTCAAGTTGGTGTCGTTCAGAATGCCCGCCAGATCGCGGATCAGCTGCTGGTCAACACCGGTCTTTTTTATCGACATTTTCGAGCCTTCTGTTTGGGGGCCGGTCACAGGCGAGCAGCCAGTGCCTGCAGCGCGAGCGTGTAGCCGAGGGGCCCGAACCCGCAGATCATGCCGACAGCGACCGGCGCGACCATGGAGACGTGGCGGAAGGGCTCCCGCGCGTGGATGTTGGAAAGATGGACTTCCGCGACCGGCAGCGGTGCTACGGCGCGGATGGCGTCGTGAATGGCGATCGACGTGTGGCTGTAGGCGCCCGGATTGATGACGATGCCTGCCGCCTTCTCGCCGGCTTCCTGGATCCAGTCGACCAGGTCGCCCTCATGATTGGATTGGCGAAAATCGATCTCGAGCCCGAGCGCGGCGCCGGCCGCCTTGCAGTCCTCTGCGATGGCCGCAAGTGTCTTGCCGCCATAAATCCCCGGCTCGCGCTTGCCGAGCGCATTGAGGTTGGGACCGTTGAGGACGAAAATCGTTTTCAATATGCCGACCTTGTTCTGCGCCGACCCCAAGCCGGCGCACTGGGTCTCTATAATGGGCATAACCGCCCGCGAAAAGAGCGCAAGTGCGTTCTTTCGCTGTCCACAACGGCCGGCTTCTGCACGCGCACGCGCTTACAGCGCGCTCTTGGCCTCTTCGATCTTTTCCGCCAGAACCTGCTGGCCGAGCGCTCCGAAGATCACCTCGTTACCAACCACATAGGACGGCGTGCCGGTGATCGACAGTTTCGTCGCAAGGTCATAGGTGCGCGAAAGCGTTTCGGCGATGCGCGGGTCCTTCATCTTCTCGCGCAGCGTCGCCTCGTCGGCGCCGAGCGAAAGCGCCACCTTGATGGCGGTCGCTTCGGTGGCGCGGCCCTGGCCGCCGAGCAGCGCGGTGTGGAACTCGCCGTATTTCTCCGGATGCATCAGGTGGAACGCCATGGAGACGACGCTGGCCTTCTGCGAATCCGGGCTGAGGATCGGGAACTCCTTGAGCACGAAGCGCAGGTCCGAGTCGGACTTGGTCAATGCCTTCATGTCCTCGATGGCGCGTTTGCAGAAGCCGCAATTGTAATCGTAGAACTCGACGATCGTGACCTTGCCCTTCGGGTTGCCGACGACGCCGTCGAAGGTGGAGTTGAAGATCTCGTCCTTGGAGTTCTTGATCACGCCGAGCGCCGCGAGCCGCTGCTCTTCCTTCTGCTTGGCCTCGAGCGCGTCCTGCACCTCGAGCAGAACTTCCGGGTTCTTCAAGAGATAATCGCGGATGATGCCTTCGACCTCCTTGCGATCGATCTTGGTGTCGGCAGCGGCCTTGGTGTCGGTGGAGGACGTAACCTGGGCGACTTGCACGGTGTCGGCCCTCGCGGCTTGCGGGTTTCCCGCCACGAAGCCGAAGGCCAGCATGCCGAGCGCCACCGCCAGACCGCCAGCACTGCCAAGCAGGATTGCCTTGTTCATATCGTCGTTCCTTTTGCCCATTCCGGTCCGCCTTGGTCGCCGCCAACGCCCGGGAGGTTCATTTGAGTTTGTTCGATGGCGTGTAGTTTACAATATCCTGCGCGCGGACCCAGCGGGGTTCGCCGCGCTTCAATTTCTGTTGAGCGCGCATGGCGAAGATCTTAGCGTTTTTGTAGTCGCCCGCATAATAGTGGCCCTCGGCGGTGGCAAGATCGGCGGCCGGAATGTCGCCGAGTTCGCCATAAGCCTGCGCCAGAAAGCGGTAAGCGTCGGCATTCTCCCTTTCCCGCGCGACCCCATTGTTGAGCTGGGTCACCGCCTTCTGGATCGAATCGGGCGTTCCCACCGCCATTAGCGCCTGGCCGAGCGAGACCAATAGCAATCCGGAGCGCGCCGGATCGAGGCTGACCGCCTTGGCATAGGCGTCCGCCGCGTCCTTCGGTTTGTTGGCCTTCATCAGGATATCGCCGCGCAATTCCTGGAAATAGGGGTTCTTCGGTTGTTCCTTGATCAGCGCCGCCGTCTTGGTGAGCGCCGCGCCGGGATTGCCGAAGAGATAGGTCTGCTGCGCATCGCCATAGCGCGAGGCGAGGCTGGCCGGGTTCTTGCGCATCAGCCGCGCGACGGCCGCCTGGCCTTGCATATAGGCGGCGATCTTGATGCGCATCATGTCGTGCCGCTGCTGCAAGGCAGGCGGGTCGACAACGTTGACGAACGGGCTCTGCTTGACGAGCACTTCCAGGTTGGCGATGCGCTCCTGCGGCATCGGATGGCTGATCCGGTAGGGGTCGACCTGGGTGCCGGCGAGCGAGAGCGCGCTCTGGAAGCGGCCGAAGGTCTTCAGCATGCCCATGCCGGACTGGCCGGTGGCGTTGAGATAGGTGATCGCCGAACGGTCGGCGGTGATCTCTTCGGTGCGCTGATAGGCAAGGATCGAGCGCTGCGCCATCTCGCCGCCGCCCGCGGCGACGCCCATGCCGGCGCCGGCAAGGCCACGGCTGTTGGTGGTGGCGCCGGCAACCATGGCGCCGGCGCCAAGCAGGGTGGCGATGATGGCCATGGTCTTGGCGCGGTCGAGCTGGTCGCGCAATTTCTGCTGGTGGCCGCCGGCAATATGGCCGGCCTCGTGCGCGATGACGCCGATGATCTCGTTCGGCGTTTCGGCAGTCACCAGCGCGCCGGTGTTGATGAACAGTCGCCGCCCGGTGACGAAGGCGTTGAAACTCTGGTCGTTGACCAGAACGATGTCGATGCCGTCATTGGCGAGCCCCGCGGCCTTGAAGATCGGCCGGGCATAGTCGCGCACCAGCGCCTCGATCTCGGCATCGCGCACCACCGGCACGCCTTGCGCGAAGGCGCTGACCGAGCTCGAGACCGCAACCGCGGCGGCCAGCATAAGGGTCGCGAAGCCGCGCGCGGTTCGGCTGAGGGAGGTCGATTCGCCAATCGATGGTCGGGGTCGGCTCAACATAAGGTCCACTGGTAGACGAGCGGGCGAAAGATGAAAAGTCGGCGCCGGTAACTTCCTGCGCGCTTGTGATCCCCACATCAATCGGGCATTTGTGCGGCGCCGTCCTCGAACCGGGGCGGTTCACGGGCAAATCCGCGACGGTTTCCGCTCGGATTTCGTCGCAGGGCAGTTGGAAGAGGTCAAATGGTCGTTTCGCTTTCGCGCCGAGGGGAAGTCGAGCCGTTCCACGCCATGGACATCCTGGCCGAAGCCAACCGGCTGAAGGCCACCGGCGTGCCTGTGGTGTCGATGGCCGTCGGCCAGCCGTCGGATCCCGCGCCGGTCGGCGTCCGCGAGGCGGCGGCCGCGGCGCTCAGGCATGGCCGCATCGGCTACACCGACGCCTTGGGTCTCGCCGATCTGCGCAAGGCGATCGCGGCGCATTATGGCGAGCATTACGGGATCGACGTCGCGCCGTCGCGCATTGCCGTCACGACCGGCTCATCGGCCGCCTTCAACCTCGCTTTCCTGGCCATGTTCGACCCGGGCGACCGTGTCGCCATCGCCGCACCCGGCTATCCGGCCTACCGCAACATCATGGCCGCGCTCGGCATCGAGATCGTCGAGATCGAGCTCGGCGCGGATGCCTATCTGCATGCCGAGCATCTCAAGGCCGCGCATCGCGAGAAGCCGCTGAAGGGCGTGCTGTTTGCCAGCCCCGCCAATCCGACCGGCGCGGTGATCCCGGCTGAGGAACTCGCGACGCTGGTGGAGGCGGCCGAGGAACTTGGCATCGCCGTGATCTCCGACGAAATCTATCACCGGCTGGCCTACGCTGCGCCCGATGTCACCGCGCTGGCGCATGGCGCCGGCGTGACCGTGATCAATTCCTTCTCGAAATACTATTGCATGACCGGCTGGCGCATCGGCTGGATGGTGCTGCCGGAAGAGCTGGTGCGGCCGATAGAACGTGTCGCCCAGAGCCTCTATATCTCGCCTCCGGAACTGTCGCAGATCGCGGCGATCGAGGCGTTCAAGGCGACGCCGGAGCTGGAAAAGGTGAAGGCGCGCTATGCCTGGAACCGTGACCTCCTGATGAAGCGCCTGCCGGAACTCGGCTTCGCGCTCGCCGCGCCGATGGATGGCGCCTTCTATGCCTTCTGCGATGTCACCCGCCACACCAATGACAGCATGGCTTTCGCGCGCAAAATGCTGGCCGAGGCGCATGTCGCGGCGACGCCCGGCCGTGATTTCGACCCGCTGCAGGGCCATCGCACCATGCGCTTTTCCTATGCCGGCAGCCATGACGACATGGTCGAGGCGCTGGGGCGCATTGAACGCTGGTTGAAATAGAAGCCATGCCGGAACTCGAGCAAGCACTGGCCGAAGTGGCCGCCGAGATGGCTGAGCGCACCGATCGCGGCGAGGTGGCGACCTACATCCCGCAGCTCGGCAAGGTCGATCCGAAGAAATTCGGCATCGCCGCCGTGACCAATGACGGCCGCGTCATCCTTGCCGGCGAAGCCGATCAGCCCTTTTCGATCCAGAGCGTGTCGAAAGTCTTCACGCTCACGTTGGCGCTGGGCAAGGTCGGCGATGCGCTATGGCATCGCGTCGGCCGCGAGCCGTCCGGCAACCCGTTCAACTCCATCGTCCAGCTCGAGCATGAGAACGGTATCCCGCGCAATCCGTTTATCAATGCCGGGGCCATCGTCGTCTCCGACGTCCTGCTCGCGGGCCACCAGCCGCGCGAGGCGATCGGCGAAATCCTGCGTTTCATCCAGTTCCTTGCCGATGACGAGACGATCATCATCGATCGTGAGGTCGCGGCATCCGAGCGGGCCACCGGCTACCGCAACTTCGCCCTGGCCAACTACATGAAATCCTTCGGCAATCTCCATCACGAACCGGAGCTGGCGCTGGGGGTCTATTTCCACCATTGCGCGATCGCCATGAGCTGCCGCCAGCTCGCCATGGCCGGCCGGTTCCTCGCCAATGGCGGCCGGAACCCGGCGACCGGACATTCGGTCGTGTCGACTGAGCGGGCGCGCCGCATCGGCGCCCTGATGCTGACCTGCGGCCACTATGACGGTTCCGGCGATTTCGCCTTCCGCGTAGGCATACCGGGCAAAAGCGGTGTCGGCGGTGGCATTCTCGGCATCGTGCCTGGGGTAGCTTCGCTGGCGGTCTGGTCGCCCGGCCTCAACGAGAACGGCAACTCCAAGCTCGGCTCCATCGCGCTGGAGAAGCTTGCCCGGATGATGAACTGGTCGATCTTCGCGCCGTAAAATGAAAAATCCCGCGCCGAGAGTGGCGCGGGATTCTTTTAAAAGATCAACTTAACAGCCTGAAAGGTTTAGAAAAAACCCTTGCGCTGCCACCAGCCGGCGCGCTTCGGTTTGTCTTCGGCCTTGGCCTCGCCGGACACGTTAGAGGAGACGACGGGAACAACCGGCGCGTCGACCGACTGCGGCTTGCGGCGGGTCGGATGCGCACTGGCGGCAGGCTCGGCCTCCGCTGGAGCGGCGGGCGCCGGCTCGGGCGGGGCGGCCACGGGCGCGACCTGGGCCTCGGCAACAGGCTCCGACACCGTCTCGGCCACGGTTTCCTCGGCCACCTTCTTTGCTCGCGAACGGCGGGGCTTCTTCGGCTTCTCGGCCACCTCGGCGTCGTCATTGGCGGCCGCTGGAGCGGCAGGCTGTTCGGGCGCGGCTGCCACGACCGGCTCGCCGGCGGCATCCTCGCTTTCCGCTGCTTCGTCCTCGGTGTCGCCGACAGTCTCGCCGGCAACCGCCTCCGAAGCCTCGTCCTCGCGGCGGCTGCGCTTGCCGCCGCGCTTGCCGCGCCGCCGCTTCTTGGCCGAACCGTCCTCGGTTGCCGCCGCGGCTTCATCGCCGGCGGTCACGTCCTGAGCCGCTTCTTCGATCGCATCCGTGGCATCGTCGGTTGCTTCGCCCGCTTCCGCCGGTGCCACGGCGTCGCCGGTCAGCTCACGGTCGCGATCCCTGCCGCCACGCCGCCGACGGCGCTTGCGGCGCCTGCGACCATCGCCGTCCTCGGACCGCTGCTGGTGCTGACCCTGCTGCTGCGGCTGGCGCGGCTGTTCGGCCTGCACCGAAACCTCTTCTTCCTCTTCCTCGATGACGATCTCGTCCTCGGGCTCTTCCGGCTCGACATAGGCCGGCAGGCTGCGCACCTCGACAAAGCCTTCCGGCTTTTCGGCAACGGCGCCGCGGAAGATCGCGTAGTGCTGGGTGCCGAGTGTCTCGTCGGCCTCGATCGTGATCGTCAGGCCGAAGCGGGCTTCGAGCTCCACCAGATTGGCGCGCTTGTGGTTGAGCACATAAAGCGCGGTCACGGCGGGCGTGCGCACGATGATGTGGCTGCGCGAATCCTTGAGCAGGAATTCCTCGATCGCCCGCACCACCATCAGCGCCACGGAGGAGTCGGAGCGCACATGGCCGGTGCCGCCGCAATGCGGGCAGGGCTTCATGGTCGATTCCAGCACGCTGGCGCGGATGCGCTGGCGCGACATCTCCATCAGGCCGAAATGCGAGATGCGGCCGACCTGGATACGGGCGCGGTCGTTCTTGAGGTGATCCTTCAGCCGCTTCTCGACGGAGCGGTTGTTGCGGTTCTCCTCCATGTCGATGAAGTCGATGACGATGAGGCCGGCAAGGTCGCGCAGCCTCAGTTGCCGCGCGACTTCCTCGGCCGCTTCCAGATTGGTGTGGAGCGCGGTCTCCTCGATCGAATGCTCCTTGGTGGAGCGGCCGGAGTTGACGTCGATCGAAACCAGCGCCTCTGTCTGGTTGATGATGATGTAGCCGCCGCTCTTCAGCGTCACCTGCGGCTGCAGCATGCGGTCGAGCTGCGCCTCGATGCCGTTGCGCACGAAGATCGGCGTGGTGTCGCGGAACGGCTGAACCACCTTGGCGTGGCTCGGCATCAGCATGCGCATGAAGTCCTTGGCCTCGCGGTAGCCGTCTTCGCCGGAAACCAGGATTTCGTCGATGTCCTTGTTGTAGAGGTCGCGCACCGAGCGCTTGATCAGGCTGCCTTCCTCGTAGACCAGGGCAGGGGCCGAGGACTGCAGCGTCAGGTTGCGGACGTTTTCCCAAAGCCGCATCAGGTATTCGTAGTCGCGCTTGATTTCGGCCTTGGTGCGGCTTTCGCCGGCGGTGCGCAGGATGACGCCCATGCCCTGCGGCACTTCAAGATCGGCCACGACCTCCTTCAGGCGCTTGCGGTCCTGTGCGTTGGTGATCTTGCGCGATATGCCGCCGCCGCGCGCCGTGTTCGGCATCAGCACCGAATAGCGGCCGGCAAGCGAGAGGTACGTGGTGAGCGCCGCGCCCTTGTTGCCGCGCTCTTCCTTGACCACCTGCACCAAAAGGATCTGGCGGCGCTTGATGACTTCCTGGATCTTGTACTGGCGTCGCACCGGCTTGCGGCGGTTGCGGATTTCCTCGAGCGCATCTTCGGCGCCGACCGATTCGACCTCGTGCTCGTCCGAATGCGAGGACGAGACCTCCTCCAGCATGCCGCGATCATTGTCGCTGGCGGCGGCCTCGCCGCTCTGCTCGGGCTGGTCCGTCTGCGGGACCGCTTCGGAAATCACGTCGGCTTCGACGTTCGCCGCGATCGAGGTGGGGCCGCCTTCCGATGGCTTCCCATCATCGTCGTCGGCTGATTCTTCAGCCGTTTCCAGTGCGGCGCCGACGGCCTCGGAGGTCGTTTCCGCGTTTTCCGCTTGGACATCGGCGGTCTCGCCGCCGGCATCCTCGCTTCCGACAGCCTCGGCAGCGGTTTCCTCGGTCGCTATGGCCTCTGCCGGGCTTTCCCCGCTTTCGGGGGAAGCAGCGACTTCGGCATCGTGCTTGTGCTCACCGCGGTCGCGGTTCTTGCCGCCGCGCCGCCGGCTGCGTCGGCCACCGCGATCGCGCGCCTGCTGCTCTTCGCCGTTCTCGGCCTCCTCGTCGTCTTCGTCTTCGGCTTCCTGCGCCTCGGCGCGCAGCAGGGCCTGACGGTCGGCGACCGGGATCTGGTAATAATCGGGATGAATTTCGCTGAAGGCGAGAAAACCGTGACGGTTGCCGCCATACTCGACAAAGGCTGCCTGGAGGGAAGGTTCGACGCGCGTTACGCGGGCGAGGTAGATGTTTCCTTTGAGCTGCTTCTTGTCCTGGGATTCAAAGTCGAATTCTTCGATGCGGTTACCGCGAACGACAACAACGCGTGTTTCCTCCGGGTGGGAGGCGTCTATCAGCATCTTGTTGGGCATTATTTTGTTTCCTGCCGGCAGCCGACGGCCGCAGCTGGCGTGGCAATGCCCGCCGCTGTGCGCCTGTATCTGTGTGCATGCCGGATAATTGAACGTCCGCCGGCCGCCGCTTGAGCGCAATGGCGGTGCCGCCCGCAGCCATTGTGGCGCGGTTTGATGCGGACCTTTCCATGATTGCGCTTGAAGCCATCGGCACCCAGCAGAACCTTTTGAACCAAAGCCCGGGTTGAGCCGGACCAGCTTGTTTGCTCACGAAGAGCCGGCGCGGGGGCAACCCGGCCGTTTTCCTCACGCAAGCGATTCCCCCGCCACGAGGGCACGCTTGCGAAATTCGTCGCGACCACCTGAGCCTGGAAGGGTAACGGAGCCGCCTTTGCATCCGACCTGTGGCAGGAAACTGCTGAGGCGAGCGGTTCCAGGATTGCAGTGATCCAACGTCGCTTTTATGATTTGGCGGGATGGAAGGCAACCCCGATTTCGGATGCCGGCAAAAAGCGCTTCCGCAGGGGAAGGTGTCTTTCGTCGCGCTCTCTGAAAGGCTTGGTTAACCTTCTCTGAATACCAATCGTTAATCGGGTTGGTGGCCTGACAGGCACTTTGCAAGAAGGTTGGGCGCAATGCGTCAAACCGGGAGCGACGGATAAGAGATGGGACCGGCGGGCGCCGCAGACAAGAGGAGTGGGGCCGGCGGGCATTTCCCGCGCCTGGCCTGGGCCGCCTTGCTGCTGGCTGTGTTGTTCTGCCTCACTGCCGGCGCGCATGCCGACGACCTGCTTGGCGCGACCGGCTACAAGATGGCCGGCGACGCCACGAAGATGCGCATCGTCGTGAATTTCGACCGCGAGCCGGATGTCAAATGGTTCCTGCTGCGCGGCCCCAATCGCCTGGTCGTCGACCTGCCTCGCACGCGATTCGCCGTCGACGCCAAGGATGTGAAGCCGCGCGGCCTTGTGCGGGCTGTTCGCTATGGCGATCAGGGACATGGCTCGCGCCTGATCCTTACCGGCAAGGGCCCTTTCGTCGTCGACAAGCTCGACGTGCTCAAGAATGACGACGGCAGCGGCTACCGCATCGCCATCGATATGTCGGCCGCCTCCGAGCGGGAGTTCGACGAAGCTCTCGCCAATCAGTCGCTGACCACTGGCTCGACGGTTTCGACCGAAAAGGGCGAGCGGGTCGGCACCGGACCGGTCTCGGCGCCCGGCCATCGCTTCACGGTGGTTATCGATCCCGGCCATGGCGGCGTCGATGGCGGCGCAGAAAGCTCCGCCGGCACGATCGAGAAGGACGTCACGCTCGCTTTTGCCGAGGAGCTGCGCGACAAGCTGGCCGCGGCCGGCAAATACGATGTCTTCATGACACGCGACAACGACGTGTACCTGGCGCTGGACGAACGCGTGCGCATCGCGCGCCAGCACGAGGCCGATCTCCTGATCTCCATCCATGCCGATACGATCGCCGTCAAAGGCCTTCGCGGCGCCACGGTCTACACGCTCTCGGACAAGGCCTCCGATCCGGAAGCCCAGGCGCTCGCCGATCGCGAGAACCTGTCCGACCAGTTCGCCGGAATGAAGATCGAGGACGACAACAAGGAAGTCACCGACATCCTGATCGACCTGATCCGCCGTGAAACGCATGGTTTCTCGATGAGCTTCGCCCACACGCTGGTCGGCCAGTTGTCGACCAGCGTCGGCCTTATCAACAATCCGCAGCGCTCGGCCGGCTTCAGGGTGCTCAAGGCCCCGGACGTGCCGTCCGTCCTGGTCGAGCTCGGCTACCTCTCCAACGTCAAGGATGAGGCGCAGTTGCTCAACGCCGACTGGCGCGGCAAGGCGGCGCAAAGCATAACCAACGCGGTCGCCCTGTTTGCCGCCGCCAAGGCCGGAACCGCGACGGGCGGCTGACCCGCACCCGCCCACAACCGTCGGACGTCTACAACCGCAAGCAGCGTTGCATGACGACAACACCCGGCGTTATTATTCGGCAACCGAGTCCTCAAATTTCGCGCTGCCGTATTTTGTCCACATGGTCGCGACATGGGTTTTTGATTGCGGATTGGGACCGCTCCGGGAAGCTTGCGCGGCAGGCGGCTTCGTTTAGGAAAATCCCGAACCTCGGACTGGAGCGGGCATGATTCGTCTCATCGGCTATTTCTTTGGCGTCGGCACGACGCTGGCGCTGCTGGTGGCTGCTGGTATCGCTATTTATATCAGCCATGTGGCGAAGGACCTGCCCGACTACGAGGTTCTGGCCAAGTATGAGCCGCCGGTGACGACGCGCATCCATGCCTCCGACGGCGCCCTGATGGCCGAATATGCGCGCGAGCGGCGTCTCTACCTGCCGATCCAGGCCATCCCGGACCGCGTCAAGGCCGCTTTCATGTCGGCCGAGGACAAGAACTTCTACAACCATCCCGGCATCGACATCACCGGCCTCGGCCGCGCCATAATCGTCAACCTGCAGAATTTCGGTTCCGGCCGGCGGCAGGTCGGCGCCTCGACCATCACCCAGCAGGTGGCGAAGAACTTCCTGCTCACCTCCGACCAGACCTATGAGCGCAAGATCAAGGAGATGATCCTGGCCTTCCGCATCGAGCAGGCCTATTCCAAGGACCGCATCCTCGAGCTCTATCTCAACGAAATCTTCTTCGGCTTCGGCGCCTATGGCGTCGCCGGCGCCGCGCTCACCTATTTCGACAAGTCGGTCAACGAATTGACGGTTGCGGAGGCCGCCTATCTCGCCTCGCTGCCGAAGGGCCCGAACAACTACCATCCCTTCAAGCATGCCGACCGCGCAATCGAGCGCCGCAATTGGGTCATCGACCAGATGGTCGAGAATGGCTATGTCACCCGCGAGGAAGGCGACAAGGCCAAGGCCGAGCCGCTCGGCGTCAAGCCCCGCCGCAATGGCTCGTATCTGTTCGCCGGCGAGTATTTCACCGAGGAAGTCCGCCGCCAGATTATCGCCCGCTATGGCGAGAACGCGCTTTACGAGGGCGGACTGTCGGTGCGCACGACGCTCGATCCGAATATCCAGCTCATCGCCCGCAAGTCGTTGCAGAACGGCCTGCTCAAATACGACATGCTGCGCGGCTATCGCGGACCGGTGACGCATATCGACGTCTCCGGCGACTGGGGCGTGCCGCTCGGCAATGTGAAGGGTCTCGAGGATGTTCCGGAATGGACGCTGGCCGTCGTGCTCGACAGTTCGGCGAGTGGCCTGACCATCGGCATCCAGCCGACGCGGCAGGTTTCCGGCGATCTGGTCAAGGAACGCGTCCAGGGCACCGTCAGCAAGGAAGACATGGGCTTCGCCATGCGCCACTTCGTCAACGGCAAGTCCGTCAGGGCGAAGTCCCCGGCGGAAGTGCTGGAACCCGGCGACGTGATCTTCGTGCAGAAGAATGACGGCTCCGACAATACCTACATGCTGCGCCAGGTGCCGGAGGTCGAGGGCGGCCTTGTCGCCATGGATCCGCACACCGGCCGCGTGCTCGCCATGGTCGGCGGCTTCTCCTACGCGCAGTCGGAATTCAACCGCGCCACCCAGGCGATGCGCCAGCCCGGTTCCTCGTTCAAGCCGATCGTCTATTCGGCGGCGCTCGACAACGGCTACACGCCGGCCTCGGTGATCATGGACGGCCCGATCACCATCCAGAGCGGCAACACCACCTGGACGCCGAAGAATTATGACGGCACGGTCGCGGGGCCGGCAACCTTGCGCTCCGGTATCGAGAAGTCGCGAAACCTGATGACCGTGCGACTCGCCAACGACATGGGCATGAAGCTGGTCGTGGAATATGCCGAGCGCTTCGGCGTCTACGATCATCTGGCGCCCTATCTGCCGATGGCGCTGGGTTCCGGCGAAACGACCGTCATGCGCATGGTTTCGGCCTATTCGATCATGGCCAATGGCGGCAAGTCGATCAAACCGTCGCTGATCGACCGCATCCAGGACCGCTACGGCAAGACGGTGTTCAAACAGGACGAGCGCGGCTGCGAGGGCTGCAACGCCGCCGAATGGAAGAACCAGCCCGAGCCGGAGCTGGTCGACAACTCCGAGCAGGTGCTCGACCCGATGACCGCCTACCAGATCACCTCGATGATGGAGGGCGTCGTGCAGCGCGGTACCGGCGCCACCATCGGCGAGCTTGGTCGTCACATCGCCGGCAAGACCGGCACGACCAATGACGAGAAGGACGCCTGGTTCATCGGCTTCACGCCAAACCTCGTCGTCGGTCTCTACATGGGCTACGACACGCCGCGCGGCCTCGGCAAGGGCGCCACGGGTGGCGGTCTCGCCGCCCCGATCTTCAAGGATTTCATGCGCGTGGCGCTTGACGGCAAGCCGAACACTGACTTCCAGGTTCCGGACGGCATGAAGCTCATCGCCATCAACCGGAAGACCGGCATGCGCGCCGCCGAAGGCGATCCCAACACCATCGTTGAAGCGTTCAAGCCCGGCACCGGCCCGGCCGACAGCTACTGGGTGATCGGCATGGGCGCCGATGGCTCGAACGGGTCGGGCGGGGCGCTGTCGCCGCAGGCCAACCAGGCCATCCAGGACGGCGGCGGCGGGCTTTACTGACGTCGAAATGCTTCTCGAATGGGTCGGCCAGCCGCCGGCCCATTTCGCTTTACAGGCGGCGATGCCGTGCCTATGTATCGCGCCTATTCCAAAAAACCGAAAGAACAGGACCGGACGAAGAGCCATGCGCGCGGAAACGCTCAACATTGTCGACGAGATCAGGCAGGCGATAACCCTGCTGAGGAGGCATCTTTGACTGGGATCAGGCTGTAAAGCGGCTTGAATACCTGAATTCGCGTGCAGAGGATTCCAGCCTCTGGAATGATCCGATCGAAGCGCAGAAGCTGATGCGCGAGCGCCAGGAGCTTGAGGACGGCATCGCCGCCGTCAAGGGGATGACCCAGGCTCTGGAAGACAATATCGGCCTGATCGAGCTCGGCGAAGAAGAGGGCGACGACGGCATCATCGCGGAAGCGGAGGCGGCGTTGCGTTCGATGCAGGGCGAGGCGAAGGCCCGCCAGGTCGAGACGCTGCTCTCGGGCGAGGCCGACGCCAACGACACCTATCTCGAAATCCATGCCGGCGCCGGTGGCACCGAGAGCCAGGACTGGGCCTCGATGCTCCTGCGCATGTACACGCGCTGGGCCGAGCGCCGCCGCTTCAAGGTCGAGGTGCTGGAAGTCCATGACGGCGAAGAAGCGGGCATCAAGTCCGCCACCGTGCTGATCAAGGGTCACAACGCCTATGGCTGGCTGAAGACGGAATCCGGCGTCCATCGCCTGGTGCGTATTTCGCCCTATGACAGCAATGCGCGCCGCCACACGTCGTTCTCCAGTATCTGGGTCTATCCTGTCGTCGACGACAAGATAGAGATCGACGTTTCGGAATCCGATGTCCGCATCGATACCTATCGTTCATCCGGCTCGGGCGGGCAGCACGTCAACACCACGGATTCGGCTGTGCGCATCACCCATATCGCCACCGGCATCGCGGTCGCCTGCCAGGCGGAGCGTTCGCAGCACAAGAACAAGGCCAAGGCCTGGGAAATGCTGCGCTCGCGCCTCTACGAGGAAGAGCTGAAGAAGCGCGAAGCGGTCGCCAATGCGACCGAGGCCTCCAAGAGCGATATCGGCTGGGGCCATCAGATCCGCTCCTATGTGTTGCAGCCCTATCAGTTGGTGAAGGATCTGCGCACCGGCGTCGAGAGCACTTCGCCGTCGAGCGTGCTCGACGGCGATCTCGACGAGTTCATGGAAGCATCGCTGTCGCACCGCATCGAAGGTGGTGCGGGCGAAGCGGTGGCGGACCTCGACTAGTGCATATGCGTTGCCGGAGCGGAGGAAGCCGGTGTCTCAAACACTAGCGGGAAAATGCTTCTGCGGCGCAGTTCACTATCAGGTTGCGGACGAATTTGTTTACGCGGCGAACTGCCATTGCTCGAACTGCCGGCGCGCGACCGGGTCGGCGTTCAAGCCCTTCGCCGGCATCGAGCGCGAAAAGTTCCGTCTCGTCGCGGGCGATGACAGGCTGCTGATCTTCGGCGACGAGAGCGGCCACGACGCGCATTGCGGGCGATGCGGCTCGCTCATCGATTCGTTGGTCCGCGACGGCGCCTATGTGCATGTCGCCATGGGCACGCTGGTCGACGATCCGACCATACGACCGACCGCGCACATCTTTGTCGGGTCGAAGGCGAAGTGGTTCACAATCACCGACGACCTTCCGCAGTATGATGGGCATGTTCCCGGCTGAAACGTCTGGAACCAGCTTGAGCCGAATCCCGTTGTCCGGCACCGGTTCCGTGCGGCTAACCGGTCGTTAACCAAGCCGGCGCACGTTTCTGAATGGCAGAGGCTGGCGGGAATTGTCGCATCGCCGTTGCAAGCGGTTGCTTGCGCCAGTCGAGGAATCAGCCCAGCTTTCGTGCTGGGGTTAAAAGCATTTATGGCCGGATGCGGCATATCTGCGACCGACGATCCGGCCACTGGGAAGACACGTTCCGGGAACGGGCAAGCGAAAACGCTTGATGCTCGAAAGGAATGTTTCGATGTCTGCTGCCATATCAAGATCGGCCCAAGCCGTTCGACCGGCTGGCCGACTTTTGTTCTCCCTGTTCGCTGTTGGAGCTATCTCGGTGCTGGCGCTGCCGGCCATCGCGCACGACGCCCAAGCCACGGCGGTGATGCCGCAAGGCTGGAAATATCCCTTTGCCTGCTGTGCCAACTTCGATTGCAAGGAGGTGCCGCAGTCTTCGATCAGCGAGCGGCCCGAAGGCTATGTCATAAAAGGCACGGGCGAGGTGGTGGCCTATAGCGACAAGCGGGTCAAGAATTCGCCCGACGGCGAGTACCACTGGTGCGCGCATCAGGCAGGGCTCGACGCCGGCAAGACCATCTGCCTGTTCGTGCCGCCGCCCTCTTACTAGACCTCGCGAGCTAGACCTCGCGAGCCAAACGCGAGGCGCGAGAGGGCTTCGAGCGCGCCAGCATGTCTGCCGAAGCTGCTGACAGACGGTTGTCAGGATCACTTCTTTATGTTGCCCTGCTGCCAGTGGAATCCGGGGTGGCGGCGGGCAATTGAGAGGTGAGGTGATGACCATCAAGGGAAGCTGCCACTGCAAGGCGACAACCTTCGAGGTTGCCGAGGCGCCGCGGACGGTGACGCAATGCACATGCTCGTTCTGCTCGAAGCGGGGGTCGTTATGGGCATACTATGTGCCGTCGCAATTCAAGCTCACGAGCCCGCCCGAGAATGTCTCCTTCTATCGCTGGGGCTCGAAGACCGTAAAGCACGGTTTCTGCGCCACTTGCGGCTGTGGCACCTTCACCGAAACGCCCGATTGGTCGACCGGAAAGCCGGACTTCGACAACCCGAAGATCAGCGTCAATTCGCGCCTGTTCGACGATTTCGACCTGGATAAGGTCGAGGTGGTGGTCATCGACGGCAAGAATCTGTGGTAGACGCGAAGCGGGAACGGCCGCCGAGCTTCGCAGGCCGCACTCCCGTTCCGTTTTTCGCCGCATTTCATGCTACAAGGCTGCGGAAGGGCTGATTTGGCACGGCCGAAAGGCCGTGAATTGGAGAGGGACCAATCTCATGAAGAAGACTGTGCTCGTCGCCGTGGCGACGGCTCTACTGGTGAGCGCCTGCACCACCACCGATCCGTATACCGGCGACCAGAAGGTCTCCAACACGGCGGCCGGTGCCGGCCTTGGCGCGCTGGCGGGCGCCAGCCTCGGTCTGCTGGCCGGCGGCAATGACCGCCGCAACGCGTTGATCGGCGCCGGCATCGGCGCGCTCGCCGGCGGCGCGATCGGCGCGACGATGGACCAGAACGAGGCCGAGCTTCGCCGTCAGCTGCAGGGCACCGGCGTCAGCGTTACCCGCAGCGGCGACCAGATTATCCTCAACATGCCGTCCGATATCACCTTCAACGTCGACCAGGACGCGGTGAAGCCGGGCTTCTATCCGGTGCTGAATTCGGTCGCGCTGGTGCTGAAGAAGTTCCGCCAGACCACGGTGGACGTTTTCGGCCATACCGACTCGACCGGCGGCGATCAGCACAATTTCGATCTGTCGCAGCGTCGCGCGCTTGCAGTCGCCAATTACCTGTCCGGCCAGGGCGTCGATCAGCGCCGCTTCGCAGTCACCGGCTTCGGCAAGACGCGCCCGATCGCATCCAACGCGACGGCCGCTGGCCGCGAACAGAACCGGCGCGTCGAAATCCAGCTGTCGCCGCTCACGTAAGACGAACCGCGCCGGCAGCATAAGTCCATCAATAAAAAACGGCCCCGCATGGGGCCGTTTTTTATTGGCTCGGGCCAGGGATGGGTCGAAAGTCTTAGGACATTAGCTTTTTCTAATTGATACTTTTCTAGAACCGGTGAAAGGACTACCATCTTCGTGTTCCAGAGGGGATGGGGTGGTCAATCGGCCGCGCAATCAACATCTGCCGCCCCGGTCTTGCACGGCCAGATCAAGGGAATCTGGGAGGAATTCATGACAAGAACAGCTCGTTTGGGGCGCTGCGGCGTCCTTGTTTTGACTGGCCTTTTGGGCGCATGGCTTGGAGCCGCCACGGCCCAGGCCGAGGACGCCAACAAGGCCGACATCGAGGCCTTGAAGAAGTCGCTGGCCAAGTATGAAGACTACACGGCAGCCGTCCGCGACCTCTATTTGTCGACGGTCGGCTGCGTCCACTATAGCGGCGAGAAGATAGACGGCGCCATGTACTATCCGAAGGGCGCGATGGGCATCCATTTCGTCAACGTCCCGAGCATCGGCAAGCCGCTCGATCCTATGAAGCCCAATGTCCTGATCT
Organism: Mesorhizobium humile; assembly: GCF_033977215.1. Classification (NCBI taxonomy): domain Bacteria; kingdom Pseudomonadati; phylum Pseudomonadota; class Alphaproteobacteria; order Hyphomicrobiales; family Phyllobacteriaceae; genus Mesorhizobium; species Mesorhizobium humile. The sequence continues at coordinate 68,334 of NZ_JAVIIV010000018.1, forward strand.
ACGAGCCAACCAAGAAAGGTCTCAAACTGGTCGGCGTGGAATGGCTGGTGCCGTTGACGCCGGACGTGAAGGAAGCTCCGAAGCTGTTCGGCCAGAAATTCATGGGGCCGATGGAAGGACACTACCCGCTCATCCCGAGGGAGTTTGTCCACTACGACCTGCATGCCTGGCTGTTCAGGGACAATCCGAACGGCATGTTCACCCCGACGAACCCGAAGGTGACATGCAACAGGGCCGACTTCCCGATGCTGGAGAAGCCGACCAAGATGATGCCTGGGCCGATGTAGGGCACGGCGAGCAAACGGTACAAAAACGAAACGGCCCCGGTCGGGGCCGTTTCATTCTGCCGTAGCGGTCCGGAACTCAGACCTTCGCGACGATCCGCATGAAGGCCGGCACGTCGTCGCCGAAGCCGACGGTTGCGTCGTCTTCTTCCTGACGATGGCGGCCGGGGCGGTCGCGCTGCGGACGGGCGTCGCCGCGCTGCTCGTGATGGTTGCCCGAACCCTTGCGCTCGTTCTCGGAACGAATCGCGTCCTTGCGGGCGCGGCGTTCGGCGATATCGGCCACTTCAGCGACAGGCTGCTCTTCGCGCGCCGCATCGGGCGTCTCGTCGCGCTTGGCGTGACGGTCCTTCTTGCGCTCGCCGCGTTCTTTGCGATCGTCCTTGCGGTCCTCGTCCTTGCGGCCGGCCCGACGCGGCGCGCCGCGGCCGCGCCGCGGCTGCTCCTCGCCCTCGCTTTCGGTCACGGTCGACAGGTCGCCGTCATGCCACTCGATCTTGGTGCCGATCAGCCTTTCGATGGCATCGACGTATTTCGTGTCCGAGCGCGTCGCGATGGTGAAGGATTTTCCGGAGCGGCCGGCGCGGCCGGTGCGGCCGATGCGGTGGACATAGTCCTCCGCGTGGATCGGCACGTCGTAGTTGAAGACGTGGCTGACATCGGGAATGTCGAGGCCGCGCGCGGCGACGTCGGACGCAACCAGATAACGCAACTTGCCGTCGCGGAAGTTGGCGAGCATCTGCATGCGCGCCCGCTGATCCATGTCGCCATGCAGCGCGCCCGCATCGAAATCATATTTCAGCAACGAGCGGAAAAGCTCCGACACCTCGATCTTGCGGTTGCAGAAGATGATGGCGTTCTTCAGCTCGGCGTCTTCGGCCTTCATGAGATTGCGCAGCGTCTCGCGCTTGTCCCAGGGTTTTGAGCCCGACTTGACCAGCCGCTGGATGATGTTGGTTGCGGCGGATGCGGCCTTGGAAACCTCGACGCGAACCGGCGCGTGCAGGAATTTTTCGGTGAGCTTGGTGATCTCCGGCGGCATCGTCGCCGAGAAGAACAAAGTCTGGCGCGTGAACGGGATCATCTCGCAGATGCGTTCGATATCCGGGATGAAGCCCATGTCGAGCATGCGGTCGGCCTCGTCGATGACGAGGATCTCGACGCCGTTGAGCAACAGCTTGCCGCGCTCGCGGTGGTCGAGCAAGCGGCCGGGCGTTGCGATCAATACGTCGGCGCCACGCTCGAGCTTCTTGTCCTGTTCGTCGAAGGAGACGCCGCCGATCAAAAGCGCGATGTTGAGCTTATGGTTCTTGCCGTATTTGATGAAGTTCTCCTCGACCTGCGCGGCCAGCTCACGGGTCGGTTCGAGGATCAGCGTGCGCGGCATGCGGGCCCGCGCTCGGCCCTTTTCCAGGCGCGTCAGCATCGGCAGCACAAAGGAAGCGGTCTTGCCGGTGCCGGTCTGGGCGATACCCAGCACGTCCTTGCCGAGCAGCGCATGCGGGATGGCGCCGGCCTGGATCGGCGTCGGCTGGGTATAACCGGCATCGGTGACTGCGGAGAGGACCTTCGGCGACAGGCCGAGGTCCGAGAATGTCAATGCTTCTTGAGCGATCGTGGTGTCTGAGGACAAGTGTTTGTTGTCTTTGTTGGTTGGGAAAATCGCGACACAGGAGCCGCGACAGGCGCCGCGCGCCTGCAAGATCGGTGTTGCAGTTAGGCGCAAGTCCTCGATTTGTCAACAGAAACGGACGGAAATACAGCGATTGTGAAGACGTAACCTTAATCGCGATGCTTAATCGAAACAGTATCGCCGCGCCGGCTCAGTAGCGGAACTGCTCGGCAAGGATACGCTCGTTCCATGAATGGTTCGGATCGAACAGCAAAGTTGCCGTCGCCGTCGGCGATTCCCGCACGGTGATGGAGGCCACCGCCTTGACCTCGGTGTGGTCGGCCGCGGCATTCACCGGGCGCTTTTCGGCTTCCAGGATGTCGAAGCGTATGGTCGCTTTGTTGGACAGCAGCGCTCCGCGCCAGCGGCGCGGCCGGAAAGGGCTCACTGGCGTCAGCGCCAAGAGCGGCGCATCAAGCGGCAGGATCGGCCCATGCGCCGACAGATTGTAGGCGGTGGAGCCGGCGGGCGTGGCGATCATCACGCCATCGCAATTCAGCTCCTCCAGCCGCACCTGTCCGTCGACGGTGATACGGATCTTCGCCGTCTGGTAGGACTGGCGCCACAGCGCCACCTCGTTGATGGCCGGCGCCGAAACGGATTCGCCGTCATGTGTCACAGCGACCATTTCCAGCGGGCGGATCGTCTCGGCGACCGCGGCGGCGATGCGCTCCTCGAGGCCGCCGGCGCGATATTCGTTCATCAGGAAGCCGATGGTGCCACGGTTCATGCCGTAGACCTTCTTGCCCGTGCTCATCGTGTCGCGCAGCGTCTGCAGGAGAAAGCCGTCGCCGCCAAGCGCAATGATGATCTCGGCCTCCGCGACTGGCACCTGCCCGTAGCGCGCCGACAGGCTTTCCAGCGCGGCGCGGGCGTCGTCGGTATCGGAAGAAACGAAGGCGAAACGGCTGGCGGCTTTGCTCATGGCTCCCGGAGGGCGACCGTCTGCGGGGCCGCGCCGGCGACGGCGTAGCATGCGCCGCCCATATCTGTGAAGGGCGCGGCGCTGGCCGGTGGGTTACACCCCGGCAATCGCGCTTCGTGACAGTCGCGACATGAATGTGATGGCTGCTATGGTTAAGACGAAGCTTAAACACTCGTAAAGCCGGATCGTTCATGTTAGCCGACAGGAGATGGGTTGGCGGGGGCTGGCCAGTCGAGAGACCTGTCTATTGCCGGTAACGCGTCTGATCATAGTCTTCCTGATGATGGGAAGTTTCGCGCTCATGTTCGCCGAATTGGTGCGCCATTCGGAAGAGATGAGCCAGCGGCCGCAGCCGACGGCTTCCCGTTGCGGCGACGCTACGGGAACACCTTGTCCGCAAAGGGCGCTGTAAGCTTCGCTTCCCGGATCGCTCAGCCGCCCCGCAGGTGGCAGCCGGCCTTGCGTTTGCCCGCGACATACTCGTCGATGAGTTGGCGGTAGCGCACCTTGCCGAAGCTCGGAAAATGGCCGCCATGTACGACCGAGACATCGAGGTCGCGCATGGCGAGCAGCGTCCCGACATAGTCCTCGATATCGGAGTGATAGACGTCGTCGATCAGCGGCCCGTCATAGACGATGTCGCCCGACAGCAGGATGCCGGTCTTCCTCTCATAAAGCGCGATGCCGCCGGGCGAATGTCCCGGTGTGTGGATGACCTCGAAGGCGCGGTCGCCGAGATCGACGACATCGCCGTGCTCGAGCAGCCGGGCCGCCGGCGCGGGCAGGATGCGGTAGCGTGCCGTATCCCAGCCTTCTGGCGCGCCATCGAACATCTCCTCATTGGCGTAACGGTCAGCGACCGTCCATTCGTTGCGGGGATCGGCGAGGATTTGCGCTTCGGCGGTATGCACGCAGCGGTCCGGGAATTCGTGATGGCAGCCGATATGGTCGAAATGCGTGTGGCTGGCGACGCAGGTGAGCCTGCGCTCGCTGACCAGCGGCACGTGGTGCCGCAGGCTGAAATGGCCGAGGCCGGTGTCGAACAACAGGTCGCGGTCGCGCCCGCGCACATGCCAGATGTTGCAGCGGAAGAACGGCTTTATCCAGGGTTCATGGATGAGCGTGATATTGTCGCCCATGCGGATGGTTTCGTACCAGTCCGCAGCGCCGATGACCGGAAGCATACCCATGGATCAGTCCGCCAGCAGGATGATGTCTTGAGCGTTGCATGAAACCGGGACCGTGTCGCCTGCCTGGACGGTGGCGGAAGCGGGAGCCTTGGCGATAAACTGCAATGCCGGGTCCTGCATCGAGATGGCGAGCACGCGCTTGAAGCTGCCCTGGAAGACGACATCGCCCACCTTGGCCATGCCCAGCGCGACATCGCCTTTCGCGTCGCCGAGAACGAGATGCTCCGGCCGGATCGCGAGCGCGAGAGTGGTGCCGGCAGGTGAAGCGCCGGGCAGTGAAATCGACCCCACCGCCGTCGAGGCCGTGACGATCCCGTTCCTCGCCTCGGCCACTGTGCCGGCAAGGAGGGTGCTTTCACCCATGAAGGTGGCGGAAAAGCGCGTTGCCGGCCGCGCATAGACCCGCTCGGGCGGGCCCTCGTCCTCGATGCGGCCGTCATTCATCACCACGCAATGGTCGGCGAGCGCCATCGCTTCTTCCTGGTCGTGGGTGACATGGATGAAGGCGGTGCCGACGCGCTTCTGGATCGCCTTCAACTCGTCCTGCATCTGCCGCCGCAGCTTGAGATCCAGCGCGCCGAGCGGCTCGTCGAGCAAAAGCACCGCCGGCTCGATGACCAGCGCGCGGGCGAGCGCCACGCGCTGGCGCTGGCCACCGGAAAGCTGATGCGGCTTCTTGTCGAAGGCGGTGGCCAGTCCGACGAGGGCCAGCGCATCGCGCGCCTTCGCCGCCCGCGTCGCGCCATCGACGCCCTGCATGCGCAGCCCGAAGCCGACATTGCCGCCGACGCTCATATGCGGAAACAGCGCATAGTCTTGGAACACGGTCGTCGTCGGGCGCTTGGCCGGCGGCACGGCCGTGCAATCCTGGCCACGAATGAAGACCTTGCCTTCGCTTGGATTGACGAAGCCGCCGAGGATCGAAAGCAAGGTCGTCTTGCCGGAGCCCGAGGGGCCAAGCAGGATCGTGTAACTGCCTGGTTCGATCGCCAGCGAAACGTTCTTCAGCACCGGAAGCTGGCCGAAACGGTGCGAGACGCTGCGGATATCGACCAAGGGTGCGCTCATGCCGGCTTTCTCCGCAACAGCGTCAGTTCGAAAAACACCACCAGGACGATGGAGACGGCAAAGACCAGCGAGCCGACGGCATTGGTCTTGGGGTTGAGGCCGGAGCGCAGCAGGTTCCAGATCTCCACCGGCAGCGTCGTCTCGAAACGGGTGAGCAGGAAGGAGATGACGAACTCGTCCCAGGAAAACGTCATCGACAGGAAGAAGCCGGCGAAGATCGCCGGCGCCATCACCGGCACGGTGATCATCAAAAGCACCTTCCATTCGGCGGCGCCCAGGTCGCGCGCGGCGCGCTCTATGTTGATCTGGTGATCGCCCATCTGGCTGTAGATGATGGCGAAGCAGAGCGGCAGGTTGATCACGACATGGCCGATGCCGGCCGCAAGCAGCGATTTCGGCACGCCGGCCCAGTTGAACAGCACCAGCAGGCCCATGCCAATGATCAGATAGCTGATGGTGAGCGGCAGCGTGATCAGCCCGCGCAGGATGGCCGAGCCCGGCAGCACGAAGCGCGCGAAGCCCCAGGCCGAGAGGAAGCCGAGCGTGACCGAAGCAAGCGAGGATAGCACCGCGACCAGCAGCGAGTTGACCAAGGCCGAGGTGAGCCGCGCATCGGAGAGCACCGCCTGGTACCAGCGCAGCGACGGCCCGGTGAAGGGCGGGATCGGGAAGGAGGTGGCCTGCAGCGAAAACAGCACCAGAACGACCACCGGCAGGAAGATGAAGCCGTAGACGGCGATGGCGTAGACCCAGGCGGCGAGGCGGACGGCGGCGCGCATGGTCAGGCCCGCTCGATCTTCAGCCAGCGGGCGCAGGCGAGATAGGCGATGGTGACGACCGCCATCAGGATGATCGACAGCGCTGAGGCCAGCGGGAAATCGCCGCGGCGGCCGATCTGCATCATGACGAGCTGAGGCATGACCAGCTCGTTGTTGCCGCCCAGGATCTGAGGCGTGATGTAGTCGCCGATGCAAAGCACGAAAGTGAGGAAGGCGCCGACCATGATGCCGGGCAAAGTCAGCGGCAGCACGACATGCAGGAAGGTGCGCACTGGCCCGGCGCCGAGATCGGCGGCAGCCTTGCGGTAGCTCGGGCTGAGCTGCTTGAGGTTGGCGAAGATGGTCAGCGTCAAAAGCATGACGAAGAAGTGCACGAAGCCGGTGACGGTGGCGAAACGCGTGTTGGCGAGCTGCAGCGGCTCGCCGATCAGGCCGACGCCGGTCAGCGCCCGGTTGATGACGCCGTTCTGCGCCAGCACCAGCAGCCAGGAATAGGAGCGTACGACATAGGAGGTCCAGAACGGCAGCACGGCCAGCATCAGCGCCAGCCGCTGCCAGCGTTCCGGCACCATCTCGGCAAGGATCCAGGCAAAGGGATAGGCAAGCAGGATCGAAACCACGGTGACGATCGCCGTGACCTCCAGCGAGTTGACCATCGCCCGCCAATAGGACGGGTCGGTGAAGAACTGGCTGTAATTGGCTAAAGTGAAGCCGCCGCCTTCATGCGCCGTGAGGCTGGAAAACCCCATGGCGATGAAGGGCAGCACGAAGAATGCACACGTCCATGCCAGCGCCGGCGCGACCAGCGCCCAGGGCAGGGCACGCGACTTGTTTCCCGCGAACGCCATCGGCCGATCTACTGCGCCTGCAGCATCCCGGTCCACATGTCCTGCATCTTCTTGTCGAGATCGGCGTTCGGCGCCGGATAGGCCTGGGCGCGGGCAAGGAAGCCGGGCTGCTCGTCGAAGCGCAGGATCTTCTTCTGCTCATCGCTCAGCGCTGCCTTTTTGTTCGCTGGCATGCCCCAGTAGCAGGACGAGGTGGCAAGCCGCGCCTGGCCCTCCGGGCTCATGATGTACTGGATGAATTTCAGCGCCATGTCCTTGTTCTTGGAATCCCTGAACATGGCGAGCGACTGCGACCACAACACCGCGCCTTCCTTCGGGATCGAGAAGTCGAGCGCCGGGTTTTCCTTGGCAAGACCGGCCGTCACCCATTCGCCGCCGCCGACCAGTATGTCGACTTCGCCGGTGGCCAAGGCGGTCTGGCTGGCGGTGACCTCGCCGACCAGCTTGGCGTTGGCCTTCATCTTGAGGAGTTCGGCCTTGAGAGCGGGCAGGTCGGCCTCGGTAAGGTCGGCCGTCTTCTTGCCTATCGCGAGCGCCGCCATGCCGATCACCGGCAGGTAATAGTCGTAGATCGCGACCTTGCCCTTGTATTTGTCGCTGGTGAGCGAGGCCAGCGACTGCATGTCGGCCGGATCGACCTTGGTCTTGTTGAAGCCGATCGTGTTGTAACCGAACTTCTCGGTGATGCCGTAGCGCTTGCCGTCGACGATTGTGGACTTGTCCATCTTCACTTCCGGGAAGAGGTCGGCGAAGGGCAGCTTGTCCCCGGGCAACGGCTCGAATAGGCCCTTCTCGACGCCGCGCGGCACGTCGATGCTGTCGATCACCATCACGTCCCAGTCACCAGGCTGCGACTGCTCGACGATGGCGAGGCCTGCGCCCGTGCCTTCGAATTCCTTGACGTTGACCTTGACGTCGTTGGCCTTCTCGAAAGGTTCGAGCAGCGCCGGATCTGCATGGTCGCACCAGATCAGCGCGTTGAGATCGGCAGCCTGGGCGCCGCCCGCCGCGAGCAGCAATGCGGCCGCCGCGCAGGCGGATGCGAGGTTGGACTTCAGGGTGGAAAGCGGAGTCCGGGCATTGATGGTCATCGAGTGTTCTCCCTGCCTAGCTGGCTTGTTGGAAGAAAAGTTGAACCAATTCTAAAATTGAGTCAATTATGATTTTGTGGCAGGGAGGCCGATATGAGCGGATTGCGCGAACGACAGAAGGCGGACCGGCACCGCCGCATCATCGATGCGGCGACGGCGCTGTTCCGCGAGGCCGGCTATGAAGGCGCCAAGATCGAGGCGATCGCCGCGCAAGCGGAAGTCTCGATCGGCACCATCTACAATTACTACCAGAACAAGGGCGACATCCTCGGCGCCATCGTCTCGCTGGAAGTCAACGAGGTGCTGAATGCCGGGCGAGGGGTGGTCGCCAGCCCGCCGGCCAATGTCGGCGACGCGCTGGACACGCTGATCGGCATCTATATCGAGCACTCGCTGAATTATCTCAGCAAGGAGATGTGGCGCCAGGCGATGGCGATCTCGACGCAATTGCCCGACAGCCCCTTCGGCCAGGCCTACACCGCGCTCGACCGAGACCTGACCGAGCAGATAAGCGCGCTGATCGCGCGCCTGCAGCACATCGGCCTAGTGCGCCCGGACATCGACGGCCCGGCGGTAGGCGAGCTGATCTTCAACAACATGAACATGATGTTCATCGAGTTCGTGAAACGCGACGAGGCGAAGATACCGGAGCTGCGCGCGGCGATCCGAAGGCAGAACAGGGTGCTGGTGGCGGCGATTGGAGTGTAAATGCCTTGGCCCTGACGGAAGCGGCCCGGCCGTATAGCTGGACAAGCCGAATCCTTGGCGAAAGTAGGATCAGCGTGGCATCGACGGCAATGCACCGGTCGTCGCGACAAGGTCCTGTCTCGCGTTCGGCCATGTGCGGCGGAAGATCATTGCCATGAAGACGATCATCGCGATCTGTCCGACAGGAATGAAAGTCGTCATGGTCAGGTCGCGGGCCAACAACGGTGTGGCCCAGACCACCGCAAGGATCGATTTCTCCCAGGGCGCAAAACCTGTTTCCAATCCATGGGCGATAAAGAAAGCCAGCGCCGGCCCGAGCAGCATCATGTCGTAATCCAGCGCATAGGGTGTCGACAGAAGAGCGCCGGTCATCAAGGCGGCCGCCGCCAGCCGCTGGTCGACGCGGGCGAACCACATCCAGGCGACCATCGCGGCACAGCCCAAGGTGGAAACAGCCTGCACGCCATAAGCGAGCGGAATCGAGCCGCCCCACATGCGCACCGCTGAGAAAACCGTTTGAATCTTATACCAGCCGGTTGCGCCTTGTTCGGAAATGACGACGCGCGAGAAATGCATCATGTCGAAGAAACCGCGCCAGGTTTCCCAGCCGAAGGCCCACGCCGTTCCCAGTGTCATCGCGACAATCGTTGCGCCCGCGGCAACGATCGCGCGCCAGTAGCCACCAGCCAGAAGCGCGATGGGAATGAGCAAACCAAACTGCGGTTTGTAGGCAAGCAAGCCGAACAGGATCCCGGCCACGACCGGCCGTCGCTCCAGCGCCAACAATGCCAGAGCCATCAAGCCGGCACTGAGGAAGCCGTTGTGTCCATGACCGATATTGACGAAGACCGCGGGAAAAGCCGCCGCCACCAACAGGCAGTCCTGGATGGGCGCAATGCGACGTACCGCCACCAGATAGAGCAGCAAGGTCGATGCCTGCCACAACAGCAGCGACAAGGCATAGGGGAGCAGGGCGAAGACCGCCGCGACGACCAGGAAGTAAGGTGGATAGCCCCAGTGAAAGAAGCCCGACGTCGGCGAGAAATAGTCTTGCTGCCGACGTTGGTGCGCCACGTTGTCGAAGGGTTCTTCCGGATGGCCTTCAAGCACGAAGCGCCCCGCCGTCCAGACTTGCGAATAGTCAGTACCCAAGGGACGATCAAAACGATCGACGCGCCCGTTCGAAGTCGCAAATAGGAAGACCATCAACAGGACGTAAAAGGTCAGCAAAGTGACGGAGATCATACGGACCCGTTCCCGGGTCAGCCAATCGCCAGTGCGCAGATGTCCGAGCATGATCTGGGTCCAGCGTCGGCACGGCCGACAGCCAAGACTGCACCGTTTTGCCTAAGATTCTGTTGACGGGTCAAACTCGCGGAAAGCCCCGCTGCGCTTCTGCGCCAAAATGGCGCGCTGCATCGACTGGGTCATTTGCGCTCGCCGGAACAAGAGTTTTCTCGGGGCGAACGGGCGCAGGATGGTGCCCCCGGCAGGGATCGAACCCGCGACCTTCGGTTTACAAAACCGCTGCTCTACCAGCTGAGCTACAAGGGCACGGCGCTCCGGTAGCACATTTCGTGCGCCAGTAAAGACAAAACTCCGTTTTGGGTTGCTAATGGACCGCAGCCGAGCCGGCATCCTGAAAATCCGTGCGCCGCTTCCTACATCTCATACAGGTGCAATCGCATCGAACGGGGTGCCGCCATGATCAGATTCGTCATCATCCTGCCGCTCATCGTCGTGACCTGGCTTCTGCTGGTGAAGGCCGTCAGCGATCTGAAGAAGGCCAATATCGACTGGACCGGCGTCGCCACCTTCGTCGGCTTCATCGTGCTGGCCTTCTGGCTGAGGCATGTCACGGGAATGGGGTGAAGGGAGTGAGTAGGGAGTAGTCGGTAGTGAGTAGGATAGCCAGCTAGTCACTGCTCACTACTCACTACCGACTACTAACTCGAAACCCTCGAACCTTTTGCCGTTTCGCCACCGATCTCCATCATCATCATCATGGCAGGGTGGTCATCATCCTTTGACGCCTAAACCTGTTGCTTTCGAAGGGCGGCCTCGGCCGCCCTTTTCATTTATTACGCAACCTGGCCGGCGGCCGACCGGCAACAGCCGCCGGCTGCTCCGGAAAAAATCAAAAAATCTTCGAACCTTTTTGCGCGTCGACGCGACCCATGTTCAAGAGGCGGATGGTTCGCCTCTCCAACGAAATCAAGGAGATCGTCATGTTCAAGCGCACCATCGTTTCGGGCCTCATCGCCACCACCGTCGCAGCCGGCTCGCTCGTCGGCACGGTCCAGCCTTCGGCGGCTCACAACCATCACAACCGCGAACTCGGCATCGGCATCGCCGCGGGCGTCGGCGGCTTCGTCCTCGGCAGCATGCTTGCCCAGCAGCAGCCCCGCACGGTCTATGTCGAGGAAGACGGCGGCTATGAGGGTTCCTGGCACGTCCGCCGCTGCATGGCCCGCTACGGCAGCTACGATCCGGATTCGAACACCTACATCGGCTATGACGGCTACCCGCACTATTGCCATCTGTAAGAGAAGGCGGGCCAGGAAAGAGGGGCTGCACGCGGCCCCTTTTCTTGCGTTTGAGCGTTAGACGCTAGCCTGATTGGGTCGATTTGAAGCGGACTACTTTCCTGCCTCGCCGACTTAGGAATTGGGCTTCAGCTCCGGCATCGCCAATCCCGCCGCCTTGCAGGCGCCGCTGACCGAGACGTCGTTTATCGCGACGAGTTCGAAGCTGTTCCCGGTATCGGGATAGATCTTGCCGATGAAAGGCTCGTTGCCGCCGGGAGAGCCCTTGTCGTCCACATAGCCGCACACCACGATTTCGTGGCGGCCGTTCAAACTGCGCTCGCCGGCAAGCATCGTTCCAAATTTGGCGGAGATGGGGTTTTTCAAATGCTGGCGGACGCCGGCGGTGATGATCTCTTCCATCGCCAACGAGATCGGAACGGGGTCGACCAGCGGGTTGCCGCTGGGGCCAGCTATGGGCTCGACCGGCGCCGGTGCCGCCGCCACGCATCCGCAAAGCGAAGCGGCGGATAGGAGGTAAACTGTTTTCCGCATCCGTGCCCTTTCGCATGCATCCCGACGCTCCGGCAAGACGTTCAAGCCCGGCGGTCCGGCCTGGCTAACGCCTGGGGCTCCTGCCAAGCAACCAGCGATGTACAGCGATTTTGCAAACGATTAGTCTGGCTTTGGCGCCAAGGAGGGTGGCATGGACCAGCAGGATCCCAAGGAAGAACGGGTCGAACCGGTTTTCCGCAACGGCACCATCACCATCGTCGGCATCCTGCTTGCGTTTTCGCTAGGCTTCATCACGCATTGGGCGGCCAACCCGATCCCCTGGCAGACCTACCATCTGATTGCCGTCCTGCCGATCTTGGTCGGTATTGCGCTGCAGATCCGGGCGCTTGCCATTCTGCTCGACATCAAATCCCTCCAGCGAAGCATTCATGACCGCGCCAGTCGGATATTCATCGCCGGCCTCATCTTGGCGGCCTGTGGCGTTGGGCTGGCCATCCTGCTCGATTTCTTCGACATTTCGGCTAAGAGCGCCTTGCCGGGCGCGTCCTAATACGCTTTCACGCCGCCGATCATCTTCGTCACCTCGACCGCCGCGTCGCGCACCATCGGACCGATCTCGGCCAGCCGCTCGGGCGTGACCCGCACCGTCGGGCCGGACACCGAAACGCCGCCGATCGGCTCGCCATATTCGTTGAAGATGGCGGCGGCCACGCAGCGCATGCCGGGGTGGCGTTCCTCGTCGTCGACCGACCAGCCGCGGCGCTTGATGGTCGCAAGGTCGTGCGCCAGTGCCGAGATGTCGGAGAGCGTCTTGTCGGTGTAGCGCTGCAGGCCTGCCTTGCGCAGGATGGCCGCGACCCGTTCCGGCTCGAGATGCGCCAGCACCGCCTTGCCGATGCCGGAAGCATGGAAGGGGCTGCGCGTGCCCGGCCGGAAGAAGGCGCGGATCGCCTGATGTGTCTCGACCTGGCTGACGAAGACGACGCAATCGTCCTCGGCGACACCCAGATTGGCGGTTTCGCCGGTCTTTTCCATCAGCTCCTGCATGACGATGCGGGCGCGGTCGACGAGCTTGCGCCGGCGCAGGAAGGCCGCGCCCATGCGGTAGGTCTCGACGCCGACCGACCAGAGCTGGTCGGTTGTGTCGAATTCGACCATGCCGTGGTTCTCCAGCGTCGTCAGCATGCGATAGGCGGTGGAGGCGGCAATGCCGCTTTGCGCCGCGATTTCGCTGAGCGACAGGCCGCTGGCCTCGGCGACAATCGCGAGGATCCGCAGCGCCCGGTCGAGCGACTGCACCGACGCTGCTTCGGATGGACCGTTGAAGGCGCGCGGCCGGCCGCGCTGGCGTTTTTCCGTCGTTTCCATGGGCGGCATTCTCGCCGATTTGACGCTGGATGCAATGAAAAAGTTTTTCAGTGGTTGTCGCTGCGGGTTTTCTGGAAAACGAAAAATGAAATTAAATCAGGTAGTAATCGGTGTTTTCTATAAATGAAAAAATATTCTGAAAAAATTGAAAAATCAAAAGCGCGCTGTCACTATCAAGCCAACCAACGAAATGGAGGCTTGTCATGGCCAGGATGCGCGCTGTCGACGCAGCGGTTCTCGTTCTCGAAAAGGAAGGCATCACCAATGCCTTCGGCGTGCCCGGTGCTGCGATCAACCCGCTCTATTCGGCGCTGAAGGCCCGCGGCACCATCCGCCACGTGCTCGCCCGCCATGTCGAGGGCGCCTCGCACATGGCCGAAGGCTATACGCGGGCCAAAGCCGGCAATATCGGGCTCTGCATCGGCACTTCCGGTCCGGCCGGCACCGACATGATCACCGGCCTCTACTCGGCTTCAGCGGACTCCATCCCGATCCTCTGCATCACCGGGCAGGCGCCGCGCGCGCGCCTCAACAAGGAAGATTTCCAGGCCGTCGACATCGCTTCGATCGCGGCACCCGTCGCCAAATGGGCCGTCACCGTCATGGAGCCCTATCTGGTGCCGATGACGCTGCAGAAGGCGTTCCATCTGATGCGCTCCTCGCGGCCGGGCCCGGTGCTGGTCGACCTGCCGCTCGACGTGCAACTCGCCGAGATCGAATTCGATATCGACGCCTACGAGCCGCTCGCTCCCTTCAAGCCGGCAATCACGCGCGCCCAGGCCGAGAAGGCCCTCGCAATGCTCAACGAAGCGGAAAAGCCGCTGATCGTCGCCGGCGGCGGCATCATCAACGCCGATGCTTCCGACCTTTTGATCGAGTTCGCCGAAGTCACCGGCGTGCCGGTCATCCCGACGCTGATGGGCTGGGGCTCGATCCCCGACGACCACCGGTTGATGGCCGGCATGTGCGGCCTACAGACCTCGCACCGCTACGGCAATGCGACGATGCTTGCCGCCGACTTCGTCTTCGGTATCGGCAACCGCTGGGCCAACCGCCACACCGGCTCGGTCGATGTCTACACCAAGGGCAAGAAGTTCATCCACGTCGACATCGAGCCCACCCAGATCGGCCGCGTCTTCGCGCCGGATCTCGGCCTCGTCTCGGATGCGGGGGCGGCGCTGAAGATCCTGCTCGACGTCGCCACCGAATGGCGCACGGCCGGCAAGCTGCGCGACTGGTCGGGCTGGGCCAAGGAGTGCCAGCAGCGCAAGAAGACGATGAAGCGAAAGACGCATTTCGAGCAGGTGCCGCTCAAGCCGCAGCGCGTCTATGAGGAGATGAACAAGGCCTTTGCCCGCGACACCACCTATGTCACCACGATCGGCCTGTCGCAGATCGCCGGCGCGCAGTTCCTGCACGTCTACAAGCCGCGCAACTGGATCAATTGCGGCCAGGCCGGCCCGCTCGGCTGGACGCTGCCGGCGGCGCTCGGCGTGCGCGCGGCCGATCCGGATCGCGACATCGTCGCGCTTTCCGGCGATTACGACTTCCAGTTCATGATCGAGGAGCTGGCTGTCGGCGCGCAGCACAAGCTGCCTTACATCCACGTCGTGGTGAACAACGCCTATCTCGGCCTGATCCGCCAGGCGCAGCGTGGTTTTTCGATGGACTACGAGGTGAGCCTCGCCTTCGAGAACGTCAACCGCGCGGGCGACCCGGAGGCGGGCTACGGCGTCGATCACGTCGCGGTCGCCGAGGCGATGGGCTGCAAGGCGGTCCGCGTGAGGAAGCCCGAGGAATTCGCCGGCGCCTTCAAGGAGGCGCAGCGGCTGATGAAGGAGCACCAGGTCCCGGTCGTCCTCGAATTCATCCTCGAGCGCGTCACCAACATTTCCATGGGCACGGAAATCGACAAGATCACGGAATTCGAAGATCTTGCCGAAAGCCATGAGGATGCTCCTACAGCTATAGTGATGTTGGATTAAGCTGAGCGGAAAAGGAGAAAAAAATGCCGCGTTTTTCAGCCAATCTTTCGATGCTCTTCGGCGAGCACGAATTCCTCGATCGTTTCGATGCCGCCGCCCGCACGGGCTTCAAGGGCGTCGAATATATCGGCCCCTATGACCATGCGCCTGACGTCGTCGCGGCGCGCCTGAAGAAGAACGGCCTCAGCCAGGTTCTCTTCAACCTGCCGGCCGGCGACTGGGCGAAGGGCGAGCGCGGCATCGCCGTGCTACCGGAGCGCGTGCCGGAATTCCGCCAGGGAGTCGCCAAGGCGATCACCTATGCCCATGCGCTGGGCTGCGAGCAGATCAATTGCCTGGCCGGCATCGCGCCGCAGGGCGCCGACCGAGCGGTGCTGGAAAACGTCTTTGCCGAAAACCTCGCCTTCGCGGCGGAAAAGCTGGAACAGGCCGGCATCAGGCTGCTGATCGAGCCGATCAACACCCGCGACATCCCCGGCTTCTTCCTGAATTATTCCGACCAGGCGCTGGCGCTGATCGACCGCATCGGCTCGAAGAACGTGTTCCTGCAATATGACATCTACCACATGCAGATCATGGAGGGGGATCTCGCCCGGACCATCGAGGCGAACCTGCCCCGCATCGCGCATATCCAGCTTGCGGACAATCCCGGCCGTCACGAGCCGGGGACGGGCGAGATCAACTATCCCTTCCTCTACGACCACATTGACCGTTTGGGTTATTCCGGCTGGATCGGCGCCGAATACAAGCCCAAGGCCGGCACGGAAGCCGGGCTCGGCTGGTTCAGCGAATTCGCCGGGCGGGGGAGTGCGGCAGCTTAAGAGCCGGCGTCGAAGCTGCCATCTCCCCCCAAGAGGGGGAGATGGCCGGCAGGCCAGAGAGGGGCGCGAAGGAACGCAGCCTCAACAAATACTGACGGAGCAAATCAATGGAAACCATCGGTTTCATCGGCCTCGGCATCATGGGCGCGCCAATGGCGGGGCATCTTCTCGACGCGGGCTATCACGTCATCGCCAGCGATCACCGCTCGAAGCCGCCGGCCGATCTCATTGCCAAGGGCCTGAAGACCACCACTGGCCACGACGCCGTGGCCAAGGCCGCCGACATCATCATCACCATGGTCCCGGATACTCCGCAGGTGGCCGACGTGCTGTTCGGCGAGAACGGCGTCGCCGCTGGCCTGTCCAAGGGCAAGCTCGTCATCGACATGAGCTCGATCTCGCCGATCGCGACCAAGGAATTCGCCCAAAAAATCAACGATCTCGGCTGCGACTATCTCGACGCGCCGGTGTCGGGCGGCGAGGTCGGCGCCAAGGCGGCATCGCTCACCATCATGGTCGGCGGCGAGGACAAGGCCTTCGAGCGCGCCAGGCCGGTGTTCGAGAAGATGGGTAAGAACATCACTCTGGTCGGCCCGAACGGCGTCGGCCAGACCACCAAGGTCGCCAACCAGATCGTCGTGGCGCTGACCATCGAAGCCGTCGGCGAAGCGCTGGTTTTCGCCTCGAAGGCCGGCGCCGACCCCGCCAAGGTCCGTCAGGCGCTGATGGGCGGGCTCGCAGCTTCGCGCATCCTCGAAGTGCATGGCGAGCGCATGGTCAAGCGCACCTTCGCGCCGGGCTTCCGCATCGAACTGCACCAGAAAGACCTCAACCTGGCGCTTGAGGGCGCCAAGGTGCTCGGCGTGTCACTGCCCAACACGTCGACCACGCAGCAACTGTTCAATTCCTGCGCCGCCAATGGCGGCGGCAAGGAGGACCACTCGGCGCTGGTCAGGGCGCTGGAGCGGATGGCGGCGCATGAGGTAGGTGGGGAGGCAGCGCAAACCGAAGGCAAGGCAGCTTAGGTCAGGAGAGGGCGGCTCAACGTTCCCACGCCGCCTGCTCTTTTCCTGTCAGAGAACGGGTTCCTGCGTCATCGCTGGAGCCCGTTTTCGCTTCGATGCCCAGGCACGGATCTGGGCTCAGCGCTTCAGGAATGCGTTTGCCGCGTAGAGGCTCACCGCCGCCGCATTCGACACGTTGAGCGAGTGGATCGCGCCGGGCATGTCGAGGCGGGCCAGCGCGGTTACCGTCTCGCGGGTTTTCTGGCGCAGGCCCTTGCCTTCAGCGCCCAGCACCAGCGCGATTTTATCGCCGTCGAAGGTTTTTTCGAGCTCCGCCTGCCCTTCGGAATCGAGCCCGATCGTCTGGAAGCCGGCCTCGTGCAACTGCTCCAGCGCATCGGCGAGGTTCTTCACTTCGATCTGATCGATATGTTCCAGCGCGCCCGAGGCGGATTTTGCCAGCACGCCGGATTCCTGCGGACTGTGGCGGGCGGTCGTGATCAGTGCGCCGGCGCCGAAAGCGACCGCGGAACGCAGGATCGCGCCGACATTGTGCGGGTCCGTCACCTGGTCGAGCACCAGCACCAACCTGGTGTCGCCGAGCGCGTCGAGACGCTTCGGCTTGAGCGGCTCGGCCTCGATCAGCACGCCTTGATGCACGGCGTCCGATCCGGTGATCCTGTCGATGTCCTTCGGCTCGACCAGTTCTGCCTTGAAGGGCAGGGCGGCAAGGTCGGTTATCGCCAGCCGCTCGGCGGCGTTGCGGGTCACCAGCATCTTTCTGATCTTGCGGCGCGGATTGTCGAGCGCGGCCCGCACGGTATGCAGGCCGTAAAGCCGCACCAGTCCGTCGGTGGGTGCTTCGCCCGGCGGCACCGGCTGGCGCGGCCGGAATACCGGCGCGCCGCCCGCCTTCTGATCGCGATGCGCACGCCTAAGCTTGGCGTAATGGGTGTCCTTGCGTGTGCCGGGCTTGTTGCTTTTATCGTCGCTCATGGCGGCCTCTATAGCCGTCTCGTCCGGCTAAGGATATGGGCTGTGGAAATGAATGCCGGACATACTCGAAAAACCCTCGCCGCGCCGGTTGACACCCACCGGCCTTGCCGCCATAAGGCGCTTCGCTGATTTCGGAGAAGATCTAACTCGGGCTCCGGATTGGCGAAAATGCCTCGTTGCATGGCTCCGGCGGCAGACTGGAGAGGTGCCCGAGTGGTTAAAGGGGACGGACTGTAAATCCGTTGGCTTAGCCTACGTTGGTTCGAATCCAACCCTCTCCACCACTGCCGGCCCGGAAGCCCTGAACGAACAAGTCTCGGACCGAAAGTGCATGGCGCTTTTCGGGTGAATCCGGTACTTCAGTGTAAGGCGCGGGTATAGCTCAGTGGTAGAGCAGCAGCCTTCCAAGCTGAATATGCGGGTTCGATTCCCGCTACCCGCTCCAGATTTCCTGCCCTGCCATTCGCATAAAAAGCGCCGCGCGCCGTAGCGCGCAGCGCATTGCCTTTCTTCCAACCGCTTAGCTGTTGAAGGCCGAAGCGACCTGATGGTTCTGCGGGATCTGGCCGTTCGGCGTCAGCTTGTCGACGATACCGGGCAGCGCCGTGGAGAGCTGCTGCAGCAATTCCTGCTCGTTCATGCCGGTGCGCTGCGCGATCTCGCGGATCACCGCCGGGCCGAGCGCCGAGCCGAGATCGCCTGGGTTGATTGACTGGTTCTGGCCGGTGCCGACCCAGGAGTCGGCGACGTTGCCATGGCCGGCATCCTTCAGCTTGTCGAGCAGTCCGCCGAGACCGCCAAGCAGGCCGCCATCGGCGGACGTGTCGGTTCCCGCAGGCGTCGGCGCCGGCGCTTGCGGCGCGGCCGCCTCTTCGCCTCTGCCGCTCAGCATCTTGCCGACCAGCAGCGCGCCGAGCGCGATCATCAGGGGTTTGGTGATATTGCCGCCCGGAACGGCGTTGTCGAAAAGGCCCATCGTGGATCTCCTTGTCCAGCCAAGTCCGCCCCGCCTCAGAATGGCGCAAACGGAACGAATTTCAAGCTGTCTTGAGCTTTTGACAATCATGTGACCATGATGGCGCGGCGGGGAAACTGGAGGGAATTATGGGCATCATCAGCTGGATTATTCTGGGCCTTATCGCCGGCTTCATCGGCAGCAAGATCGTCAACAAGACCGGCGAGGGCATGATCATGGATATCGTGCTCGGCATTGTCGGAGCCATCGTTGGCGGACTGATCTTCAGCGCCTTCGGCTCGGCGGGTGTCACCGGCCTCAATATCTGGAGCCTTATCGTGGCCGTGATCGGCTCGATCGTCGTGCTCTGGGCCTATCACCAGATCTCCGGCAAGCGCACGCTGTAAGGAACCAATGCGCGGCAGCTGAAAGGCTGCCGCCGATGGACTTGTCTAGGGCCGGCCGCGCGGGCGCGCCGTGGCCGGCTGGTTTGCTTTGGATCGTCAGGCGGGGCAGTTCGGCAATGGCGGTGCAGATCGAAGGGCTTGCCGTTACCTACTATCCAATTCCGAAAAGCGGCACCAGCAGCATCAAATACGCGCTCATGGCGCTTGGCGACAAACACGCCGCGCTTGCCGCGGATCCGGACAACGAGGTCCACACTCATCTGGCGACGAATTGGGTCGATCCCTTCGCGCCGGTCTATGATGGGATGGGCGGCAAGTTCACCATCGTCCGCGACCCGCTTGAGCGGCTTCTATCCGCCTATTCCAGCAGGATACTGGACGCCAACGTCCTGACCCGGCCCTCGGCAAAGGCTGAAATGCTCGCGAGCTTCGGGCTACCGTCCGATCCGGATCTCGATACTTTTGTCCTGAATGTCGAAAAATACAGCGCATGCTCGTGGGAGATCCAGTTCCACGTCGCCTCGCCCCGCTGTTTTGTCGGCTCCAGCCTGTTTCTGTTCGAGCATGTCTTCAGGTTCGAGGAGATGGACAAGGTTGCGGATTTCCTGTCCTCCGTCAGCGGCAAAACAGTCGGCATGCCTCGATTGCAGACGGCCAGACACAAGGTCAGCCCGTCGGATCTGTCACCGGCCGCTCTGGCGAAGGCCATGCGCTTCTGCCGCTACGACTATGGCTTCCTGGTCGATTACTACGATTCGGCAAGATGGGGCGGCATTCCCGATGGCGATCCCGCCGAAACCTCCACGCTGCATGTCAAGGGCGATCCCACGGCGCTGCGCGACGGCCGCCTCGTCTATCCGCGAACGCTGCGCAACTTCGTTGATTTCTTGGTGCAGCGCCCGCTGAAGAGTACGGTAAAGCGCGTTGGGTGATGCGGTAACGGCTAGGCGACCATGGCCAGCCGGCGCTTGCGTTCGTCGAGCGAGACGATCGTCAGGCCGCTGGCCATGACCAAAAGGATGCCGCAGACGGCGAGCGCGTTGGGGAACTGCCCGAACACCAGCAAGCCCGAAATGACAGCCCAGACGGTGAAGCAGTAATAGAAGGGCGCGACCGCGCTTGTCGGGCCTACCCGGTAGGCCATGAAGATGAAGAAATGGCCGAAGATCAGGAACAGGCCCGCTCCGGCGATAAGCAACAGATGACGTCCTTCCGGCATCACCCATTGCTCGGACACGAGATGCGCCGCACCTGAGCCGACCAGCACCACCACGACAGCCGAGATGGCGACGATCATGCCGGGCACCTCGGCGCCCACCTTGCGGCCGGCAAGGTCGCGCACCGCCGCGAAGGCGGCGTTGCCGAGCGCCAGCAGCGCATAGACCGAAATACCTTGCATGGTCGGCTGCGCCACCATCAGCGCTCCGACAAAGCCAAGGCCGATCAGCGCCATGCGCGTGGCGCCGATCCTTTCGCCGAACAGCATTGAGGAGCCGACCAGCACGATGAGCGGCGTGACCTGGCCGAGCGCGGTGGAATCCGCGATCTGCATGTTGGCCAGGGCGACGACATAGCAAAGGATTGCCAGGAGCTCGAACAGGTTGCGGCGCAGCACCTTGCGCTCGAAGAGCAGGGGGATCTGCCTCGCATAGCCCAGCATCAGAAGCAGCGGTACGCCCCACAGCGTGGCGGCAGCACCCCGCAACAGGAGCACTTCATAAGGCGGCAGCCCGGCGGTCGCGAGCTTCATCATCGTGTCGTTGATGAGGTAGGACCCCGTCGAGACGATCATGAACAGCGGAGCGCGGATATTGGATGGAATGAACTGCATTTGGCGAACAAGATCAGAGCGGCGCGGCGGCGGCAATGGGCCAGCCCGGAGCCTTTGATTTTACGCACGGCACCCCTATATCCGCGCCATATCCCCCTGAAATCGACCATTTGTTCGGGTCGGCGGGAATCCGCTCGGCCACAAGGCACTTGTGTTTTTCGGCCGTTGTCGCTAATCGCCCCGCATTCGACTGAACTGAAGGTCAAGGCCGTCCAAGGAAAGAGACTATGGCAAAAGGTAAATTCGAGCGCACCAAGCCGCATGTGAACATTGGCACGATCGGTCACGTCGATCATGGCAAGACGTCGCTGACGGCGGCGATCACGAAG
This sequence comes from Mesorhizobium humile, assembly GCF_033977215.1. NCBI lineage: Bacteria > Pseudomonadati > Pseudomonadota > Alphaproteobacteria > Hyphomicrobiales > Phyllobacteriaceae > Mesorhizobium > Mesorhizobium humile. The sequence continues at coordinate 89,636 of NZ_JAVIIV010000018.1, forward strand.
TATTTTGGCGAATACAAGCGCTATGACCAGATCGACGCGGCGCCGGAAGAGAAGGCGCGCGGCATCACGATCTCGACGGCGCACGTCGAGTATGAGACGGCCAACCGTCACTATGCCCATGTCGACTGCCCCGGCCACGCCGACTATGTGAAGAACATGATCACGGGTGCCGCGCAGATGGACGGCGCGATCCTGGTTGTTTCGGCCGCCGACGGCCCGATGCCGCAGACCCGCGAGCACATCCTGCTTGCCCGCCAGGTCGGCGTGCCCTCGATCGTTGTGTTCCTGAACAAGGTCGACCAGGTCGACGACGCCGAGCTTCTGGAGCTGGTCGAGCTCGAGGTTCGCGAGCTTCTGTCGAAGAACGAGTTCCCCGGCGACGACATTCCGATCGTCAAGGGTTCGGCGCTGGCTGCGTTGGAAGACAGCAACAAGACCATCGGCGAGGACGCCATCCGCGAGCTGATGGCTCAGGTCGACGCCTACATCCCGACGCCGGTTCGTCCGCTGGACAAGCCGTTCCTGATGCCGATCGAGGACGTGTTCTCGATCTCGGGCCGCGGCACGGTGGTGACCGGCCGCGTCGAGCGCGGCGTGGTCAAGGTCGGCGAGGAACTGGAGATCGTCGGCATTCGTCCGACCACCAAGACGACCTGCACGGGCGTCGAGATGTTCCGCAAGCTGCTCGACCAGGGCCAGGCCGGCGACAACATCGGCGCGCTGCTGCGCGGCGTCGACCGTGAAGGTGTCGAGCGCGGCCAGGTTCTGGCCAAGCCCGGCACGGTGAAGCCGCACAAGAAGTTCGTGGCCGAAGCCTACATCCTGACCAAGGACGAGGGCGGCCGTCACACGCCGTTCTTCACCAACTACCGTCCGCAGTTCTACTTCCGCACGACGGACGTGACGGGCATCGTGACGCTGCCGGCCGGCACCGAGATGGTGATGCCTGGCGACAACATCACCGTCGACGTCGAGCTGATCGTGCCGATCGCGATGGAAGAGAAGCTGCGCTTCGCCATCCGTGAAGGCGGCCGCACCGTCGGTGCCGGCATCGTCGTCACCATCAAAGAGTAATTTGGACTGAAACCGATCTGTCGCGGGCGCGGGAGCTGCCCGCGCCGCGCCAGAACAAGGAATTGACGCATGAACGGACAGAATATCCGCATCCGCCTTAAGGCGTTTGACCACCGGGTGCTCGACGCCTCGACGCGCGAAATCGTGTCGACCGCCAAGCGCACCGGCGCCAACGTTCGCGGCCCCATTCCGCTGCCGACGCGGATCGAAAAATTCACGGTCAACCGGTCGCCCCACGTCGACAAGAAGAGCCGCGAGCAGTTCGAGATGCGCACGCACAAGCGTCTGCTCGACATCGTCGATCCGACCCCGCAGACGGTCGATGCTTTGATGAAGCTCGATCTGGCCGCCGGTGTCGACGTCGAGATCAAGCTCTAAGGGAATTGAGAGCGCGGTAAGGGGCGGTGCCCCTGGCCCGGAACTCTAAAGGAATTGAACCGATGCGTTCAGGTGTGATTGCAAAGAAGGTGGGAATGACCCGCATCTATAACGATGCCGGCGAACACGTTCCCGTCACCGTTCTCCAGATGGAGAACTGCCAGGTCGTGGCCCAGCGCACGCAGGAGAAGAACGGCTACACCGCCGTCCAGCTCGGCGTTGGCCTTGCCAAGGTGAAGAACACGTCGAAGGCGATGCGCGGCCATTTCGCCGCCGCCTCCGTCGAGCCCAAGGCCAAGGTCGCCGAGTTCCGCGTCTCCGCCGACAACATGATCGACGTCGGCGCCGAGCTGACGGTCGAGCATTTCGTCGCCGGCCAGAAGGTCGACGTCACCGGCACCTCGACCGGTAAGGGTTTTCAGGGCGTGATCAAGCGGCACCACATGGGCGGTGGCCGTGCCACGCACGGTAACTCGGTCTCGCACCGCACGCACGGCTCGACCGGCCAGCGCCAGGACCCCGGCAAGGTGTTCAAGGGCAAGAAGATGGCCGGCCACATGGGCGACACCCGCGTCACCACGCAGAATGTGGAGGTCGTCTCGACCGACGCCGACCGCGGCCTGATCCTGATCCGCGGCGCGGTTCCCGGCGTCAAGGGCGCCTGGATCCTGGTTCGCGACGCCGCCAAGGTTGCGCTGCCGGCCAATGCGCCGAAGCCTGCCGCGATCCGTGCCGCTGCCGCCAAGAACGAAGCCCCGGCCACTGAGGGAGCCGAATAATGGATCTCAAGATCACAACGCTGGGCGGCAAGGACGCCGGCAAGGTGAAGCTCTCCGAGGAGATTTTCGGCCTTGACCCGCGCGAGGACATCCTGCAGCGCGTCGTGCGCTGGCAGCTCGCCAAGAAGCAGCAGGGCACGCACAAGGCCAAGGGCCGCGCCGAAATCGCGCGCACCGGCGCCAAGATGTACAAGCAGAAGGGTACGGGCCGCGCCCGTCACCATTCGGCTCGCGCTCCGCAGTTCCGCGGCGGCGGCAAGGCACACGGCCCGGTCGTTCGCAGCCATGAGCATGAGTTGCCGAAGAAGGTCCGCGCGCTTGGCCTCAAGCACGCTCTCTCGGCCAAGGCCAAGAGCTCTTCGCTGATCATCGTCGACGAGCTGAAGCTCACCGAAGCCAAGACCAAGGCGCTGGTGGCGAACCTCGAGACGCTCGGGCTGACCAACGCCCTGGTGATCGGCGGCGCCGAGCTTGACCAGAACTTCAAGCTGGCCGCGACCAACATTCCGAACATCGACGTACTGCCCATCCAGGGCATCAACGTCTACGACATTCTGCGCCGCGGCACGCTGGTCCTTTCGAAGGCCGCCGTCGAGGCTCTCGAGGAGCGCTTTAAATGACCGACCTTCGTCACTACGACGTGATCGTCTCGCCGGCGATCACCGAAAAGTCGACCATGGCTTCCGAGCAGAACCAGGTCGTCTTCAACGTCGCCAAGAAGGCGTCGAAGCCGGAAATCAAGGCTGCCGTGGAAGCTCTCTTCGGCGTCAAGGTGACGGCTGTGAACACGCTCGTCCGCAAGGGCAAGATCAAGCGCTTCCGCGGCACCGTTGGCCGCCAGGGCGACGTCAAGAAGGCGGTTGTGACGCTGGCCGACGGCCAGTCGATCGACGTCGCGACGGGTCTCTGAGCAAGGCCGCGAGGACAAGACAATGGCACTTAAGAAATTCAACCCGGTAACGCCGAGCACCCGCCAGCTGGTCATCGTCGACCGCTCGGGCCTCTACAAGGGCAAGCCCGTCAAGGGCTTGACAGAAGGCCTGACCAAGTCGGGCGGCCGCAACAACTACGGCCGCATCACGGCCCGCTTCATCGGCGGCGGTCACAAGCGTTCGTACCGCATCATCGACTTCAAGCGTAAGAAGTACGATGTCGTCGGCACGGTCGAGCGTATCGAATACGATCCGAACCGCACCGCCTTCATCGCGCTGATCAAGTATGACGACGGCGAGCTGTCCTACATCCTGGCCCCGCAGCGTCTTGCCGCCGGCGATAAGGTTGTGGCCGGCGAAGCAGTCGACGTGAAGCCGGGCAACGCGATGCCGCTGGCCTCGATGCCGGTCGGCACGATCGTCCACAACATCGAGCTGAAGCCGGGCAAGGGCGGCCAGGTCGCCCGTTCGGCTGGCGGTTACGCCCAGCTCGTCGGTCGCGACCAGGGCATGGCTATCTTGCGCCTCAACTCGGGCGAGCAGCGTGTCGTGCACGGCTCCTGCATGGCTACCGTCGGCGCTGTGTCGAACCCCGACCACGGCAACATCAACGACGGTAAGGCCGGTCGCACCGTGTGGCGCGGCAAGCGCCCGCACAATCGCGGCGTGACCATGAACCCGGTCGACCATCCGCACGGCGGCGGCGAAGGCCGCACCTCGGGTGGCCGTCATCCGGTTTCGCCCTGGGGCAAGCCGACCAAGGGCAAGAAGACGCGGTCCAACAAGGCGACCGACAAGTTCATCCTGCGCTCGCGTCATCAGCGCAAGAGCTAAGAAGAGGTAACGCCAAGTGACTCGTTCGATTTGGAAAGGCCCCTTCATCGACGGCTACCTTCTCAAGAAGGTGGACAAGGTTCGTGAAGGTGGTCGCAATGAGGTGATCAAGATGTGGAGCCGTCGCTCCACCATCCTGCCGCAGTTCGTCGGCCTCACCTTCGGTGTCTACAACGGCCAGAAGCACGTTCCCGTCTCGGTGAACGAGGACATGGTCGGCCACAAGTTCGGTGAATTCGCTCCGACCCGGACCTATTACGGTCATGGCGCGGATAAGAAGGCGAAGAGGAAATAATCATGGGCAAGGCCAAAGCTCCGCGCAGGCTTGCTGATAACGAGGCTCGTGCCGTTCTGCGCACGATCCGTATCAGCCCGCAGAAGCTCAACCTGGTTGCCGCGCTGATCCGCGGCAAGAAGGTGGCGACAGCGCTTTCCGACCTCGAATTCTCGGCCAAGCGGATTTCCGGCACGGTCAAGAAGACGCTGGAATCGGCGATCGCCAACGCGGAAAACAATCACGACCTCGACGTCGACGCTCTCATCGTGGCGGAAGCCTATGTCGGCAAGTCGATCGTCATGAAGCGTTTCCACGCTCGTGGCCGGGGCCGCGCCAGCCGTATCGAAAAGCCGTTCTCGCACCTCACGATCGTCGTTCGTGAAGTCGAGGAAAAAGGGGAGGCCGCATAATGGGCCAGAAAGTCAATCCGATCGGGCTGCGTCTCGGCATCAACCGTACCTGGGATTCGCGCTGGTTCGCGAACACCGGCGAGTACGGCCAGCTGCTGCACGAGGACCTCAAGATCCGCAAGTATCTTGAGAAGGAACTCAAGCAGGCCGCGATCTCGAAGGTCGTGATCGAGCGTCCGCACAAGAAGTGCCGCGTCACCATCCACGCCGCGCGTCCGGGCCTCATCATCGGCAAGAAGGGCGCCGACATCGAGAAGCTTCGCAAGAAGCTGACCGAGATGACGAAGTCCGAAACGCATCTCAACATCGTTGAAGTGCGCAAGCCGGAAATCGACGCCACGCTGATCGCCCAGTCGATCGCCCAGCAGCTCGAGCGCCGCATCGCGTTCCGCCGCGCCATGAAGCGCGCCGTTCAGTCGGCCATGCGCCTCGGCGCCGAAGGCATCCGCATCAACTGCTCCGGCCGTCTCGGCGGCGCCGAAATCGCGCGCATGGAGTGGTACCGCGAGGGCCGCGTGCCGCTGCATACGCTGCGCGCGGATGTCGACTACGGCACGGCCGAGGCGAACACGGCCTACGGCATCTGCGGCGTCAAGGTGTGGGTGTTCAAGGGCGAGATCCTCGAGCACGACCCGATGGCTTCCGAGCGCCGTGCGACCGAAGGTGATGCCGCGCATGGCGGCGGCGGTGCCGGCGGTGAGCGCGAACGCGGTCGTCGTCGCGAGAACGCCTGAGACATTTGAGAATTTGGAGTTAGAACGATGCTGCAGCCAAAGCGCACAAAGTTCCGCAAGCAGTTCAAGGGCCGTATCCACGGTACCGCCAAGGGCGGCACCAATCTGGATTTCGGCGGTTTCGGGCTGAAGGCGCTTGAGCCGAACCGCGTCACCGCGCGTGAGATCGAGGCGGCCCGCCGTGCGATCACCCGCGAGATGAAGCGCGCCGGTCGCGTCTGGATCCGGGTGTTCCCGGACCTGCCGGTCACCTCGAAGCCGACCGAAGTCCGCATGGGTAAGGGCAAGGGCGCCGTTGACTACTGGGCGGCGCGCGTCAAGCCCGGCCGCATCATGTTCGAGATCGACGGCGTCAGCGAGGAGACCGCGCGTGAAGCGTTGCGTCTCGGTGCCGCCAAGCTCTCGGTCAAGACGCGCTTCGTGCAGCGCATCGCAGAATAAGGACAGGCGATCATGAAAGCCGAAGACATCCGGACCAAGACCCAGGATCAGCTGAGCGACGACCTGGCAGCCCTCAAGAAGGAGCAGTTCAACCTGCGCTTCCAGAAGGCCACCGGCCAGCTAGAGAAGACCGCGCGCGTGAGACAGGTCCGCAAGGACATCGCGCGCATCAAGACCATCGCCGCGGAAAAATCCGCGGCCAAGAAGGCTTAAGGACGAGAACCATGCCAAAGCGCATCCTGCAGGGCACCGTCGTCAGCGACAAGAATGAGAAGACGGTCGTGGTCAAGGTCGAGCGTCGCTTCACCCATCCGGTGATGAAGAAGACCGTGCGCATGACCAAGAAGTACAAGGCGCACGACGAGAACAACGCCCACAAGGTCGGCGACCAGGTGTTCATCCAGGAATCGAAGCCGATTTCGAAGGACAAGCGCTGGATTGTCGTCTCTTCGGATCAGGCTTGATCCGGGCGAACGAACCGAATTTTGGACAGACCGGGGAGGGGTGAAGCACCCGTCCCGTTAGAAAAGAAGAAGGCGGCCAGTCATGATTCAGATGCAAACAAACCTCGACGTCGCGGACAATTCCGGCGCCCGTCGTGTCATGTGCATCAAGGTGCTGGGCGGCTCGAAGCGGAAGTATGCATCCGTCGGCGACATCATCGTGGTGTCGATCAAGGAAGCCATTCCGCGCGGCCGCGTTAAGAAGGGCGATGTGATGAAGGCGGTCGTTGTTCGCACGGCCAAGGACATCCGCCGCCCGGACGGCAGCGTGATCCGTTTCGACAAGAACGCGGCCGTTCTCGTCGACAATAAGAAAGAGCCGATCGGCACCCGTATCTTCGGACCGGTTCCGCGCGAGCTGCGCGCCAAGAACCACATGAAGATCATCTCGCTCGCGCCTGAAGTGCTGTAAGGAGCCGGACCAATGCAAAAGATCAAAAAAGGCGACAAGGTCGTCGTGCTTGCCGGCAAGGACAAGGGCCGTTCGGGCGAAGTCCTGTCGGTGCAGCCGAAGGAAGACACCGCGGTCGTCCGCGGCGTGAACCTCATTCGCCGTCACCAGAAGCAGACCCAGTCCCAAGAGGGCGGGATCATCACCAAGGAAGCGCCGATCCACCTGTCGAATATCGCGCTGGCCGACCCCAAGGACGGCAAGCCGACCCGCGTCGGCTTCACCATCCAGAAGGATGGCAAGAAGGTGCGCGTCGCCAAGCGTTCGGGAGAAGTCATCAATGGCTAAGGCTGAAACCAAGCAGGCAACTGCCAAGAACGAGCCGCGCCTCAAGAAGGTCTACAACGAGACCATCCGCAAGGCGATGCAGGAGCAGTTCGGTTACGACAACGAGATGCAGGTTCCGCGCATCGACAAGATCGTGCTGAACATGGGTGTCGGCGAGGCAACCGCGGACTCCAAGAAGCCCTCGGTCGCGGCCGAGGACCTGGCGATGATCGCCGGCCAGAAGGCCGTCGTCACCCGCGCCCGCAACTCGATTGCCGGCTTCAAGGTGCGCGAGAACATGCCGATCGGCGCCAAGGTCACGTTGCGCAAGGAACGCATGTACGAGTTCCTCGACCGCCTCGTGAACATCGCGCTGCCGCGCGTTCGCGACTTTCGTGGACTGAACCCGAAGAGCTTTGACGGCCGTGGCAACTACGCCATGGGCATCAAGGAACACATCGTGTTCCCGGAGATCAACTACGACAAGGTTGATCAGGTCTGGGGCATGGACGTCATCGTTTGTACGACGGCGAAGACGGACGACGAGGCAAGAGCGCTGCTCAAGGCCTTCAACTTCCCCTTCCGCCAGTAACGGCAGCGAAAAAGGAAACATCTGAAATGGCAAAGACCAGCTCAGTCGAGAAGAACAACCGGCGCCGCAAGCTCGCCGATCAGTACGCCGCCAAGCGCACGGCGCTCAAGGCCATCATCATGGATCAGTCCAAGCCGATGGAAGAGCGTTTCCGCGCTCAGTTGAAGCTTTCGGCGCTGCCGCGCAACTCGGCCAAGATCCGTATCCGCAACCGCTGCGAAGTGACGGGCCGTCCGCGCGCCTATTATCGCAAGCTGAAGCTTTCGCGTATCGCGCTTCGCGATCTGGGCAACACCGGCCAAATCCCGGGCCTGGTCAAGTCGAGCTGGTAAGGAGACACTGAGATGTCATTGAGCGATCCTCTCGGCGATATGCTGACCCGCATCCGCAACGCCTATGGCCGCAAGAAGTCGAGCGTCTCGACTCCGGCCTCGCGTCTGCGCGCCCGCGTCCTCGAAGTGCTGAAGTCGGAAGGCTATATCCGCGACTACAGCCAGACCGATTTCGAAAACGGCAAGTCGGAAATCGAGATCGAGCTGAAATATTTCGACGGCGCCCCGGTCGTGCGCGAAATCGCGCGCGTCTCGAAGCCTGGCCGTCGCGTCTATGTCTCGGCCAAGTCGATCCCGCACGTCGCCAACGGCCTCGGCATCGCCATCCTTTCGACGCCGAAGGGCGTCATGGCCGACCATGAAGCGCGTGAGCAGAATGTCGGCGGCGAGATCCTCTGCCAGATCTTCTGATCGGCCAAGAGATTGATGAATGGGCTTCGGTTCTCGGGATCGCGCCCGGGAACTGGAACCTGAAACGAAAGAAGTGACGAGGACAACAAAATGTCTCGTATCGGAAAAAAACCCGTTTCGCTGCCGCAGGGCGTGACCGCGTCCGTCAACGGCCAGACCGTGACGGCTAAGGGCCCCAAGGGCGAATTGAAGTTCGTGGTGAACGACGAAGTGCTGGTGAAGATGGAGAACAACGAGATCTCCGTCGAGCCGCGTGACCAGACCAAGAACGCCCGCTCCAAGTGGGGCATGTCGCGCACGCAGATCGTCAACATCCTGCAGGGCGTGAAGGACGGCTTCGAGAAGAAGCTCGAGATCACCGGCGTCGGCTATCGCGCCGCCCTGCAGGGCAAGAACCTGCAGCTGGCGCTCGGCTTCAGCCACGACGTGGTCTATCAGACGCCGCAGGGCATCACCATCACGGTGCCGAAGCCGACCGAAATCACGGTCTCGGGCATCGACAAGCAGCAGGTTGGCCAGGTCGCCGCCGAGATCCGCGAGTATCGCGGCCCCGAGCCCTACAAGGGCAAGGGCGTGCGCTATTCCGACGAGCGCATCGTGCGCAAGGAAGGCAAGAAGAAGTAATAAGCCTGGCCCGGGAAAGTTACAGACTTTTCTGAAAGGGCCGGAGAAGTGTAACGCCGCGGGGAGCGGCCGCGGGAGGCTTGGCCTACCGCACAGGGTTGCCCCCGTTTTCTGAAGGCAAGGAACTGACATTATGGCAAGCCCCAAAGAAACCATCCAGCGCCGCGCGCAGCGCGTGCGCCGCCAGCTGAAGAAGGTCGCCGGCGAGCGTCCGCGGCTTTCGGTGCACCGCACCTCGAAGAACATCTACGTCCAGGTGATCGACGACGCCAACGGCCACACGCTGGCCGCAGCCTCGACGCTCGAGAAGGACCTCAAGGGTTCGCTCAAGACCGGCGCCGACACCGCTGCCGCTGCCGCGGTCGGCAAGCTGATCGCCGAGCGCGCCACGAAGGCCGGCGTCAAGGAAGTCGTCTTCGACCGCGGCCCGTACATCTATCATGGCCGCGTCAAGGCGCTGGCCGAGGCTGCCCGCGAGGGTGGTCTGAGCTTCTAATGCATGATCCCGAACCGGGAGGTCCGCGCAGCGAAAAGTTGCAGACTTTTCGGACAAGATCATGCAAAGGAGAAATTCGCCGCTGGCGACCCGCATGAGGCGTCGGCAAACAGCAACCCGTGCTTCCGGAAAAGAACAAGGAACAGGATATGGCACAGGAACGTAGAGAAGGCGGCCGCGGCCGCGAGCGTGAAGAGCGCGACGACGGCATGGTGGACAAGCTTGTCCACATCAACCGCGTCGCCAAGGTGGTGAAGGGTGGCCGTCGTTTCGGCTTCGCCGCTCTCGTCGTCGTCGGCGACCAGAAGGGTCGCGTCGGCTTCGGCCACGGCAAGGCGCGCGAAGTGCCGGAAGCGATCCGCAAGGCGACTGAATCGGCCAAGCGCGACATGATCTTCGTGCCGCTGCGTTCGGGCCGCACGCTGCATCACGACGTCGAGGGCCGTTGGGGCGCCGGACGCGTTCTGCTGCGCGCCGCCAAGCAGGGTACCGGCATCATCGCCGGCGGTCCGATGCGCGCCGTCTTCGAGACGCTCGGCATGCATGACGTGGTCGCCAAGTCGATGGGTTCGTCGAACCCCTACAACATGGTTCGCGCCACCTTCGACGCGCTGAAGAGCCAGATGCATCCGAAGGATGTGGCTGCCGCACGCGGCATCAAGTACTCGACCCTTCAGGCCCGCCGCGGCACCGCCGTTGCGGCTGAAGAATAGTCGACGCTGACCAGGGATTTCGACCATGGCCAAGAAAGCTACCAAGACCATCACCGTCGAGCAGATCGGCTCCCCGATCCGCCGGCCGAAGGAGCAGCGCGCGACGCTGGTCGGCCTCGGCCTGAACAAGATGCACAAGCGGCGCACGCTGGAAGACACCCCTTCCGTGCGCGGCATGATCGCCGCCGTCCAGCACCTCGTCCGCGTCGTGGACGAGGCCTGAACGGAAGCGCAGGAGAAGAATGATGAAACTCAACGATCTGCGTGACAAGGACGGCGCCACGCACTCCAGGAAGCGCCTCGGTCGCGGCATCGGCTCCGGCTCGGGCAAGACCGCCGGTCGCGGCGTCAAGGGTCAGAAGGCCCGCTCGGGCGTTGCCATCAACGGCTTCGAGGGTGGCCAGATGCCGCTCTACCGGCGTCTGCCCAAGCGCGGCTTCAACAACCTGTTCGGCAAGAGCTTCGCGGTTGTGTCGCTGGCCAAGATCCAGGCGGCGATCGACGCCAAGAAGCTCGACGCCAAGGCGGCCGTGACGGCCGAGGCCCTGGTTGCCGCCGGCGTCATCCGCCGCGTCAAGGACGGCGTGCGCGTGCTGTCCGACGGCGAGCTCAAGGCCAAGCTCTCCTTCGACGTGGCCGGTGCCTCCAAGGCCGCGATCGAGAAGATCGAGAAGGCCGGCGGTTCGGTGAAGCTGCCGGAAGCGGCCGCCGCCGAGTAACGGCGATTTGAAGCGCGGCCGACCGGGATGACTTCGCATTTTCCGTCGAACCGCGCTTTGACCAGATGAATTGGGCGGCCGCGTCAACGCGGCCGCTTGCATGTTTACGGTCCGGAGCTTATCTCGTGGGCTTCGGTGACACGCGCTGCCTGAGCTGCGGGCATCGAGCGTGACATGGAAATTAATGAAGTAGAGCGTGATGTCGTCCGAAGACCGCTTCACACTTTTCGGCATCATGCTCTAGCGGAGAATCAGGCATGGCCTCGGCTGCTGAACAACTAGCCTCCAATCTGAATTTCGCGGCCTTCGCCAAGGCCGAGGATCTCAAGAAGCGCATCTGGTTCACCATCGGCGCGCTGCTCGTCTACCGCCTCGGCACCTACATCCCGCTTCCCGGCATCAACCCCGACGCTTTCGCCCAGGCCTTCTCCTCGCAGAGCAAGGGCGTGCTCGGCATGTTCAACATGTTCGCCGGCGGCGCCGTGCAGCGCATGGCGATCTTCGCGCTGGGCATCATGCCTTACATCTCCGCCTCCATCATCATGCAGCTGATGACCTCGGTCATCCCGTCGCTGGAAACGCTGAAGAAGGAAGGCGAGCAGGGCCGCAAGATCATCAACCAGTACACGCGCTACGGCACCGTGCTCCTGGCGCTGATCCAGGCCTACGGCATTTCGATCGGTCTCGAGGGCGGCAACGGCATCGTCAACGATCCCGGCATGTTCTTCCGCATCTCGACGGTCGTCACGCTGGTCGGCGGCACCATGTTCCTGATGTGGCTCGGTGAGCAGATCACCGCGCGCGGCATTGGCAACGGCATTTCGCTGATCATCTTCTCCGGCATCGTCGCCGGCCTGCCGCGGGCGATCTCCGGCACGCTGGAACTTGGCCGTACCGGCGCGTTGTCGACGGGCCTCATCCTCGCGATCATCGTGCTGGCCATCGTCGTCATTGCGCTGATCGTTTTCTTCGAGCGCGCGCAGCGCCGCCTGCTCATCCAGTATCCGAAGCGCCAGGTCGGCAATCGCATGTTCCAGGGCGATACCTCGCACCTGCCGCTGAAGCTCAACACCTCGGGCGTCATCCCGCCGATCTTCGCGTCCTCGCTGCTGCTTCTGCCGGCGACGGTCGCGGGCTTCTCGCAGGCGACGAACCTGCCGGCCTGGGCAAGCACGATCCTGGCCTCGCTCGGCCATGGCCAGCCGCTCTACATGATCTTCTATGCGGGCATGATCGTCTTCTTCGCCTTCTTCTACACGGCGATCGTCTTCAACCCGAAGGACACGGCCGACCAGCTCAAGAAGCACTCCGGCTTCATTCCGGGCTATCGTCCGGGCGAGCGCACCGCCGAATATATCGACTATGTTCTGACGCGTATCACCGTCATCGGCGCCATCTACCTGGTGCTGGTCTGTTTGCTGCCGGAGTTTCTGATTTCGGCGACTGGCGTACCTTTCTACCTCGGTGGCACATCGCTTCTGATCGTGGTCAGTGTCACGCTCGACACGGTGGCGCAGATTCAGGGTCACCTGATCGCGCACCAGTATGAGGGCCTGATCAAGAAGTCGAAGTTGCGCGGGGGGAAGAGGAGCAGATGAGGCTGATTTTGCTTGGGCCGCCAGGAGCGGGCAAGGGGACGCAAGCACAAAGACTGGTAGAACAACACGGCATACCGCAGCTCTCGACGGGTGACATGTTGCGTGCCGCAGTCCAGGCCGGAACCGAGGTCGGCAAGCGTGCCAAGGCGGTGATGGATGCCGGTGAGCTGGTCTCCGATGCGATCGTCAACGCCATCGTCGCCGAGCGAATCGATCAGCCGGACTGCGCCAAGGGTTTCATCCTCGACGGTTATCCGCGCACGCTGGTTCAGGCCGACGCGGTCGAGGCCATGCTCGCCGAGCGCGGCATTGCGCTCGACACCGTCGTCGAGCTCGTCGTCGACGACAAGGCGCTGGTTGGGCGAATCGTCAAACGCGCCGAGGATGCCAAGGCCGCCGGCCAGCCGGTGCGCAAGGACGATAACCCGGCGGTGTTCGAAGAACGCCTGCGCGAATACTACAAGAAGACGGCGCCGCTGATCGGCTACTACTACGCCAAAGGCAAGCTCAAGACCGTCGACGGCATGGCCGGCATCGATGCGGTCACCGCCGAGATCGGCAAGGTGCTCGCGGCCGCGGTGAAGTAGGCCGGGCCGGCAATTGAAGATTGCGCTTGACTGGAGTGGGCCCTTGGGGTATGGCGGCCCGTCTTCCTATCAGGCATGGACTTTGCTTGCCCTTGCGGGCAAGGCATCCGCTTTGAACCAGGAAACTCCCGCAAGGGCCGGCCTCCACCGGACGCGGGGCAACTTCGACAGCGCCGGACATGCCCGGCCCACATGGAAAAAGAGAAGAAAATGGCTCGTATAGCCGGCGTCAACATTCCGACCAACAAGCGCGTCGTCATCGCGCTTCAGTACATTCACGGCATCGGCAAGAAGTTTGCCCAGGAGATCGTCGACAAGGTCGGCATCCCGGCGGACCGCCGCGTCAACCAGCTGACCGACGCGGAAGTGCTGCAGATCCGCGAGACGATCGACCGCGACTACCAGGTCGAAGGCGACCTGCGCCGCGAAGTCTCGATGAACATCAAGCGGCTCATGGACCTCGGCTGCTACCGCGGCCTGCGTCATCGCCGCTCGCTGCCGGTTCGCGGCCAGCGCACGCACACCAATGCGCGCACCCGCAAGGGCCCGGCTAAGGCGATCGCCGGCAAGAAGAAGTAATTGAGCGAATAGCGAGTAGCCATTAGCGAGTAGGGCCCCTATTCGCTAATCCCTACTCACTACTCGCTTTCCCAGGTGGAGCCGCTGGCATTACGGCGGTGTAGAGATCAACTGAAAGGACTACCATGGCCAAGGAAGCCGCTCGTGTTCGCCGTCGCGAACGCAAGAACATCTCGTCGGGCGTTGCCCACGTCAATTCGACCTTCAACAACACCATGATCACCATCACCGACGCGCAGGGCAATTCGATTGCCTGGTCGTCGGCTGGAGCCCAGGGCTTCAAGGGTTCGCGCAAGTCGACCCCGTTCGCTGCCCAGATGGCTGCCGAGGACGTCGCCAAGAAGGCACAGGAACACGGCATGCGCATGCTCGAGGTCGAGGTCTGTGGACCCGGCTCCGGCCGTGAATCGGCGCTCCGCGCGCTGCAGGCCGCGGGCTTCACCATCACCTCGATCCGCGACGTGACGCCGATCCCGCACAATGGCTGCCGTCCGCGCAAGAAGCGCCGCGTCTGATTTTTAAGCGCCGCGCGAACGCCATGGCGTTCCTCCGCGGTTTTCCGTGTCGCCCGCCACGATTGGATGGTGGCGGGGCAAAGGAAGGAAGATATTTATGATCCAGAAAAACTGGCAGGAACTGATCAAGCCGAACAAGATCGAGTTCTCGTCGAAGAAGAAGACGCTGACCACGCTGGTGGCCGAGCCGCTCGAGCGCGGCTTCGGCTTGACGCTCGGCAACGCGCTGCGGCGCGTGCTTCTGTCTTCGCTGCGCGGCGCTGCTGTCACCGCCGTGCAGATCGACGGCGTGCTGCATGAATTCTCGTCCATCGCCGGTGTGCGCGAGGACGTGACCGACATCGTGCTCAACATCAAGGAAATCGCCATCCGCATGGAAGGCGATGGTCCCAAGCGCATGGTCGTTCGCAAGCAGGGCCCGGGTGCGGTGCTCGCAGGCGACATCCAGACCGTGGGCGACGTCGAGATCCTCAACCCCGACCACGTCATCTGCACGCTGGACGAGGGCGCCGAGATCCGCATGGAGTTCACCGTCGACACCGGCAAGGGCTATGTGCCGGCCGAGCGCAACCGCGCCGAGGACGCGCCGATCGGCCTGATCCCGGTCGACAGCCTCTACTCGCCGGTCAAGAAGGTCTCCTACAAGGTCGAGAACACCCGCGAGGGCCAGGTGCTCGACTACGACAAGCTGACCATGAGCATCGAGACCAACGGCTCGATCTCGGGCGAGGATGCGGTCGCTTTCGCCGCCCGCATCCTGCAGGACCAGCTTGCGCTGTTCGTCAACTTCGACGAGCCGCAGAAGGAAGTTGCCGCCGAAGCCGTCACAGAGCTCGCCTTCAACCCGGCGCTGCTCAAGAAGGTCGACGAGCTCGAGCTTTCGGTGCGTTCGGCAAACTGCCTGAAGAACGACAACATCGTCTATATCGGCGACCTGATCCAGAAGACCGAAGCCGAGATGCTGCGCACCCCGAACTTCGGCCGCAAGTCGCTGAACGAGATCAAGGAAGTGCTGGCGGCCATGGGCCTGCACCTCGGCATGGAAGTGCCGGACTGGCCGCCGGAAAACATCGAAGACCTCGCCAAGCGTTACGAAGACCAATATTGAGCATGAATTCCAAGGATCGGCGGCGAGAGCCGCTCGATCCGACGGTCATGCGGAAAACCATCAGAGGCCGTGGCCTCTCGAACAACTGAAGAAGGAAAAGAGCCATGCGCCACGGTTTCAAAGGCCGTCGTTTCGCCCGCAGCATCAGCCACCGCAAGTCGATGTTCGCCAACCTCGCCGTGTCTCTGATCGAGCACGAGCAGATCGTCACCACCCTGCCGAAGGCAAAGGACCTGCGTCCGATCGTCGAGAAGCTGGTGACGCTCGGCAAGCGCGGCGATCTGCACGCCCGCCGCCAGGTGATCGCGCAGATCGGTAATGAAGGCGTCGTCAAGCGCCTGTTCGAGACCCTCGCTCCGCGCTACGCCACCCGCAACGGCGGCTACCTGCGCATCATGAAGGCGGGCTTCCGCAAAGGCGACAACGCCGCCATGGCGGTCATCGAATTCGTCGATCGCGACACCTCGGCCAAGGGCGCCGGCGACCGCGCCCGTCTCGAGGCTGAAGGCGCCAATGAGGAAGCCGCTGCCGCCTGAGGCCAGCGTTTTCATCAATGACTTCAAGGGGCCTACGGGCCCCTTTTGCATTTGGAAGAGGTTTGAGCCGGGCGCGTGGAATTTCACTTCCAGCTTCACGCTTTTGCGCGACAAGTGTCGCAATTATGTGCATTAGCCTTTCATTCTGCACAATCGTCGAGACAATGGCGCCCGATCTGGAGGGATTCGAAAATGCAGCTCAAACGACTGTTTCTTGTTGCCGCCCTGGCCGTCTTCGCCGCGGCACCGGCCACAAGACAGGCTTTTGCCGAGGACGCCGCCAAGCCGGCCGATCCGGGTCTTTCCGACGTGCTGACCGATCTCTTGCATGGCGTCGAAGGCGAGAACGGCACGTCCAGCCCGGACAAGCGCGTGCCGTTCGGCCGCGAGCAAGTGCAGCTCTCATTCGCGCCGCTGGTCAAGCAGACGGCCCCGGCCGTCGTCAATGTCTATGCCTCGCAGACCGCCAAGGTGACCTCGCCCTTCGAGGGCGATCCCTTCTTCGAGGAATTCTTCGGCCGCGCCCAGCCGCGCGCGCAGTCCTCGCTGGGCTCCGGCGTGCTGGTCGATCCGAGCGGTGTGATCGTCACCAACTTCCACGTCATCAAGGACGCCGACGAGGTGAAGGTTGCAACCGCGGACGGACGCGAGTTCACCTCCAAGGTCATGCTCAAGGACGAGACGCTCGATCTCGCCGTGCTCAAGATCTCGGCCGACAAGCCGTTCCCGGTGATCGCCATCGGCGATTCCGACGCGCTTGAGGTCGGCGACCTGGTGCTCGCCATCGGCAACCCGTTCGGCGTCGGCCAGACCACCACCAGCGGCATCGTCTCGGCGCTTGCCCGCAGCCATATCGGCGTCTCGGATTCGGGCTATTTCATCCAGACCGATGCCGCCATCAATCCCGGCAACTCGGGCGGCGCCCTTATCAACATGGGCGGCCAACTGGTCGGCATCAACACGGCGATCTACAGCCGCAGCGGTGGCTCGATCGGCATCGGCTTCGCCATTCCCTCGAACATGGTCCGCGCCTTCGCCGACGCCGCCAAGGCCGGCCTCGATTTCTTCGAGCGTCCCTATATCGGCGCCGAATTCGAGATGGTGACGCCGCAGATCGCCGAATCGCTCGGCATGGAGAAGCCGACCGGCGCCCTGGTGTCGTCGGTTGACGCCACGGGGCCGGCGGGCAAGGCGGGGCTCAAGGCGGGCGATGTCATCCTATCGCTCAACAACACGCCGGTCGAAAGCATCGAGGCCCTCGACTACCGCATGGCGACGCTGTCGATCGGTACCAAGGCGACCTTCGCCGTGCTGAGCAAGGGGCAGCAGGCGACGTTGGAAATCCCACTGGAGCGCGCGCCGGAAGGCGCCAAGCCCAGTGAAGTGACCTTGCGTGGCCGCAGTCCCTTTTCCGGCGCCAAGGTCGCGGAACTGTCGCCCAGGCTTGCCCAGAGGCTTGGCCTGCGCACCGATCTCAAGGGCGTCACCGTCATCGATATCAGCCGCGATTCGCCGGCTGCCGATTTCGGCTTCCAGCCCGGCGATATCGTGCGCGAGGTGAACGGCACCACCATCGACACCGCGGCGACGCTGGCACAGGTTGCCCAGCAGGACACGCGCTGGTGGCGCTTTACCGTCGAGCGTGGCGGGCAGATACTGCGTCAGGTATTGCGTTATTGAGGCGATCCAAGGGATCGTCCTCTAGCCTTGAAGACATGAATGGCCGATCTGTTCAGTTCCGATGAACCGGAGAAAGCGCCACCTGGACGGCCGCTTGCCGACCGATTGCGCCCCAAAAACCTCGGCGAGGTCGTCGGCCAGGAGCATCTGACTGGCCCCGACGGCGCGCTGACCAGGCTGATCGATTCCGGTTCGCTCGGCTCGATGATCTTCTGGGGTCCGCCCGGCACTGGCAAGACGACCGTGGCGCGGCTGCTGGCCGGTGAGACCAATCTTGCCTTCGAGCAGATCTCGGCCGTGTTTTCCGGCGTCGCGGACCTCAAGAAAGTCTTCGAGGCGGCGAAGCTGAGGCGCTCCAACGGCCGCCAGACGCTGCTCTTCGTCGACGAGATCCATCGCTTCAACCGCGCCCAGCAGGACGGTTTCCTCCCGGTGATGGAAGACGGCACGGTGGTGCTGGTGGGCGCCACGACGGAGAACCCGTCCTTCGAGCTGAACGCAGCGCTTCTGTCGCGCGCGCGTGTGCTGGTGTTCCGTTCGCTGGGCGAGGAAAGCATCGCCAAGCTTCTGGCGCGGGCGGAAGAAACCGAGGGCAGGGCGCTGCCGCTCGATGACGAAGCGCGTGCCATGCTCATCCGCATGGCTGACGGCGACGGCCGCGCCTCGCTAACGCTGGCCGAGGAAGTCTGGCGCGCCGCCAAGAAAGGCGAAGTGTTCGGCCCGGAGGGCCTGCAGCGCGTCATCCAGCGCCGCGCCCCGATCTACGACAAGGGCCAGGACGGCCATTACAATCTGATCTCGGCGCTGCATAAATCGGTGCGCGGCTCCGATCCGGATGCCGCGCTCTACTATCTTGCCCGCATGTTCGATGCCGGCGAGGACCCGCTCTACCTCGGCCGCCGGCTCGTGCGCATGGCGGTGGAGGATATCGGGCTCGCCGATCCGCAAGCGCTTGTAGTCGCCAATGCAGCCAAGGACGCCTATGACTATCTGGGTTCTCCCGAAGGCGAGCTCGCCTTCGCCCAGGCCGCCGTCTATCTGGCCACCGCGCCGAAATCCAACGCCGTCTACAACGCCTTCAAGGCCGCGACCGCGGCCGCCAAGGAGTTCGGCTCGCTGCTGCCGCCCAAGCACATCCTCAACGCGCCCACCAAGCTGATGAAGCAGGAGGATTACGGCGCCGGCTATCGCTACGACCATGACGAGCCGGACGCGTTTTCGGGCCAGGACTATTTTCCGGAAAAGATGGGTCGGCGCACTTTCTACGATCCGCCGGAACGCGGTTTCGAGCGCGACATCCGCAAGCGGCTGGAATACTGGGCAAAGCTGCGCAGCGAACGGAACAGCTGAGTTGTGCAGCCCAATGGTCGGCCGCCGTGGCGGACCACGTGCGGCGGCATTGTGCCGGGAAACAAAAAATCTTATCAAGACGCACGGCTGGCGGGGGTCGCCGTGATTTTGTCTCATGGAACAGGATCGCGCTCCCGCGCGAATGACAATGAAAAAGAAAACCGTCAAGTCGCTCCGCAAGGCCGCCATCGCGGTCGTGGTTCTCGCGCTCGCCTTCTACTTCATCCCGATCCTGGCGACGATCTGGGTCGTCTGCGGCCTGATCGATGTCATGCGCAACGACCAGAAGAACCTGAATCTGTTCGAGCGCTACTTCCTCGGCAATGGCCTGTTCACCTGGCTGTTGTCGCCATTCAACCTGATCGTCGACCTTCTCTGCTACCGCAACCCCGGTGTCTGGAAGCCCGAGCAGTTCCCCGAGGACTATCAGCGCGAGATCAACGAGGTGCTGGGCGTCTTCAAGGCCCGCAAGGACGAGATCATCGCAGACATCGACGCCAATTTCGGCGCCGGCCGGCGCGGCATGTATGTCTACCAGTGGTACGGCAAGCACAAGATCGACAACGTTCCCGAATTCAACAAGGACTACAAATACATCAAGACGATCGCGGTATCCGTTTTCAGCAAGCGCGAATCCACGTCCTGGCATTTCGGTCCGCTGCGGCTCAGCCTGCGCATCCTCTACAATCTGATTCCGGTGCAGGCGGAAATCTTCGTTCAGTGCGGCAGCAAGAAGAACTACTGGTACGACAACCCGCTGTTCATCTTCGACGACACGCTGTTCCACCGCTCGGTCAACGAATATGACGGCCGCCGCTACTGCGTCTTCGTCGACATCATCCGCCCGTCTCCGTTCCCGAAGCTGATCGCGGGGCTTCTCGCCATCGTATCGGTCAGTGTGGAGCGCATCAATTCCGTCTTCTACAAGAACTGGAAGATGATCGGCTCGTCCAAGCCGAAGGCGGCCGCCAACTGACTTGGCGCCTCGCCCTGGTTCGGCCGGCACATCGGCCGAACCGCCAATCTGCTCTTGAACCAACGTCGTATGGCGCCAACGAGCGACGATCTTTAGAAAGTCCAGGCCAGTAATAGGAAATGCCGGGCGGTTTCGACCGGGATTGCGCCAAATCAAATACCTGTTGCGGCCAGCGGTTCTATAAAAGGGCCGGGCAGCTGTGGCGTCGGAAATGTTCTGGCGAATATGACGACGGAGCAGAGGGAGGTTCTGCTCGCCGGGAGGATAGCGTTGGGCGGACTGCAAGCAGCCGGTCATGCGGATTTTATCGAGGCATCGATCGCTAAGAGCGATGCGGCCCATTCGGCGCTGATCGCCTCCTGGCGACGATCACTCCAGCTACACGGTCTCGACCCGGCCGAACGGAAGGCACCCAGGCGATTGACTGAAGGCGAACTGCGGCTTGCGAGGCAGCGCACCGAACAACTCGTCCGCGCCGCCGAAGGGAGCCTCAATCGACTGTACCTCGCCGTCGGCGGTGTCGGCTGCTGCGTGATGATGGCAGACCGCGACGGCATCCCGCTCGAGCGCAGGGGGGCGGTTGCCGACGATGAAACATTCGATGAATGGGGTCTATGGACCGGCACGGTCTGGAGCGAGGAGAGCGAGGGCACCAATGGGATCGGCACCTGCATTGCCGACCAACGGGCACTGACCATCCACCGCGACCAGCACTTCTTTTCGCGCAACACGCTGCTCAGCTGCACCACGGCGCCGGTCTACGACCACGAAGGCAATCTGGCGGCCGCGCTCGACGTGTCGTCCTGCCGCTCGGACCTTACCGAAGGCTTCGTCCAGCTCATCGCCATTGCGGTCGGCGATGCCGCCCGCCGGATCGAGGCGGAGAATTTCCGGCTGGCGTTCGCGAATGCCCGCATCCTGCTTGCGCCGCTTGGCGAGCGCAGCACGGGCGCGCTGATCGCTGTCGACTCGGATGATCTGGTGATCGGTGCCACGCGCTCCGCGCGCCTGGCGCTCGGCATAACGCGCGAAACGCTGGCCAAGGGATTGCTGGCTGCCGATGTCCTTGGCGATCCTGCGAAGGGTGCCGAAGACCTCGACGACGCGGAGCGCAGCGTGCTGCAGCGGGCACTGGCGCGCGCCGGCGGCAATGTCTCGGCGGCGGCCCAAAACCTCGGCATTTCGCGCGCGACACTGCATCGCAAGCTCGCACGTTTCGCCATCCGGCGCCCGCATTGATTTCCCGGACCTGACCTTTCATTTAAGTGAAATGACCTGTCGCAGTTCTGCGACACTTGGCGGCCATGATCGCCCCACCATGGGCTGACAAACCGAAGACTATCCGCGACCCTTTCCTCCTGACGCGCCGCATCCCGCGGCGTGCTTCTTTGGGAGGAAGTGATGAACAAGGTGGAATTTTCGCGTACGGCCAAGGTTCCTTTCGCCAAGCGCTACGACAACTTTATCGGCGGCAAGTGGATGGCGCCGCACGCCGGCAGATATTTCGAAAACATCTCGCCGGTCACCGGTCGCCCGCTGGGCGAGATCGCCCGCTCGGATGCAACGGACGTCGAGGCGGCGCTCGATGCTGCGCACAAGGCCAAGGATGCCTGGGGCAAGACCAGTCCAGCGGCCCGCGCGCTGATCCTCAACCGCATCGCCGACCGGATGGAGGACAACCTCGACCTGCTGGCGCTCGCCGAGACCTGGGACAACGGCAAGCCGATCCGCGAGACGACCGCGGCGGACCTTCCCTTAGCCATCGACCATTTCCGCTATTTCGCCGGTGTGCTGCGCAGCCAGGAGGGCTCGATCTCCGAGATCGACCACGACACCGTCGCCTACCACTTCCACGAGCCGCTCGGCGTCGTCGGCCAGATCATCCCGTGGAACTTCCCGCTGCTGATGGCGGTGTGGAAGCTGGCGCCGGCGCTTGCCGCCGGCAACTGCGTGGTGCTGAAACCCGCCGAGCAGACACCGGCGACGATCATGCTGTGGGCCGACCTGATCGGCGACCTTCTGCCCGAAGGCGTGCTCAACATCGTCAACGGCTTCGGCCTGGAGGCCGGCAAGCCGCTCGCTTCGTCGAACCGCATCGCCAAGATCGCCTTCACCGGGGAGACCACGACGGGCCGGCTGATCTCGCAATATGCCAGCCAGAACCTCATTCCGGTGACGCTCGAACTTGGCGGCAAGTCGCCCAACATCTTCTTCCAGGACGTGACGGCGGAAGACGACGATTTCTTCGATAAGGCGATCGAGGGCTTCGTCATGTTCGCGCTCAACCAGGGCGAGGTCTGCACATGCCCGAGCCGCGCGCTGGTGCATGAGAAGATCTACGACAAGTTCATCGAGCGCGCGCTGAAGCGCGTCGAGGCGATCGTCCAGGGCGATCCGCTCGATCCCGCCACCATGATCGGCGCGCAGGCATCGAGCGAGCAGCTGGAAAAGATCCTGTCCTACTTCGACATCGGCCGCCAGGAAGGCGCCGAAGTGCTGACAGGCGGCGAGCAAGCCCATCTGCCTGGCGATCTTGCCGGTGGCTACTACGTCAAGCCGACCGTGTTCAAGGGCAACAACAAGATGCGCATCTTCCAGGAGGAGATCTTTGGCCCCGTCGTGTCCGTGACGACCTTCAAGGACGATGACGAGGCGCTGTCGATCGCCAACGACACGCTCTACGGACTGGGCGCCGGCATCTGGAGCCGCGACGCGAACCGCTGCTACCGCTTCGGCCGCGCCATCCAGGCCGGACGCGTGTGGACCAACTGCTATCATGCCTATCCGGCGCATGCCGCCTTCGGTGGCTACAAGCAGTCCGGCATCGGCCGCGAGACGCACAAGATGATGCTCGACCACTACCAGCAGACCAAGAACATGCTGGTCAGCTACAGCCCCAAGAAGCTCGGCTTCTTCTGATCCTCCCAGGGCGAAGGGAGGGCGCGGCTCACCCGCGCTCTCCCGTCATTCGGAGGAGGATTCTATGGACAACGCTTCGTTGGGCAAAGTGTCGGCCACGCCGGAGGCCGAGGCGCTGTTGGCCGAGATCATCGCCGATCACGGCCCGGTTCTGTTCCACCAGTCCGGCGGTTGCTGCGATGGCTCGTCGCCAATGTGCTATCCACGCGCAGAGTTCATGATCGGCGACAATGATGTGCGGCTCGGCGAGATCGGCGACACGCCGGTCTATATCAGCGCCTCGCAATTCGAGGCGTGGAAGCACACCGACCTGATCATCGATGTGGTGAAGGGCAGGGGCGGCATGTTCTCGCTCGACAACGGCCGCGAGAAACGGTTCCTGACGCGCTCGACGATCTGCGCCGTGCCGCCGCCATCTTCCGGCAACTGAGCGAGTAGCGCGACGATTGGGGTAATCGTCAGGCTTTCTTGGGTCTTTGGCTCGCAACACGCTCGCCTTAGTGCTATGGCGCCGCTTTCAAACGGAAAAGCGTATCCATGGCAGGTGTTGAACAGATCACGGTTGAGGCCGGCGAGGCGGGCATGCGGCTCGACCGCTGGTTCAAGGTCCATTATCCGGGCCTCGGCTTCGGCCACCTGCAGAAACTGCTTCGGTCCGGCCAGATCCGCGTCGATGGCGGCCGGGTGAAGGCCGACACGCGCGTCGAACCCGGCCAGTCCGTCCGCGTTCCGCCGCTCGACGTCGACAAGAAGGGCGATGCACCTCTCACCGGCCACTCGATCCGCAACCAGGGCGATGCCGACGTGCTCGCCAAGATGCTGTTGCACGAGGACCCGAAAGTCTTCGTCTTCAACAAGCCGGCCGGCCTGGCCGTGCAGGGCGGCTCCGGCGTCACCCGCAATGTCGACGACATGCTGGAGGCCTGGCGCAACCAGAAGGGCGAGAAACCGCGGCTTGTCCACCGTCTCGACCGCGACACGTCCGGGGTGCTGGTCGTTGCCCGCACCCGTCTTGCCGCGATGAAGCTTTCGGAAGCGTTCCGGGCGCGCGAGACCAAGAAGACCTATTGGGCGCTGGTCAAGGGCGTGCCGCCCAAGCGCGAGGACAAGATCTCGACCTGGCTGATCAAGGAGCCGACGGAGGATGGCGACCGCGTACGCGTGGCCGCGCATGGCGAGAAGGGCGCCGACCACGCCGTCTCCTACTATCGTGTCATCGAGCAGGCAGCGCAGACGATGACCTGGCTGGAGATGGAGCCCTATACCGGCCGCACCCACCAGTTGCGCGTTCACGCCGCCTACATAGGTTGCCCGATCATCGGCGACCCCAAATATTTCGAGGCCGATACCAACTGGGATTTTCCGGGTGGCATTCAAAACCGCCTGCACCTGCACGCGCGCCGCATTATCATCCCGCACCCGGACCAGGGCGTCATCGACGTCACGGCGCCGCTGTCGCCGCATATGCGGCAGAGCTGGAACCTGATCGGCTTCGACGACGCCAGCGCGGAGGACTGACTTGGCTATCGCCTCGGCACTGGACCGTCGCGATGCAGTCGACATGGCCGCGGCTGCCATCATGGTCGGGCTGACCTTTTCCTGGGGCCTGAACTACGTCGCCGCCAAGATCTCCTATGCAGGTTACGACCCTGTCTTCGTCTCGATCGCGCGTTCGCTCATCGGGGGAGCCTGTGTGCTTGGCTGGTGCCGGCTGCGCGGCATCAAGCTGTTCGAAAGGGACGAGACGCTGGTTGCCGGCATCGTCGTCGGCGCGCTCTTCGGTGTTGAGTTCCTGTGCCTTTATATCGGGCTCGAGCACACGACCGTTGCCCGCAACACGCTGTTGGTCAACACCATGCCGTTCTGGGTGCTGATCGGCGGCCATTTCCTGCTTGGTGAGCGCATCAACGCGCGCAAGCTCGGAGGGCTTGTTCTCGCTTTCTGCGGCCTGGCGGCGGTTTTCTCCGACGGTATCGGAGCCGGCCGCGACGCGACGCTGACGGGTGATCTGCCCAGTCTCGGCTCGGGCATTCTCTGGGCGGCGACCAGTATCTCCATAAAGCGGTCGAAACTGGTGGAAACCAACGCCGAAAAGCTTCTGCTCTATCAGCTTGCGGGTGCAACTGTCGTCGGCCTGCTGGTGATGCCCTTCGCCGGCCCGCCGATCCGCGCGGTTGCCGCCTTACCGACGCTGGCGCTGCTGTTCCAGTCTTTTTATATCGTCGCCTTCACCTATGTGTTGTGGTTCTGGCTGCTCACGCGCTATCCGGCCGCCGGTCTGTCGAGCTTCGCCTTCCTGTCGCCGGTGTTCGGCGTCCTGTGCGGCGCGGTGTTGTTGGGCGAGCCGCCGACGGTCAGGATAATCCTGGCGCTCGGCCTGATCGCCGCGGGATTGATCATCGTCAACCGCCCGGCGCGCAGGCAGCCCGCACCGTAGACAGCCCGCCGGACGGCTAGCTGTCTATCTCTTTGCTTTGACGCAATTCCGGATGGAAAACCGCTCACACTTTTCCTGGAATTGTTTTAAGGAGTTCGGCATGCGCGACATCCTCGAAGACCTCGAAGCCGGAAAGCTGCTGTCCGATCCCGATCCGGTGCGCCGCGCCCAGATCCAGATGAAGACGCCATTGCCGAAGCGTTTCTACAAGGCCGTTTCGGTGGCTCCCGCCGAGAATGGTTTTGCCGTTCATCTGGACGGCCGGTCGGTGCGCACGCCTGGCAAAGCCGTGATGGTGCTCCCGACCGAAAAGGCAGCCGCGCTCGTGGCCGATGAATTCAGCGCGCAGACCGAGGTCATCGATCCCGTGACGATGCCTGTCATGCGGCTCGTCAACACGGCCATCGACGGCGTCGCCTCCGATCCGCAGGCAGTGCTGGAGGATGTGCTGCGCTTCGCCTCGTCCGATCTTTTGTGCTACCGGGCGGACGGTCCACCAGGGCTGGTCGATCGCCAGAACAAGCTCTGGGACCCGGTGCTCGACTGGGCGCGGGGCAGCCTTGGCGCACGCTTCAACCTTGCCGAAGGCGTCATCCATGTCGAACAGCCGCGCGAGGCGATTGCCATCCTCGGCGCGCATCTTGGCCAGCGTGCCGAGCCGATGCGGCTGGCTGCCATCCACGTCATGACGTCCCTGACCGGTTCGGCGCTGCTGGCGCTGGCCGTCGATTTCGGCGAGCTCGACGGCGAGGAAGCTTGGCTTGCTGCCCATGTCGACGAGGACTGGCAGATCGAGCATTGGGGCCAGGATGCGGAGGCCCTGGCGCGCCGCTCGGCCCGCAAGCGCGACATGATGGCGGCGGTCAGCCTGCTCGAGGCGCTGCAAGGCTAGAGCAATGCCAGGAAAAGTGCGCAGCGGTTGGGCCCGGCGCCTTCGTGGCCTTCCGTCCGGAATTGCGTAAAACAAAAACCTGGAGTGGATCGGCGCTCCCCACAGCCGAGACACTCCACGCGCGGCATCGCTTTCGCAGCGCACCTAATACCAAAGTCATAATCCCATTGTCGCGGTGCCTTTGGCCCGCCCTTTCTGTCATTTTTTGCTTCGTTGGCTGCGTTTTGAGTCCGCGTTCGGAGGACGGTGGCGCGCAGCCACCGAGGACAGACGGGATCTCACGGGAGGATTTATCAATGGCAATGGCATCGACCGCCGGCAGAACCAGCCGCGGCATGACGCGGGAGGAGAAGAAGGTCATCTTCGCTTCCTCGCTCGGCACCGTTTTCGAGTGGTATGATTTCTATCTTTACGGCTCGCTCGCCGCCTTCATCGGCTCGACCTTCTTCAGTCCGGCGATCCCGGAAGCGACGCGCAACATCTTCGCGCTGCTGGCTTTTGCCGCAGGCTTCCTCGTGCGTCCGTTCGGCGCGCTGGTGTTCGGCCGCATCGGCGATCTCGTCGGCCGCAAATACACCTTCCTCGTCACCATGACGATCATGGGCCTGTCGACCTTCCTGGTCGGCCTGCTGCCCGGCTACGCCAGTTGGGGCATTGCGGCACCGGTGATCCTGATCGGGCTGCGCATGCTGCAGGGCCTGGCGCTCGGCGGCGAATATGGCGGCGCCGCGACCTATGTCGCCGAACATGCGCCGGACGACCGCCGCGGCTACTACACGTCCTGGATCCAGACCACGGCGACGCTCGGCCTGTTCCTGTCGCTGATCATCATCCTGATCGTACAGGGCTCGCTCAGCAAGGAAACTTATGCCGCCTGGGGCTGGCGCATTCCCTTCATCGTTTCTTTCGCGCTGCTCGCCGTCTCGATCTGGATCCGGCTGTCGCTCTCGGAGTCGCCGACCTTCCAGCGCATGAAGGATGAGGGAAAGGGATCCAAGGCGCCGCTGTCGGAAGCCTTCGGCCAGTGGAAGAACGCCAAGATCGCGCTGCTGGCGCTGCTTGGCCTCACCGCCGGCCAGGCCGTGATCTGGTACAATGGTCAGTTCTATGCGCTTTTCTTCCTCACCAACGTGCTGAAGGTCGAAGCGCAGTCGGTCAACATCATGATCGCGATTGCGCTGGCGATCGGTTCTATCTTCTTCGTCGTGTTCGGCTGGCTGTCCGACAAGATCGGCCGCAAGCCGATCATCATGGCCGGCCTTGCTTTGGGCATCGTGTGCACCTTCCCGCTGTTCAAGGCGCTGACCTGGGCTGCCAACCCGGCTCTGGCCACCGCGCAGCAGAACACCCGCGCGACGGTGACGGCTGCGCCCGGCGACTGCAAGTTCCAGTTCAACCCGGTCGGCACGGCGAAGTTCACGACATCCTGCGATATCGCGACTTCGTTCCTGACCAAGAACTCGGTGCCGTATGACGTGGTGACCACGGCAGCACCTGGCACGGCTGCCACGGTCAAGATCGGCAACGAGACGGTCGACTCCTACGACGCCGTCGCCGCCGGCGATCAGGCCAAGGCCAAGGAGGCGGCCTTCCAGAAGGCGGTGAACATGTCGCTGCGGGACGGCGGCTATCCGCTGAAGCGCGCCGCGGCCAAGGTGCCGGACCAGAAGCTCGACGCCTTTATCGCGGCCAATCCCGAACTGAAGCTCGACGCCGCGGCCATCCGTGGCGGCGAGAAGACCACGGTTCCGGTCGACAAGGCGATCGCCGACAAGCTCTTGACCAAGGACGAGGTAGCCGGCGCGCCGGAAGTCACCGTCTACAACATCCCGGCCGGCGGCGCCTTCGCCATGACCGCCGATCCGGCTGCCATCAACTGGCCGGTGACGATCGGCATCCTGTTCATCCTGGTGCTGTTCGTCACCATGGTCTACGGGCCGATCGCCGCGATCCTGGTCGAGATGTTCCCGACCCGCATCCGCTACACCGGCATGTCGCTGCCTTACCATATCGGCAACGGCTGGTTCGGCGGTCTGCTGCCGGCGACGGTGTTCGCACTGAGCGCCTATAAGGGTGATATCTATTACGGTCTCTGGTACCCGGTGATCATCGCGGCGATGTCGCTCATCATCGGCTTGATCTTCGTCAGGGATACGCTCGGCACCGACCTGAACGCCAAGGACTGATATCAGTCAATCCGCTCAAACAGAAAGCCCGGCGCGAGCGATCGCGCCGGGCTTTTCCGTTCATGGAACTCAAAGAGGCGGATCAACTCTTGCGCTGATTTTCTTCCTCGACGGCCGCTTCGTGGTACCAGCCGTCGAAATCGGCATGCTCGCCGCGAAGCGTTGCAAGCTCTGCCGCGAATTTGGCCTTGGCGCCTAAATTTGAGGCAGACTTCCGCCCTGCCAGCGGGAACATCAGGATTTTTGCTGACGGGCGCGATTGCATGACTTGCATTGGCGACCTCCTTGCTTGTCCAGGGACTTGCCGATTCAACTTACCAGGCAAGATAGGTCATGCGATTCATTTAGGCAATATGACTACAAAAAGATCATTATTTGCCAAATATTTGTGCAGAAATATCGATTGAGCGATCCGGGCGCAGTGTTGAGACGGCTGAGCAAAATCAACGCCTTGCAATGACCATTTTGCCGCACCCGCCGAAGGCGGAATGGCATACGAATTGCTTTTTAACCATCGGCAGGCCGGCAAGCCCGGCCATGCGTTGACGCCGCCCACTTGCGGCGCCCAAGCAACGAGAGGCACTGGAATGACCAAATACAAGCTCGAGTATATCTGGCTCGACGGATACGTCCCGACCCCCAGCCTGCGCGGCAAGACCCAGATCAAGGAGTTCGCCGAGTTCCCGACGCTGGAGCAGCTGCCGCTGTGGGGCTTCGATGGCTCGTCCACCAACCAGGCCGAGGGCCACAGCTCCGACTGCGTGCTGAAGCCTGTCGCGGTCTACCCGGATCCGGCCCGCACCAATGGCGTGCTGGTCATGTGCGAAGTCATGATGCCCGATGGCGTGACGCCGCATGTCTCCAACAAGCGCGCCACCATCCTCGACGACGAGGGCGCCTGGTTCGGCTTCGAGCAGGAGTATTTCTTCTACAAGGACGGCCGTCCGCTCGGCTTCCCTGAGAGCGGCTACCCGGCGCCGCAGGGCCCGTATTACACCGGCGTCGGCTACAAGAATGTCGGCGATGTCGCTCGCAAGATCGTCGAGGAGCATCTCGACCTCTGCCTCGCCGCCGGCATCAATCATGAAGGCATCAACGCCGAAGTGGCGAAGGGCCAGTGGGAATTCCAGATCTTCGGCAAGGGCTCCAAGAAGGCCGCCGACCAGATGTGGATGGCCCGCTACCTGCTGCTGCGCCTGACCGAGCAATACGGCATCGACATCGAGTTCCACTGCAAGCCGCTCGGCGACACGGACTGGAACGGTTCGGGCATGCACTGCAACTTCTCCACCACCTACATGCGCGAAGTCGGCGGCAAGGCCTATTTCGAGGCGCTGATGGCGCAGTTCGACAAGAACCTGATGGATCACATCGCCGTCTACGGCCCGGACAACGACAAGCGTCTGACCGGCAAGCACGAGACCGCGCCGTGGAACAAGTTCAGCTACGGCGTCGCCGACCGCGGCGCTTCGATCCGCGTGCCGCACTCCTTCGTCAAGAACGACTACAAGGGCTATCTGGAAGACCGTCGCCCGAACTCGCAGGGCGACCCCTACCAGATCGCCTCGCAGGTCCTGAAGACGATCTCCGAGGTTTCGACCGCAGCCGTTTCGGCTGCCGCCTGATTTCTCGTTGCGCGGGCCTCGTCTGCGCCAGATGGGATTCAATAGTGAAAGGCCCCCGGCGTTCTCCGCCGAGGGCCTTTTGCATGGTAATTGCCGGCGAGAGAGCTCCGCCCGCTGCCGTCAGCCGGCAATCACACCACGCGATTTGAGCGCCGCCACCACCTTGGCATGCGGCAGGGCAGGCGTGCGGTTGCCGTCGCGGCCGACCATATCGGAGTTGGCGACCAGCGCGTTGAGCACCGCCTCCTCTGTCGCCTGCACCACGGCCGTGTAGAAATCGTCCATGCGGCCCCAGGGGATGAAATCCATGTGACTGTAGCTCTCCTCGCCTGGAGCGCCCTTGGGAAAGCGGCCGTTGAGCGCATCCGGGTTCGCGGTCGACAAAGCGAGGAAGATGTCGCCGGAAAAATGCGAGCCGGCAGTGCCGGTGCGCGCCAGCCCGAGCGGTACCCGCCGCGCCAGCGCCTTGCACTGCCCAGGCAGCAGCGGCGCGTCGGTGGCGACGATGCCGATGCAGGAGCCGGCGCCCGTCGGTCTGCCGCTGAAATAGGCTTCCATCGGATTGTCGGCGGCAAGCTCGTGCCCAAGCGGAACGCCGGCGATGCTGATCTCCTGGCGCGAGCCGAAATTGGCCTGCAGGAAGACGCCGACCGTGTAGGCGCGGTGGCCATAATCGACGATCCGCGAAGCGCTGCCGGAGCCGCCCTTGAACGCGTAGCAGTTCATGCCAGTGCCGCCGCCGACCGATCCTTCCTCGATGGCGCCTGCGGCCGCGTTCTCGATCGCCTCGATCGCGTGGTCGACGGTGACATGCGAGCCGTTGATGTCGCTGAGATAGCCGTCCCAGGTTTCGGCCACCACCGGCAGCAGCCATTGGTTGGCCACCTCGGGCTTGTTGCGTGCCACCCAGTCGATGACGCCGCGATGGCAGGGGCCGACCGCATGCGTGTTGGTGATCAGGATCGGCATGGAGAGGCTGCCGGCCTCTTCCAGCCATGAAGCGCCGGTCATCTCGCCATTGCCGTTGAACGAATGATAGCCGGCAGCCAGAGCCGCACCGATGCCATCGCGGCCGAGCGGCAGGATAGCGGTGACACCGGTGCGGACCGGCCCATGCCCGAGGCTGAGCTTGCCTTCACCTTTGATCAGCGTCGAATAGCCTACGAGCACGCCATCGACATCGGTGATGGCATTGGCAGGTCCCGGCGTGCCCGACAGCGGAATCCCGAGGCCGCGGGCGCGCGTCTTGCCGGCCGGCGTGGTGGTCGGTTCCATTCGTTGATCCATGGCTGAGAAATGCTCCGTTGATGAAAGCCGGCTCAGCGAAGGCTGCAGCCGGTCGCGAGTTCGGCGTAACCGGTGAGGATCGCCATCGCCGAGGCGTGGTCGACAGCCGGCACGACATTGACGAGGTGGAGGCCGAGCCCGTCCTCCAGGACGACGAGACCGCGGGCGATGACTTCGCTCGCCGCTTTCAGCTTGAAGACGCCGGTGGCAGCACCCGCCTCGAGGATGCCGACATAGATCGCCACCTGGCGCTCGAACAGCGTGATATGTCGGGCGGCGTAGCTGGCGTCCGAGCGCGAATAGGCGCCGAGCTCCAGCAGAAGCCGGCAAAGCTGGTCGTCCGGATCGGTCGGCAGGCCGCTGTCGAGCATCGTTTTCAGGCGCAGCCGGGGATCGACGATTGCCGCGACCGCTGCGGCGCGCTGCGTGCAGAAGCGCTCGACCGCCTTCGTCTGCACGTCGTCCAGAAGCTCCTTGAGGCCGGGATAGTAATAGAGCAGGGCGCTCGAGCTCATGCCGGCCTCGTTGGCGACGTCGCGCAAGGT
The DNA here is from genome assembly GCF_033977215.1 of Mesorhizobium humile. Taxonomy (NCBI): domain Bacteria; kingdom Pseudomonadati; phylum Pseudomonadota; class Alphaproteobacteria; order Hyphomicrobiales; family Phyllobacteriaceae; genus Mesorhizobium; species Mesorhizobium humile. The sequence goes on from NZ_JAVIIV010000018.1 coordinate 121,423, forward strand.
GACGCCGGCGAGGCCGCGTTTGGCTATCATCGATTCTGCTGCCGCGACCAGCGTCAGGCGGCGATCGGTCTGTGTCTTGGGTCTGCCCATTTCATTTCCCTGAATATGATTCAATAAAAACTGGCCTGTTGATTTTTGCAAGCCGGCATATCGCATATTTGTTGACGCTATGTGTGGACACAGATAGCTTCCGCTACGGATAGTAATTTTTATCCAATTAAAAAAAGGGGAGGACGATGTCCACAAACGAAGCCACTACCGCGGCCGCCGACAAGGCCGCGCCTGGCGCCAAGGGTCTCGACCGGGCGCTGAACGCACTGGGCACGCTGATGATCGTGCTATCGGCGGTGACGCCGGCATCATCCGTCTTCATCATCGTGCCGGGCGTCATCGCGCTGGCCGGCACCGGCTCGTTCCTGAGTTTCGTGATCGCGGCGGTCATCGGCCTGTTCATGGCCTTCGTCTATGCCGAGCTTTCCTCGGCCTACCCGATGGCCGGCGGCGAATACACCATGATCGGCCGCACGCTCGGGCGCTTCTGGGGCTTCGTCACGCTGGTGCTGGTCTTCGTGTCGATCGTGCTCATCGTCGCCGTCATCGCGCTCGGCGTCGGCACCTATCTCGGCGTCCTCATTCCCAATCTCAGCCCGCAATGGGTGGGCGTGGTCACGATCATCCTGGCCGGCGCGGTCGCCGCCATGCGCATCAAGCTCAACGCCTTCGTCACCGGCATCTTCCTCGGCATCGAGATGCTGGCGCTGCTGATCCTGACCGGCCTTGGTTTCACCCATGTCGAGAGACCGCTTTCCAGCCTGTTCAGCGCGCCGCAATTGCTCGACGCAACGACCAACACGCTGGTTCCGGCCTCAGCCGCCATCATCATGGCGTCCACCGCTGTCTCGCTGTTCGCCTATAATGGCTATGGCGCTGCCGCCTATTTCGGCGAGGAGACCCACGACGCCAAGCGCAACATCGGCAAGGTGGTGCTCTGGGCGCTGGTGATCACGGTCGCCGCCGAGCTCATCCCTCTGACCGCGGTGCTGCTCGGCGCGCCGGATCTCGTCGGCCTGCTCTCGGCACCCCAGAAGATCGAATATTTCCTCGAGGCGCGCGGCGGCCATTGGCTGACGGTGGCGATCAGCCTGGCGATTGCGGTGGCCATCTTCAACGCCGTCATCGCCATCATCCTGCAGGCGGCGCGGCTTTTGTTCAGCTCCGGCCGCGACAAGACATGGTTCGGGCCCATCAACAGCGCGGTCGCGTCCGTCCACGGCACTTACGCCTCGCCATGGATTGCCACCATCGTGGTGGTGGTGCTGGCCGCACTCGCCTGCTTCATCGATCTCAACCTGCTGCTCGTGGTCAGCGGCACGTCGCTGGTTGTGATCTACGCGCTGCTGTGCGTCGCCGTCTTCGCCGGCCGTCGCAGCGGCACCACCTCGGGCGGCCACTATCGCATGCCGTTCTTCCCGGTGCCGGCGATCCTCGCCTTCGTGGCGCTGGTCTACGTTGCCTATCAGAACTGGCTCGACGCCGCCTTCGGGCGCCCGAGCCTGATCGCGACGCTGGCGATCATGGCCGCCGCCGCGATCTATTTCCTGCTGTTCCTGGCGCGCCGCGCCGACTGGACGCTGCACGGACCCGACGAGCTTGCGGGATAGGCGTCAGCCCTCCGACACCTATCCATGCGAGAACCCCGGCGAATGCCGGGGTTCTTTTTTGCCCTGAGGCGCCTGAGCCTATTTCCAAAATGAAAAGTCCCTGGAGGCGGTTACCTCCAGGGACTTGATTTCAGCGTCCGATCAGAAACTTAGACCGAATAGTACATGTCGTACTCGACCGGATGCGGGGTCATTTCGAAGCGCATGACCTCGGCCATCTTGAGCTCGATATAGGAGTCGATCTGATCGTCGTCGAAGACGCCGCCGGCCTTCAGGAAGCCGCGGTCCTTGTCGAGGCTCTGCAGCGCTTCGCGCAGCGAGCCGCAGACGGTCGGGATCTTCTTCAGCTCCTTCGGCGGCAGATCATAGAGATCCTTGTCCATCGGCTGTCCCGGGTGGATCTTGTTCTTGATGCCGTCGAGGCCGGCCATCAGCATGGCGGCGAAGCCGAGATAGGGGTTCGCGCCCGGATCGGGGAAGCGGACCTCGACGCGCTTCGACTTCGGCGAGTTGCCGAACGGAATGCGGCAGGAAGCCGAACGGTTGCGCGCCGAATAGGCGAGCAGCACCGGCGCCTCATAGCCCGGCACCAGACGCTTGTAGGAATTGGTGAGCGGGTTGGTGAAGGCGTTGATCGCCTTGGCGTGCTTGATGATGCCGCCGATATAATAGAGGCAGCTCTCCGACAGGCCGGCGTATTCGTTGCCGGCGAAGGTCGGCTTGCCGCCCTTCCAGATCGACTGGTGGACATGCATGCCCGAGCCGTTGTCGCCGAACACCGGCTTCGGCATGAAGGTGGCCGTCTTGCCGTAGGCGTTGGCGACCTGGTGAACGACATACTTGTAGATCAGCATCTTGTCGGCGTTGCGCACCAGCGTGTCGAACTTGATGCCGAGCTCGTGCTGGGCGGCGGCGACCTCATGGTGATGCTTTTCGACCCGCACGCCCATTTCGGCGAGCACAGTCAGCATTTCCGAACGCATGTCCTGGCAGGAATCGATCGGCGGCACCGGGAAATAGCCGCCCTTGATGCGCGGACGGTGGCCAAGATTGCCGGTCTCGTAGTCGGTGTCGTCGTTGGAGGGCAGTTCGGTCGAGTCGAGGCGGAAACCGGTATTGTACGGGTCGGCCTTATACTTGACGTCGTCGAACACGAAGAACTCGGCTTCCGGGCCGACATAGATGGTGTCGCCAATGCCCTCCGACTTCATATAGGCCTCGGCCTTCTTGGCGGTGCCGCGCGGATCGCGGTTGTAGGCCTCGCCCGAGACCGGATCGAGGATGTCGCACAGGATGACCATGGTCGACTGGGCGAAGAACGGATCCATGTGGACGGTATCCGTGTCCGGCATCAGCACCATGTCGGACTCGTTGATCGCCTTCCAGCCGGCGATCGAGGAGCCGTCGAACATGACGCCGTCGGCGAACATGTCTTCCTCGACCTCGACGACATCCATCGTCACATGCTGCAGCTTGCCCCGCGGATCGGTGAAGCGCAGGTCGACGAATTTCACGTCGTTGTCCTTGATCTGCTTCATGATGTCTTTGGCTGTCGTCATGTCATTTCTTCCCTGTGTGATGACGTCTGGAATGGTTGAAGGTCAGATGGCGTCGATGCCGGTCTCGCCGGTACGGATGCGCACGACTTCCTCTATGTTGGAGACGAAGATTTTTCCATCGCCGATGCGGCCGGTCTGCGCCGCCTTGCGGATGGCCTCGATGGCGCCTTCCACGGCCTCGTCGCCGAGCACCACTTCGATCTTTACCTTGGGCAGGAAGTCGACGACATATTCGGCGCCGCGATAAAGCTCGGTATGCCCCTTCTGGCGGCCGAAACCCTTGGCTTCGGTGACGGTGATGCCTTGCAGTCCGGCCTCCTGAAGCGCTTCCTTCACTTCGTCCAGCTTGAATGGCTTGATGATCGCTTCGATCTTTTTCATGTAAAAAGTGGCCTCCACTGCCAAGAAGACGGGTTGTGTGCCCCGCTTGCGCCTCCATCAAGCACGAACCGTGCCAATCCTGAGGAGCGCAGGCGGCGAGGGGCGTTTTCGAGCCCATGCCGCATCCGGATGCAAAATAGCGTCATCCGCTGCATCGGATGCGTCATGGACGCCCAAACCCTATACATCGCTCCTCCTCACGTCTGCGCAAAAAATGGGCAGACAGCGCAATTTGCAGGCAGAAACCCCTCCCGGATGCGACCGCATGTGCAAGATAGTGCCGCGGTCGCGATAGTTTGCTTCGAACCGAAAACTGGACAATGCTTGATCGCATGAAGATCGGCAATCCCATGCGCAATGAACTTCTATCGCCGGCCGAAATGGCCGAGGCAGACCGGCTGGCAATCGCGGCCGGACCGCTCGACGGCTATGGATTGATGCAACGTGCCGGCGAGGCGGTCGCGGCGATCGTGCTGGCGCGCTATCCCGGCGCGATGAGGGTCCACGTGCTATGCGGCCCCGGCAACAATGGCGGCGACGGTTATGTCGTGGCGCGCTTGCTGGCCGAGGCAGGCGTCGACGTGGCGCTGTGGGCATCGGGCGAACCGCGGACAGGCAGCGACGCCGCGCTTGCGGCGGCCGACTGCACACTGGAGCGGCATCCGCTTTCGGCTTTCACCGCGGAAGCTGGCTCGCTGGTTGTCGACGCGATCTATGGCGCAGGTCTGTCGAAGCCGCTCTCCGGCGACGCCAAGGGTGCGGTCGACATCGTGACGGGGATGAACCTGCCGGTTGTCGCGATCGACCTGCCTTCGGGCGTTTCCGACGACAGCGGCGAAGTCCTCGGCTCGGCTTTTCGCGCGGTCGTCACGGTGACCTTCGCGCGAAAGAAGCCTGGGCATCTGCTTCTGCCTGGCCGCGAGCGATGCGGCGAGATCGTGTTGGCCGACATCGGCATTCGCGAAGAGATCATCGACCAGGTTGCGCCGCGGACCTTCGAGAACCGGCCTGGGCTTTGGATCGCAACCTTTCCCGCGCCGGCCGTCGACGCGCACAAATACAAGCGCGGCCACACGAGCGTCTTTTCGGGCGGACCATCCGCGACGGGCGCGGCGCGCCTTTCGGCGCTTGCGGCAGCTAGAAGCGGGGCAGGGGCCGTCACCGTGCTCTCGCCGGCGAACGCCATGCACGTCAACGCGGCGCATCTGACCTCGATCATGCTGCGCAAGGTCGACGCGGTCGAAGACGTGCACGACCTTATCGGCGATCGCCGGCCGTCGAGCTTCGTCCTCGGTCCCGGCTTCGGCATAGGTGACAAGGCACGCGATTTCACGCTCGCCATGCTCGCCAAAAACCGCCAGGACGGCGCTGTTGAGGGACTTGTGCTCGACGCCGACGGCATCACGTCTTTCCGCAACGCGACCGCGACACTGTTCGAGGCAGCCGGCAGGCCGGACGCGCCGGCGCTGATCATGACGCCGCATGAGGGCGAGTTCGGCAGGCTGTTTGCCGACATTGCCGCCGACACGGCGCTGTCGAAGCTGGCGAAGGCGCGCGAAGCCGCGCGGCGCGCCAGCGCCGTGATCGTCTATAAGGGCGCCGACAGCGTGATCGCTTCGCCGGACGGCCGCGCCGCGATCAACGGAAATGGCGCGCCATGGCTCGCCACCGCCGGCTCGGGCGACGTGTTGGCGGGCATCATTGCCGGGCTTCTCGCGCAAGGCATGCCGGCCTTCGAAGCGGCATGCGCCGGGGTCTGGATCCATGCCGAGGCCGGCAGCCGTTTTGGACCGGGTTTGATTGCAGAAGACTTGCCTCTGGCGATTGTACCGGTTCTTCGCGAGCTGACCGGGAGCGCTGCCCGATGAAACGGCTGGCCATGTCCCGGCGGTTTGGCCGAGAAAGATGAAGCTGGTTTCGGTGCGGCCGCCGAAGAATAGGTCAGGGCTCCTGCCTGAGGCGCGGCTGCGTCACGGCGTCGGCCAAAGCCGCAAGAACGCGTTCCTCGCTGACACCGCGTGTATCCTGGACCCAGCTCGGCGTCGAAATTGGCGGCTCGAGATAACGCACATGGTCGTTCACCGGGCCGGTCTCATAGGACCGGTTCGATCCGAAGATAAGCACGCATGGCCCGCCCAGGGCAGCGGCGGCATGGCAAAGCCCGCCATCAACGCCGAGGAAGACGGTCGAGGCGGCGATCTGGCACATGGCGTCGGTGATATCGGGCGTCGAGGTGAAATCGATCGCCTCCGGAAGCGCAGCCCGGATCTGGGCGGCGGCCTCGCGTTCCCGCGGGCCGCCGATGAGCCAGACCGACCAGCCGCGCCGGGCGTGATCCTTCGCTACCGCGATGAAACGCTCGGCTGGCCATGAGCGGAAATTGGTGAAAGCCGAGGTGTAAAGCGAAAGCGCTGGCCTAGCCGGATCGATGCCTTGCCGGGCACGCCAATCCGAAAGCTCCTCAGCCGAAACCGTCATTTTCGGTGCAGGAAGCCGCATGCCGTCGGCAGGCTTCTCGCCCAGCATCGCGATCGCGCAGACTTGCTCGAACAATCTCGTCTTGCGCGGACCGAACGCGACGAAGCTTTTCAGCCAACCGGCAGGCAAGCGGTTGATGATGCCGAACTGGAATTCCCGCGGATAGCCGATGCGTTCCGGAATGCCGGCCAGCCACGGTACAAGCGCTGCCTTGGTGCTGCTGGTGAGCATATAGGCTGCCTGATAATTCTCCTTGCGAAGCTCACGCGCCAGACCTGCCCGTTCTTTCAGCCCGGGCCTCCAGTGTTTCTCGACGAGCCAGGTCTTGCGGATATGCGGCATCAGCCGCGCCAGCGGCGCGGCGAGCGGCGAAGTGGCGACGTCGATCGGATGCCCGGGAAACCTTTCGGCAAGGACCTGGATTGCCGAGTGGCAGCGGATGAAGTCACCGATCGCCGGCAGGCAGAAGACGAGGATGGGACGCAACAAGCGCTACCTTTTCGATCCGGAACAATCGCCGCCAAAAGCGGACATGACGGTGATTTGTCACGGAAGCGCTTCGCCATCAAGGATGCGGGCATAGAGTTCCAGGTAGGCCTTCGCCGTCTTCTCGATCGGGAACCTGTCGGCAGCCGACTGGCGGCATCGTTGTGCCGACAGACTTCCAATCTCGGCAAGACCGCGCCCGAACTCCTCGTCGCTCTCGAAGAAGCGGCCGGTATCGGCATCGACGGTCTCCACGAGCGCGCCGCGCGGTGTGGTGAGCACGGGCGTGCCGCACAGCATGGCCTCGACCTGCGCCATGCCGAACGGCTCCTCCCAGGAGATCGGGTTGAGGAATGCCTTCGATTCACCCAGCAGGCGCAACTTATCCTGGCCATCGACCATGCCGTGAAAGCGATACCGAGCCGAAAGGCTCTTGAAGAAGACGCCTTCGCGGCGGGTTTTGCTGCGGCCAAGCAGCTTCCAGCGCGACCCGCCGGCGATATCGAGCGTGAAGTCGAATTTCTTCGCCAAGTGCACCGCCCGGTTCAGCCCCTTTCCGGCGCGCGCGATGGCCGCCATGAAGAAGAGGTGGTCGTTCTTCGAGGGCGCCAGCCGGTAGGCGTCGACCGGAAACCCGTTATAGACGAAGGTTTTGCGCCCATGCAGTTCGGCATGGCGGGCGCTGAGGAAGTTCCAGTTGGGCTGCGGCCGCGGGTAATCCGGAAGATGGCCGTGTTCGGTGTTGAGCGTCGGGAAGGGCACCTCGACCTTCCAGGCGTGGAGGTTGACGATCTGGGTATCCTGCGGGATCGCCGCCCGGCACTCTGCGTCGCTGACCGCATGCCGCACTTCGCACATCGGATGCGACGACCCCGGCGCGGCGATCAGGACGACATGGTGGCCGAGCCTGACCAGTTCGGTGACCAGCCATTCGACCTGGCGCTGCGTTCCGCCATAGCCCTTGGCCGGAATCAGGCTCTGGGCTGCAAGGGTTATCCGCATTTCTTGTCGGTGCAGCTTGTCACAGCGGGATGTTGTCGTGCTTCTTCCAGGGGTTCTGCATGTCCTTGTTGCGCAACATGCGCAACGCCCGCGCGATACGGCGCCGGGTCGAATGCGGCATGATCACCTCGTCGACATAGCCGCGTTCGGCGGCGACGAAAGGCGACAGGAAGCGATCCTCGTAAGTCTTTGTATGAGCAGCGATTTTCTCAGGATCGCCGATATCCTTGCGATAGATGATCTCGACCGCGCCCCGGGCACCCATCACCGCGATCTGCGCCGTCGGCCAGGCATAGTTCATGTCGCCGCGCAGGTGCTTCGACGCCATCACGTCATAGGCGCCGCCATAGGCCTTGCGGGTGATGACGGTGATCTTCGGCACGGTCGCCTCGGCATAGGCAAAGAGCAGCTTGGCGCCATGCTTGATCAGCCCGCCATATTCCTGCGCGGTGCCCGGCAGGAAACCCGGCACGTCGACGAAGGTGACGATCGGAATCGAAAAACAATCGCAGAAGCGCACGAAGCGCGCCGCCTTGCGGCTGGCGTCGGAATCGAGCACACCCGCCAGCACCATCGGCTGGTTGGCAACGAAGCCCACCGTGCGGCCCTCGACGCGGCCGAAGCCAGTGACGATGTTCTTGGCAAAACTCTGCTGGATCTCGAAGAAATCGCCTTCGTCGGCGACCTTCAGGATCAGTTCCTTGATGTCATAAGGTTTGTTGGCATTGTCTGGGATCAACCGGTCGAGTGACATGTCGTGATCCGTGACCGACTGGTAGCACTCGATCTCGGGAATCTCGGCCGTGTTGGATGCCGGCAACAAATCGACCAGCCGGCGCATCTGCAGAAGCGCCTCGACGTCGTTGTCATAGGCGCCATCGGCGATGGAGGATTTGGTGGTGTGGACGGACGCGCCGCCGAGGCTTTCGGCGGTCACCGTCTCGTTGGTCACCGTCTTCACCACGTCCGGCCCGGTGACGAACATGTAGGAGGTGTCGCGCACCATGAAGATGAAATCGGTCATGGCGGGCGAGTAGACGTCGCCGCCGGCGCAAGGCCCCATGATCAGCGAGATCTGCGGGATGACGCCTGACGCAAGCACATTGCGCTGGAAGATCTCGGCGTAGCCACCGAGCGCCGCCACGCCTTCCTGGATGCGCGCGCCGCCGGCATCGTAGAGGCCGATGATCGGCGCGCGATTGCGCAGCGCCATCTCCTGGACCTTGATGACCTTTTCGGCATGCGCCTCCGACAGCGAGCCGCCGAACACGGTGAAATCCTTGGCGAAGATATAGACCGGGCGCCCGTTGACGGTGCCCCAGCCGGTGACGACGCCGTCGCCGGCGATCTTGGTCTTCTCCATGCCGAAATCGGTCGACCGGTGCTCGACATACATGTCGAACTCCTCGAACGAGCCCTCGTCGAGGAATATCTCGATACGCTCGCGCGCGGTGAGCTTGCCCTTCTTGTGCTGCGCCTCGATGCGGTCCTTGCCGCCGCCCATGCGGGCAATCTCGCGGCGGCGCTCGAGTTCCTTCAGCACGTCTTTCATCGCCGGTCCCCAAAACGGATAAGTGATGTGTGGTAATGGCGGGGGCAGGGCAGCGCAAGCACCCTTGTTTTGCTGCATTGCAACATGACGCCCTTGCATTTCACAGCGAACTGGGCCATATGCGGCGGTATAGGCGCTTGGGCCGGGATATCCGGCCTTCTCGACGAATGAGACTGGTTGCGTCTGTTTTCCCTCTTTCCGGCAAATCGGCCCAGGTCGATCGGCAAGCTGGCGAAAAAGCCCCGTGGCATGATGCCTGCGGGCACGACAGCGCAGCCGCGCGGACAATCATGTCCGCCGCCTTGTCGTTCCATGACAATTTATTCGACGGCAGGTTGCGCCCTGCCGGCATCGATGTTTGCGGCCAGAAGCCGCGTGAAAGAAGATTATTTTGACCAACGAAAACAATGCGGAACTGAACGGTTTCGCGGCACTTGGAATATCGGGTGCGCTGCTCAAGGCGACCCACGCGGCCGGCTTCACTGATCCGAAGCCGATCCAGACGCAGGCGATCCCGCCTCAGATGGAGGGCGGTGACATTTTCGGCATCGCCCAGACCGGCTCGGGCAAGACAGCGGCCTTTGCACTGCCGATCCTGTCGAAGATCATCGGCCTCGGCACCAAGCGCCGGCCGAAGACGGCGCGTGCGTTGATTCTGGCGCCGACCCGCGAGCTCGCCGTGCAGATCGAGGACACCATCAAGATCTTGGCCAAGGGCGCGCATGTCTCGACCGCGCTGGTGCTTGGCGGCGTCTCGCGCTTCAGCCAGGTCAAGAAGGTTGCCCCCGGCGTCGACATTCTGATCGCCACGCCCGGCCGCCTGACCGACCTGGTGCGCGAGGGCGACCTCATCCTCGCCGACACCAAATGGCTGGTGCTGGACGAAGGCGACCGTATGCTCGACATGGGCTTCATCAACGACGTCAAGCGCATCGCCAAGGCGACCGCGCCGGACCGCCAGACGGTGCTGTTCTCGGCGACCATGCCGAACGAAATCGCTGAACTGGCAAAGGGCCTGCTGAAGAATCCGATCCGCGTCGAAGTCGCGCCGCAGAGCACGGCGGCGGCCGAGATCGTGCAGAGCCTGATCCTTGCCCGCACCAAGCAGAAGCGCCAGGTACTGTCCAAGATGCTCGCGGACGAGGCGATGAAGTCCGTCATCATCTTTTCGCGCACCAAGCACGGCGCCGACCGGGTGACCAAGGACCTCGATCGCGACGGCTTCAAGGCTGCCGTGATCCATGGCAACAAATCGCAGAATGCCCGTCAGAAGGCGCTCAATGATTTCCGCGACGGCTCGGTTCGCATCCTGGTCGCGACCGATATCGCGGCGCGCGGCATCGACGTGCCCGGCATCAGCCATGTCGTGAATTTCGACCTGCCGGACGAAGCGGAAAGCTATGTCCATCGCATCGGCCGCACCGGCCGCAACGGCAGGGACGGTATTGCGATCACGCTGTGCGATCCCTCGGAAAACGCCAAGTTGCGGCAGGTCGAGCGCATCATCCGCATGAAGCTGCCGGTCGTCGCAGACCATCTCGGCAGCCCGGATCCGCAGCGCGACCCCAGGGAAAAGACCGATCGTCATTTCGAACCGGCCAACGACCGCGAGCATCACGGCGCCCGTCGCGATGGCCGCCGCCCCGGCAACGGTGGCGACAACAAGCGCTTCGGCGGCAAGCCGCAGGGCGAGCGCGCTCCGAAGCCGCATGGCGAACGCCCGGCTGCCGCCAAGCCGAATGGCTCGAGCAAGCCTGACGGCTTCAAGCGCTTCAAGGGCAACAACAAGCGCCGCTTCGGTGGCAAGCGTCCGGCGACCCGGGCTGCTTGAGCCCAGCAGGACCACAGGAACAGAAACGGCCGGAGCATCGCTCCGGCCGTTTTCATTTCACCGTGTCGATTTCACTGGCCCGACTTCACTGACTTGACTGTTGCTGCATCAGCGCCTTCACCCACACCACGATACGCTGGGTAAGAAAGGCCGTAGTCTGCGGCGACAGCACATCGCCAGCAATGACGTGATTGTCCGGATCGCCGGTGTCGTCGACCGGCACCAGCTCGTGCGGACCGCCCCAGCGCCCGGCGATCTCGCGGGTACGGTCGGGCCGCACCACCTTGTCGGAATCCGAGAAGATGAACAGGGCAGGGATCTTGGCCCTCTCGACCGGCGCGGCATAGGCGAGCTCGGTGAGCGCGGCCATCGGCAGCACTGCTTTCATGGGGTATCTGGTGGTCCAGAATTTTTCGTGAAGCGGGTTGCGCGCCGGGAAACTGCGCTCCTTGCCGCCAACAAGCTCGGCGAGCTGCCGGCCCCAGGGCATGGTCAGCAACTCGGCACCGGAGGCCTTGACGCCGAAATTGGGTGAGATGAACGCGATCGCGGCGACGCCGTCCGAAGCGCCCGGTTGGGTTGCGGCCCATGCCGCCAGCGAGCCGCCAGTCGAGGTCCCGATGACGATCACCTTGTCGCCGATGGCGCGGCCGATGGCCAAGGCCTCCTCATAGTCGTTGATCCATGCATTGACGCTGCCTTGCGCCATTGCCGCGCCGTCCTGGCCGTGGCCGGTCAGACGCGTGTAGAAGAGATTGGCGTCCAATTCATCCGCGATGTCGTCCGGCAAGGGGCGCACCTCGCCCTTCGAGGCGGAGAAGCCATGGATGTAGACGATCGCCAAAGGCGTCTTGGCGTGGACCATCGGGTTCGCCCAGATGATCTCCTTGTCGAGACCTTCGCGGATGTTGGGGACGGCAGCCTCTTCGTGCGCCAGATAGGCCTGCGGATCGTCGCCGATCGCCGACGGATTGAACCGGATTGCTGTGTCGACCGGCACGCGCGGACCAAGGAAGAAACCGGCTACCAGGACGACTGCAAGGCCAAGCACCGCAAGCACGATCCGCCGCCCCATTACAGTCTCCAAGCAATGATTCTCAACCTATGGCCGTACCTGCCGACAGGCAATCGCCGTTCGCCGGCTTATACCGCCTTGTCGCGGGATGGACCTTTTTCGCCGGGCTGCCTGCGATCGAAATGCAACGGCCGCGCCCACCAGTGGGTCGTGAGCCCGATGACGAAGCGGCCGATCGGCCGCGGCAGCAGGCCAAGCAGCTTCAACGGCCAGCTTATGTGGTACGGGAAGGTGACTTCGAAACTGCCCTTCCTGATGCCGCGCGCCATGCGGCGTGACGCGCGATGCACGGGCATGAGGCCCGGCATCGGCAGCTTGTTCTTTTCGGTCAGCGGCGTGTCGATGAAACCCGGATTGATGACCTGGACGCGGATATTCATCTTGTCGAAGTCGTATTTCAGCGACTCCGCCAGGATGTTGATCGCGGCCTTGGTGCCGCCATAGGCCGCCGTGGTCGGCCAACCGGAATAGGCGGTGACCGATCCGACCAGGACGACATGGCCGCGTCCGCGCACGCGCATATGCTCGACGACGGGCACCACGCCGTTGACGATGCCGAAATAGTTCACGGCGAAGGAGCGATGGAAATCGCGCACCACCAGGTTCTCGCCGGGGGTGGCGATGTAGTTGCCGGCGTTGAAGACGGCGAGCACGATCGGCCCCATCTGCTGTTCGATGGCGGCGGCCGTGCGCGCCATGCCGTGTTCGTCGGTCACGTCGCAGGGAAAGGACTTCACATGTCCCGACATCTGCGCCGTTTCGACGATCAGCGTGTCGGCCGGATCTTCCGGCAGCGATGTCACCGCGACGGCATAGCCTTGATTGGCGAGATCCTTGGCCAACGCCCGGCCAAGGCCACTGCTGCCGCCCGTGATCCAGGCGACACCGTCTTTCGGATTGGCCCGGTAAAGTGCCATGGAATGTCCTGCGAATGTTCTGGTTTGCTCTAGCGGTGGAGAAATCGGTTGAAAAGAGCGGTTTTGCACCTGACGTTGAAATGATCGCGAGCATTGCACCATCCGGAATGCGACTGGACCAGGCAAAATCTTGCCTTGAAACCGCGGCGTCCGGTTTTTAGGGTCTCGCCGCACACATGAAGGAATCTCGCATGCCCCGTTCTGTGATCGAAGCGATCGGCAACACGCCCCTGATCCGGCTCAACAAGGCCTCGGAAGCGACCGGTTGCGAGATCCTCGGCAAGGCCGAGTTCATGAATCCAGGGCAATCGGTGAAGGATCGGGCGGGCCTGTTCATCATCCGCGATGCCGAACAGCGTGGGCTCCTGAAGCCCGGCGGGCTTATCGTCGAAGGCACTGCCGGCAACACCGGCATCGGCCTGACGCTGGTCGCGAAGGCGCTCGGCTACCGCACCGTGATCGTCATTCCTGACACGCAGAGCCAGGAAAAGAAGGACGTGATCAAGATCCTTGGCGCGGAGCTGATCGAGGTGCCGGCCGTGCCCTACAAGAACGCCAACAATTACATAAAACTGTCGGGCCGCCTTGCCGAGCAACTGGCGCGCTCCGAACCCAACGGCGCGATCTGGGCCAACCAGTTCGACAATGTCGCCAACCGCGATGGCCATGTCCGCACGACCGCGCAGGAAATCTGGGCCCAGACCGGTGGCAAGATCGACGGCTTTGTCTCGGCCGTAGGCTCCGGCGGCACGCTCGCCGGTGTCGCGCTCGGGCTCAAGGGTAAGAGCAAGGATGTCAAGATCGCGCTCGCCGATCCGCTGGGCGCCGCGCTCTACAGTTTCTACACCAGCGGCGAACTGAAATCCGATGGCAGCTCGATCACCGAAGGTATCGGCCAGGGCCGCATCACCGCCAATCTGGAAGACTTCACGCCGGACTTCTCCTACCAGATTCCGGACGAGGAAGCGTTGCCGATCATCTTCGACCTGATCCAGGAGGAAGGGCTCTGTGTCGGCGGCTCGACCGGCATCAACATCGCCGGCGCCATCCGGCTGGCGCGCGAGCTCGGACCCGGCCATACCATCGTGACAATCCTTGCCGACTACGGCACGCGCTACCAGTCCAAGCTCTTCAATCCGGAATTCCTGCGTAGCAAGAACCTTCCGGTGCCAGGCTGGATGGAAGAAAAGGCCGACATTTCCGTGCCGTTCGAAAAGGTGGCGTGATGGCCCACAGGACCGAGGCGCTGTTTCGCGACGACGCCTATCAGAAGACGGCCGAGGCCGAGGTCGTCGCGATCAACGACCGTGGCGGCATCCTCCTCGACCGGACGATCTTCTATGCAACGTCCGGCGGGCAGCCGGGCGATATCGGCATGTTCGAGCGGACCGACGGCGGCCGCATTGCGATTGCCGCCACCATCACCGGCGAGACCAAGGATGAGATCATCCATGTGCCGGCACCGGAGCAGGCGCTGCCCGCTGTCGGCGAAAGGCTGAAGCTCTTGATCGACTGGGAGCGGCGGCACCTTTTGATGCGCATGCATTCCGCCTGTCACCTGCTGACCGTGGTCTGTCCGTTTCCGATCACCGGAGCAGCGGTCGCCGAGGATGACAGCCGCGTCGACTTCGACATCCCCGACGCCGGCTTCAGCAAGGAGGATGTGACCGCAAGGCTGATGGAACTGGTGCGCGCCGACCATCCGATCTTCACCCGGCTGATCACTGACGAGGAGCTCGCCGCCAATCCCGGCCTGGTCAAATCGAAGAACGTGCGGCCGCCTGTCGGCACTGGCAAGATCCGCCTGGTCTGCATTGGCGACAATGGCGCGATCGACAGCCAGCCATGCGGCGGCACGCATGTGAAGTCGACTGGCGAGGTCGGTGAGATCCACATCGGCAAGATCGAGAAGAAAGGCCGCGAGAACCGGCGCTTCCGCATCCGCTTCGGACCGATGCCGGCGAATTGACGCTCAAAGAGATCGAGCATGATGTCGCCCGAAAACCGCTTCACACTTTTCGGCATCATGCGATAAGGCGAGGCGGGCAGGGAGAACAAAAAATGGCGCAGGACAGCCCTTTCATCGTCGACGCCGATTGGCTGGAAAAGAGGCTTGGCGAGCCCGGCCTCACCATCATCGACGCTTCCTGGTATCTGCCGGCGCAAAAGCGCGACGCCCGCGCCGAATACGATGCCGCCCATATTCCCGGCGCGCGCTTCCTCGACCAGGATGCGGTTTCCGATCCGGATTCGAAACTGCCGCACACATTGGCCTCGCCGCAGCACTTCGCCCAATATGTCGGCGCCATGGGCGTTTCGGCCGACGACACCATCGTCGTCTATGACGGCCCAGGCCTGTTTTCGGCGCCGCGCGCCTGGTGGATGTTCCGCGTCATGGGCGTCTTCCAGGTCTACATCCTGAACGGCGGCATCGACCGCTGGAAGGCCGAAGGGCGCCCCGTGACGGCTGAGCCGACAAAGATCGCGCCAAGCGTCTTCCACGCCGATTTCGACGCGGGCCGGGTTGTCGGGCTCGACGAGATGCGCAGGATCGTCAGCGGGCGGCAGAGCCAGATCGCCGACGCGCGTTCGGCCGGCCGCTTTGCCGGGACCGATCCGGAGCCGCGCCAAGGCGTCCGTTCGGGCCATATGCCTGGCGCGCATAATGTTCCGATCACGGCGCTTGCGGAGAATGGCGAGTTGCTGCCCAAGGACCGCTTGCGCAAGGTGATCGAGGATGCCGGCATCGACCTCTCCAAGCCCGTTGTCACGTCCTGCGGCTCAGGCATCACGGCGGCGGCGATCACGCTGGCGCTGGAGACGCTCGGCCATACCAACAACCGGCTTTATGATGGTTCCTGGACAGAATGGGGCGGTCTCAGCGACACGCCGGTGGTGACGGGGAAAGAATGATGAAAAATGGCGCGCTGCAAGATATCGATGTCACGGTCACGTTCCTGGAGATGCATGCGGCGCCGGCGGTTTCGCCGCCAATCCCCTACAACCGCCAGATCGCGCTGCTGAAGACGAAAGACATCCCGCTCCATTTCTACCGCTATCTGATGGATCGCGTCGGACGCAAATGGCACTGGGTCAATGTGCTGAGGCTGAGCGACGAGGAGCTTGCCGCCGGCCTGCACCGCGAGGATCGCGACATCAGGGTGCTCTATCTCGATGGTGCCCCCGCCGGCTTCTTCGACCTCAAGCCGCATCTGCCGGACGAAGTGGAGCTCGCCTATTTCGGCATGATGGAGCATGCGCACGGCCAGGGCATCGGCCGCTGGTTCCTTGGCGCGGCGATCTCGGCGGCCTGGGCGCATGGACCAAGGCGCGTCACCGTGCAGACCTGCACGCTCGATCATCCGGCGGCTCTTCCACTCTACCAGAAGCTCGGCTTCACGCCCGTGGCGCAGAAGAAGGAAGTGGTGCATCCGCTGACCTTCGCCGAGCGGTCGGCCAGCGTCATGCGTGGCTAAGCTGTTCAAGTAAAAGCCGTAACGGCCACCGGCTGAACACCTCGTTCATCGCCGCTTCAGACTGTCTTTGCCATTGTCCCGGCCGCATTGCGAGGCCGAGCTTATAGGAGAAAGACATGTTGAGCCGACGTACATTCGCCGTAGCCATGATCGCGGCAATTGCCATGCCGAGCCTGGCGTCCGCGCAGGCGACCACGCCTTCGGCCGCAACGATCGAGCGCCAGCTCGACGCCGCGCCCAGGCAAAAGCTGCGCCCGAACGAGCGCGTCACAATTCGCGAGTTCAAGCGCCGGCCCGATCTGCGGCGCATGGCGCGCTCGATCGACATCCAGTCGATCAATTTCGAGTTCGGCTCGGCCGCCATTGCCCCTTCGCAATACGGCAAGGTCGAAATCATTGCCGACGCGCTCCACCGCATCCTGCGGCGCGACCGCGGCGCCCGCATCCTGATCGAGGGTCACACCGACGCCGTGGGTTCTTTCGGTTCGAACCAGCTCCTGTCCGAACGCCGCGCCGCATCGCTCAAGCGCACGTTGGTGGGTGAATTCGGCGTGCCGGCCTACGCGCTGGACACCGTCGGCTATGGCGAGGAATTCCTTCTGGTGCAAACCCAGCAGGAGAACTGGCGCAACCGCCGCGTGACGCTGCGCCGCTTCGACGACTTCGTGCGGTGAAGCTGAGCCGATAACGCCGATAACGGGGCTCGGCCATTTAAAAGCGGCCGGGCTCTTTCACATGCGCATGCCGTCAGTCAGGAATCGGGTGGGAGACACTGTCGCGCAGGCATAATTTCCGGACATCGACACCGGAGATTTGCCATGAGCATCCAGTTCAAAGCCTTGCCGACCGAAGCCGTGCGCGCCCTGCAGCGGGGAGGGCCCGATGCCTACGGCCGCACTCCGGAGCACCAAGTCTCCGACGGCGACGGCGTGCCCTGCAGGCACTGCATGAAGAACGTCGCCGCGGGCGAAGGCTACCTGATCGTGGCTTACCGGCCGTTCCCTGAACTGCAGCCTTATGCCGAAACCGGCCCGATCTTTCTGCATGCCGAGGAATGCGAGCGCGCCGCCGAGGGTGATGCGCTGCCGGAGATGCTTGCAAGCAGCGACTATATCGTCAGGGGCTACGGCGAGGACGATCGCATCGTCTATGGCAGCGGCGCTGTCACGCCGACCGGCGAGATTGCCACCCGCGCGCAGACGCTGTTTGGGCGCGACGACATCGCCTACATCCATGTCCGCTCGGCCCGGAACAATTGCTATCAATGCCGCATCGAGCGGGCATGACCCGAAAAAAAGAAGCCCGCCGATGGTCTAGCGGGCCGTTGGAGGGTCTGACAGAAGCTGTCGGCCAAGTGCTGTCCGGGCCGGACTTGTCCGACCCGGCAGGCTCAGGCCGCCAGTAACGGTCCGTCTCTAGGCGTCTTTCTTGCCGAGTGAATGTGAAGCATTTCACACAACGGCGCATATTGGCGGGAGGCGAGAAAAGGCGCATTTCAAGACTGTCGTATTCCCGTCGCACTCCTTTGCTAGAAAGCAGTTGTTGATGATTTGCCGACCGCGGATGGACCGGCGGCAGTCGCGACATTCGAGGAAGCGGGGCTTTTGCTCCGCTTTTTTGTTGCCCGGATTTCTTGGCGCGACCAGTTTGCGCGCAAGAAAAAGCCCGCCGGAATGACCCGGCGGGCGACTGAAGGAAATCTCTGCGAATTTATCAGGCGGCAAGAACCGCCTTCGGCTCGACCATTTCGTAGCCGAGGGCCTCGGCGACGGCGCGGTTGGTGATCTTGCCCTTATGGACATTGAGACCGTTGCGCAGGTGATGGTCGTCGACCAGCGCCTTGAGGCCCTTGTCGGCAAGCTGCAGACCGTAATGCAGCGTCGCGTTGTTGAGCGCGTGCGCCGAAGTGACCGGCACGGCGCCGGGCATGTTGGCGACGCAATAATGGATCACGCCGTCGACCTCATAGGTCGGATCGGCATGCGTCGTGGCATGCGAGGTCTCGAAGCAACCGCCCTGGTCGATCGCAACGTCGACAAGGACCGAGCCCTTCTTCATGCCGGAAAGCATTTCGCGGGTGACGAGCTTGGGCGCGGCGGCGCCCGGGATCAGCACGGCGCCGATGACGACGTCGGCCGAGAAGCATTCTTCCTCCAGCGCTTCGACGGTCGAGTAGCGCGTATGCACGCGGCCACCAAAAATGTCGTCGAGCTGACGCAGGCGCGGGATCGAGCGGTCGATGATGGTGACGTCGGCGCCGAGGCCGGCCGCCATCTTGGCCGCATGCAGGCCGACGACGCCGCCGCCGAGCACGGTGACCTTGCCGGGCAGCACGCCGGGCACGCCGCCAAGCAGCACGCCGCGGCCGCCATTGGCCTTCTGCAGCGCCGTCGCGCCGGCCTGGATCGACAGGCGGCCGGCGACTTCCGACATCGGGGCGAGCAGCGGCAGGCCGCCGCGATCGTCGGTCACGGTCTCATAAGCGACCGCGGTGACGCCCGAGGCGAGAAGACCCTTGGTCTGCTCCGGATCGGGAGCGAGGTGGAGATAGGTATAGAGGATCTGGCCGTCGCGCAGCTGGACCCATTCGTTGGGCTGCGGCTCCTTGACCTTGACGATCATGTCCGACTTGGCGAACACGTCGGCGGCCGTCTTGGCGATAGTCGCGCCGGCGGCGCGATAGGCGTTGTCGTCGGCGCCGATACCGGCGCCAGCACCGGTCTCGACCAGCACTTCATGGCCATGCGCGACATATTCGCGGACCGAGCCGGGCGTCAGGCCGACGCGATATTCATGGTTCTTGATTTCCTTGGGGCAGCCGACACGCATCTTTTTCTTCTCCTGTCCGCGCCCTTCAAGGGGCGCTCTCCCTGTCATTGGTGCATGCCAATGGCTCCGAACTCGGAGGTGGACACGCAGTAACCGCAGTCAACCACGAATCGTTGCGTATGTGTTTGCGAATGCACTTGCGGCAACGGTCGCTCTTCGATAATCGTTGCGCGAAATCACTGGAAATTCGCAGGAACCACGAAAAATGCCGCTCGACAGGATTGATATCGCCATTCTGGAGACTTTGCAGAAGGATGGCCGGATTCCCAACGCGGCGCTTGCCGAGAAGGTCGGCCTTTCCCAATCGGCCTGTTCGCGCAGGCTCGACAATCTGGAGAAGTCCGGAACCATCCGCGGCTATCATGCGCGGCTGTCCAATTCCGCGCTTGGTCACCAGATGACGGCGATCGTGCACATATCGCTGTCGGGGCAATTCGAGAAGACGTTGTCGGATTTCGAGGCGGCGATCAAGCGCTGCCCGAACGTGCTTTCCTGCCATTTGATGTCGGGCGAATATGATTACATCCTGCGCATCGCGGCGAAGGATCTCGTCGACTATGAGCGCATCCACAAGGAATGGCTGTCGGCCATGCCGCATGTGACGAAGATCAACTCGTCCTTCGCGCTGCGCGAGATCGTCGATCGCACGGCGGTCGGGCTACGGCCCGAGATGGCCTAGTATCCGGACATAACCAGCAGGAGGCAGCGGCCGCGATATGACAGAAAGAATCACCATGGCCGAGTCATTGCCGGCAACAGCCGTCGTCCGCGTCTCGCGCGCCAGCTTCGACCCGAGCCGGTACGTTGAGGTCGACGCCGCGAGCAAGAAGACTTCGGAGTACATAATCCCGGCCATCAGGCGGCTGCCGGGGCTTCTTCATTTTTACGCAGGCGTGTCGCCGAAGGGCTCGATCGTGCAAGTCAGTGTCTGGGACACCGACGAGCATGCGGCGCAGCTGGATCGATTGAAGGAAATGGTGGTCGACGGCCGCAGGGATATGGAGGCGGTGGGCGTGACGTTCACCCCGATTTTCAACTATCCGATCGACTGGACCTGGACCGTTTGACCGGGGCCTGGCCGGCGCTAGGCGGTCATCGCCTCCGTCACCACCTCGCTCATCGGAATGTCGTGCGGCTGCGGGTAGATGGTCGCAATGCGCTGCAGTTCGTAGCCGACGCCGATGACCAGCGGCCTGAACGGCATGGCCGCCAGCGTGCGGTCGAAGAAGCCACCGCCATAGCCCAGCCGATAGTTGCCGGGATCGATGCCGACGATGGGCGAAATGACGATGTCGGGCAGCACCGGATCGCCCTCGGCCGGGATCGGAATGTTCCAGACGCCCTTTTCCAGCCGGTCGCCCGGTTTGTAGGCGCGAAACACCAGCGGCTGTCCCTTCTCGATGACGACGGGCAGCGCGGTGCGGCCACCGCGATCGTTGATCGAGGCCATCCAGCCCCGCAGATCCGGCTCGCCGCGAAACGGCCAGTAGAGGCTGACCATCCGGCCTTCTATGTCTCCGATCAGCGTGTCGAGGCCGTCCGCGATGCGCGCCGACATGGCTACGCGCGCATCGGCTGAGACGGCAAGGCGGGCATTGATGAGCCGCTCGCGCTCGGCCTTGCGCCAGCGTCTGACATCCGTCCAGTCTAAGAGCGGCTCCCGGTATTGCGGGTCGAGTTCATGCATGAAGCAGGGCGGCGAGGCGTATTGCGCCAGCCCTTCGTCGTCGTGGTTGTCGGCCATGCTTGGCTCCTGTCGTTTGTTCGACGCTATACCTGCGCCGGGGCAGTCGCATGTGGATTCACGACGCCGCGCGACGACTCCCGGGCATGGTTATTGCCCGATTCAACGTTGTTGCAGCGCACAAAAACACTTACATCATGGACGGCAATTGCACCTGGCGAGGTGGAATGAAATGAGCGAAACCGAGCATAAAGTCGTTGTCGTCGGCGCCGGCTTCGGCGGCCTCGAACTCACCCGCGCGCTGGCTGGATCTCCGGTGCGCATCACCATGATCGACAAGCGCAACCACCATCTTTTCCAGCCGCTGCTGTACCAGGTGGCGACGACATCACTGGCGACCTCGGAGGTTGCCTGGCCGATCCGGCATCTGCTGCGCAACCGCAAGGACGTCACGACCCTCCTGGGCAACGTCACCGGCGTCGACCGCGCCGGCAAACGCGTGCTGTTCGAGGACGGCGGCTCGGTTCCCTACGACACGCTGGTGCTCGCCACCGGCGCGCGCCATGCCTATTTCGGCCATGACGAATGGGAGCCGTTCGCGCCGGGGCTGAAGACGCTCGAGGACGCCACGACGATCCGGCGCCGCATCCTGCTCGCCTTCGAGCAGGCCGAGCGCGAAACCGACCCCGCCAAGCGTCAGGCGCTGCTGACGCTGGTCATCGTCGGCGGCGGACCGACTGGCGTCGAACTCGCCGGCACCATCGTCGAACTCGCGCATGACACGCTACGCGGCGAGTTCCGCCACATCGACACACGCCAGGCGCGCGTCGTGCTGATCGAGGCCGGCGACCGGATCCTGGCCAATTTCGCGCCGCAGCTTTCCGACTACGCCCGCAAGGCGCTCGAGCGGCTCGGCGTCACCGTCGAGCTCGGGCGTCCGGTCACCAGGCTCGACGCCCAAGGCGTCGTCTTCGGCGACAGGCATCTGCCGGCAAGGACGATCATCTGGGCGGCCGGCGTTGCCGCTTCGCCGGCGGCCGAGTGGCTGGGGGTGCCGGCCGACCGGGCGGGACGGGTGATCGTCGAACCCGACCTCACTGTGCCGGGCAATCCCGACATCTTCGTCATCGGCGACACCGCGCATGTGCTGCGTCCAGATGGAAAGCCGGTGCCGGGCGTGGCGCCCTCGGCCAAGCAGGAAGGCAAGCATGTCGCCGCGACGATCAAGGCGCGGCTCGCCGGCGACACGGCAACGCGTCCTTTCCAGTACCGGCATGCCGGCGACCTTGCGACGATCGGCAAGCGCGCCGCCGCCATCGATTTTGGCTGGATCAAGCTCACCGGCTGGCTCGCCTGGTGGCTCTGGGGCATAGCCCACATCTATTTCCTGATCGACTTCCGCAATCGCCTGGCGGTCTCGCTTAGCTGGCTATGGATATATTTGACTGGCCAGCGCAGCGCGCGCCTGATCACCCAGGGCGACGACGACAAAAGCTGATTTCCTCGCCGTCGCCTGCTTCATCGACGCGTCACCTTCTCGTGATCGAAAGGCTTTTCCGCGCGCGTGGACTCAACGTGTCTTCAGCGCCATGCTCCATGGCTGGGGCAGGGGTCGTCGCGTTGTCGAAGAGGAGAAGAAAATGTCACGGCTGCCCGTCTCCCGTCGCGGATTTTCCCGCCGCGAATTCCTGGCCAGCGCCGCTGCCGGCGCGACGCTGATCATGCTGCATCCGTTCTCAGCCCGCGCCGCAGCCAACCAGGCGCATCTCAGGATCATGGAGACGACCGACATCCATGTGAACCTGCTGCCTTACGATTACTACGCCGACAAAGCGAACGATACGATGGGCCTGTCGCGCACTGCCTCGCTGATCGACGCGGTGCGCAAGGAAGCCGCGAATTCGATGCTAATCGACAATGGCGACCTGCTGCAGGGCAGCCCGATGGGCGATTACATCGCCTACGAGAAAGGCATGAAGGACGGCGACCTGCACCCCGTCATGAAGGGCATGAACCTGCTCGGCTATGAATGCTCGACGCTCGGCAACCATGAGTTCAATTACGGCCTGTCCTTTCTCGATAAGGTGTTGGCCGGCGCCAATTTCCCGTTCGTCTGCGCGAACCTGATCCGCGGCACCACGCTTGCCACGAACCCGCGCGACGACAAGCTCTATCTCAAGCCCTATGTCATCCTCGACAGGAAGATCAAGGACGGGTCAGGGGCCGAGCAACCGATCAGGATCGGCGTCATCGGCTTCGTGCCGCCGCAGATCATGGTCTGGGACCTGAAGAACCTCGAAGGCAATGTCCAGACGCGCGACATCGTCGAGGCGGCCAAGGCCTGGGTGCCTCAGATCAGGGAAGAAGGCGCCGATATCGTCATCGCGCTCTCGCATTCCGGCATCGATATCAAGCAGGGCGACAAGATGGAGAACGCCTCGTTCTTCGTCGCCGGCGTCGAGGGCATCGACGCGGTCTTCACCGGCCACCAGCATCTGGTCTTCCCCGGCAAGAAGGATTTCCAGGCGCTCACGGGCGTCGACACCGAGAAGGGCACGCTGCAGGGCAAGCCGGCCGTCATGGGCGGCTTCTGGGGGTCGCATATGGGTCTGATCGACCTGCTTCTGGAGCGCGACGGCTCGAAATGGCGGGTGGTCTCGGCCACCTCCGAGGCGCGGCCGATCTATGAGCGCGTCGACAACAAGAACAAGGCGACGGTCGGCGACGACAAGCGCATCATCGCCGCGCTCGAGCAGGACCACGAGGCGACGCTTGCCTATGTCCGCCGCCCCGTCGGCAAGACATCGGCGCCGCTCTATTCCTATTTCGCTCTCGTTGCCGACGATCCGTCCGTGCAGATCGTCAACCAGGCGCAGACCTGGTATCTCAAGGACATATTGAAGAGCACGGAGTGGAAGGACGTGCCGCTGCTCTCGGCGGCCGCACCCTTCAAGGCGGGGGGCCGCAACGGCGCCGACTATTATACCGACGTTCCCGCGGGCGATATCGCCATCAAGAACGTCGCCGACCTCTATCTCTACCCGAACACGGTGCGTGCCGTCGAAATCACCGGCGCCGATGTGAAGGAATGGCTGGAGATGTCCGCCGGCATCTTCAACCATATCGAGCCGGGCAAAGCGGATCAGCCGCTCATCAACACCGACTTCCCATCCTACAATTTCGATGTCATCGACGGCGTCAGCTACAGGATCGACCTGTCGCAGCCGCCGAAATACGATGCCAAGGGCGGCGTCGCGAACGCCGGCTCCAATCGCATCATCGACTTGAAATTCGACGGGAAACCGATTGATCCGGCAGCGAAATTCGTCGTTGCCACCAACAATTACCGCGCTGGCGGCGGTGGCAATTTCCCCGACATCAATGCCTCGAAGATCATCTATGAGGCGCCGGACACCAACCGCGACGTGATCGTGCGCTTTGTCATCAGCGAGGGCACGATCAACCCGTCGGCGGACGACAACTGGTCCTTCGCGCCGCTGCCCGGCACCAGCGTCGTCTTCGAGACCGGACCGGGCGCCAAGGATTTCATCACCGACGTGAAGTCCTTGAAGATAGAGCCTGACGGCGAGGGCGAGGCAGGCTTCGCCAAATACCGCATCACGCTGTGATCCGGCGCTACCGGCTGTGCGGTCTGGCTAGAGCTGGCCGCGCACCGGGCGCGGCCCTATCGTCTTCCGCTGGCGCCAAAGCGGCCCCGGCAAAAAGCAGTGAACTGGCAAAATCGCGCCTTTGCCACTCTGGTTCCGGCCGTCCACATGCGATAGTTTTAGCCATGCGTTATGTGATCGTCATCGCCGCCATCACCTTCTTCCTGCTCTGGGACGGCCTCTACAATCGCGGTCACTACCTCGACGTGACCGTGCGGGAAGTTTCGCGCATCGTGCGCTACGTTACCGGGTAAGGTCTCGCCGCTTCGCATCGCGGCGCGACATCGTTGCCGGTTGACGCCCTGGCATTGCTCCCACAGAAACACCGCTGAACCGAAGACCAGGGAGGCTGGCTTGATCCGGCACATCGTTTTCTTCAGCGTGCGACGCAGGGAAGATGTCGAGGCTGTACGCTCGGGCCTGCTGGCGCTCGGCAAGATACCTCACTCGAAGCATTTCGAGGTGGCGCTCAACACCAAGGTCGATCTGTTTTCCAACGCGATCGATGTCGTCGTCTATGCCGAGTTCGAGGACGAGGCGGCCCTTGCCGCTTACAAGGCGCATCCGATTTACGCGGACACGACCAGCAAGGTGAAGCCGCTGCGCGAACTGCGCTATTCGGCGGATGTCGTGGCCGCGGCCTGAGCCGACAGAGCACGCTCCATTGGTCCGCCGCTCTTGAACCTCAGGCCGGAATGGGGCACACCGCGCCGGCATGATCAAAAGCTCCGCCCATCCGCTCGACCATCTCGTGCTGCCAACCGGAAGCCTTGATGCCGCTCGAACGCGTCTGGCCTCGCTCGGCTTTGTCGTCGCGCCGACAGGCATCCACCCCTTCGGCACGGAGAATGCCTGCGTCTTCTTCGCCGACGGCACCTATCTCGAGCCGCTGGCGTTGGGAAATGAACAGGCGACGGGACAAGCGGTTGCGGCCGGCAATGTCTTCGTAGCGCGCGACCGCCTTTATCGCGAGCGGCTGGGCGAGGAGGGTTTTTCCGCCGTCGTGCTTGGAACCGGCAATGCCGATGCCGACCATACGCGCTTTGTCGAAGCCGGCCTGTCGGCCGGCGACATGCTGGGTTTTTCACGCGCCTTCACCGATGCGAACGGCAAGAGCGATACGGCGTCGTTCAAGCTGGCCTTCGCGGTCGGCAAGGAGGCGTCGGACGCATTCCTCTTCGCCTGCGAGCGCGTCAACGCGCCGAAGATCGATCGCACGGCGCTCCAGGCGCACGCCAATGGCGTGACCGGCATCGTCGAAGTGGTTGCGGTTAGCGGCACGCCTTCTGCGCAGATCGGGCTGATCTCGATCGCCGCCGGCGCGAGTGCCGACGACCTCGGGACGGGTGACACGGTGCGGCTGCCGAACGCAATCCTGAGCGTCGTCACGCCCGAAACCTACCTGCAGCGCTTCGGCCTTGCGGCCAAGCCGTCGCCGCATTTGCGGTTTGAGGCGATTATCTTCTCGATCCGCGACAAAGCTTCTGCCGCACGCACGCTTGCGGCCGGCGCTGTCGATCACAACATGAGCGACGATGATATCGTCGTTGCGCCGGCGCCCGGGCAGGGTGCCGCCTTCATCTTCCGGGAGATCCCATGAACAAGCCCCTGGCGCCCAATGCATCGGTAACCGTCGGCAACGTCGTCTTCGCCAACAATGCGCCGCTGTCGCTGATCGCCGGCCCGTGCCAGCTTGAATCGCGCCAGCACGCTTTCGACATGGCCGGCGCGCTGAAGGAGCTGACGGAACGTCTGGGCATCGGCCTCGTCTACAAGACCAGCTACGACAAGGCCAACCGCACCTCGCTGTCGGCGACGCGCGGCGCCGGCCTCGATGCGGCGATGCCGATCTTCGACGATCTGCGCAAGGAGTTCGGGCTCCCGGTGCTGACCGACGTCCACACCGAGGAGCAATGCGCTGTTGTAGCCCCGCATGTCGATGTCCTGCAGATCCCGGCCTTCCTGTCGCGCCAGACCGACATGCTGGTCGCCGCCGCCCGGACCGGCAAGGTCGTCAATGTGAAGAAGGGCCAGTTCCTGGCGCCCTGGGACATGAAGAACGTGGTCGCCAAGATCACCGGCTCCGGCAACCCGAACGTGCTGACCACCGAACGCGGCGCCTCTTTCGGCTACAACACGCTGGTCTCGGACATGCGCGCGCTGCCGATCATGGCCGAGATCGGCGCTCCGGTGATCTTCGACGCGACCCATTCCGTGCAGCAGCCGGGCGGGCAGGGCGGCTCCTCGGGCGGTGAACGTCGTTTTGTGGCGACGCTCGCGCGCGCGGCGGTTGCCGTCGGCGTCGCTGGCGTCTTCATCGAAACCCATCAGGATCCCGACAACTCGACATCTTCGGATGGCCCCAACATGGTGCCTCTCAAGGACATGCCGGCGCTGCTGGAAAAGCTGATGGCTTTCGACCGCATCGCCAAGGGCCACTGACCCCGACGCACCAGATGGATTCTGCGTCGGCTTGTGGT
Source organism: Mesorhizobium humile (assembly GCF_033977215.1). NCBI lineage: Bacteria > Pseudomonadati > Pseudomonadota > Alphaproteobacteria > Hyphomicrobiales > Phyllobacteriaceae > Mesorhizobium > Mesorhizobium humile. The sequence goes on from NZ_JAVIIV010000018.1 coordinate 148,502, forward strand.
TGCATTAAGCCGGCGCTACGCTCGTTTTCGTAACTGAGCGTCTTGGCAGGAGGAAGCCATGTCCGTTGCCCGCGTCACCGAAATCACGTCGTCGTCCAAGAAGAGCTTTCAGGATGCCATCGAGAAGGGCATCGCACGCGCCGCAAAGACCCTGAAGAACGTCGAGGGCGCCTGGATCCAGGACCAGAAAATCGTCGTCGAGGACGGCAAGATCGCTGCCTACCGCGTCAACATGAAAGTCACCTTCATCCTCACCGACAACTAAGCAGCAAGCCGGAACTTTCGTCCGAGCCCCTCATTGTCAATGTATCGCAACGACAAAGAGGAGCACCACCATGACCACCCCGTCCGGGCATACCGAAGCCATTGCCGCCTCGCGCGTCATCGGCACGTCTGTCTACAACACCGAAGGCAAGAGCATCGGCAGCATCGAGGACGTCAT
>NZ_JAVIIV010000019.1:0-144717 GCF_033977215.1 Mesorhizobium humile
GCAAAATACTTCATGGCTGCTCCTTCCCGATGTTTGTGGCGCTCCAAGGCGACCACGTTCTAACATCCCGACAGGAGCAGCCGCCCGCATCTGGGCTCGGGCGAGACCCCAATCACCCCATCTGTTGAAAAAGGCACTCGCCACCGGACCGCAGCGGTGATTCACTGGTTCCGAAGGGATTCGGAGATGACGAGTGCGCGGCGGCGACGATCGAACTGGCGAACTGTTCAGCTACGTGGACCTTGAAGCGCGGGTGCGGCGCAATCATCCGTTGCGGGCGATCCGGACGATCGTGAGCGAGGCGCTGTCGGCGCTGGAGCGGGACTTCGCGGCGCTGTACTCGCCGATCGGACGGCCCTCGATCCCACTGGAGATGCGTTGCGTGGTGCCGTGCAGGCGCGCATTGGCGACGGTGTCGAGCCTATCTTGCAATTGCTCGTTCAGGTCGTCGAGATTGCGGAAGGAGCGGGCCAGGAAGAAGTTCTCGCGGATATAGCGGAATGGTCGCTCGACTTTGCCCTTGGTTTTGGCGCGATAGGGCCGGCAGGCTCTGGGCTGGAAGCCAAAGTGCCTGGCCAGCGCCAGCAGCGAGCGATTGTAGACGATGTGGCCTTCGTTATCTTCGCCGGTAACCGCCGTCTTCATCCTGTCGTAGAGGATCTTGATCGGCACTCCTCCAATGGCCTCGAATGCCTGCATATGACAACGCAGCAGCGTCTGCAGGTCCTGGTGCATGACGTAGCGGGCGAAGATGTAACGCGAGTGGCCAAGCACGAGCGAGAACAGCCAGACGATGCGCATCACGCCCGGCGCGTCGGTGAACTCGGTGACGAAGCGCGCGAAGTCGACCTGTGCTTGATATCCGGCCGGCGTCTCGAACCGCACCTCGAAGGGACGTACCTGCTCCTGCGGTCGGATCGCGGCCACGAAGCGCTTCACGGCGGTGTAGGCGCCGTCATAGCCGCGCTCACGAAATCGCGCGTCAGGCGCACGGCACTCAGATCGGGAAAGGCCGAGACCCGTTCGCGCAGATAGTCGACAAAGGGCGCGATCTTGTTTGGCCGTCCCGCCTGTCGCGGGCCATAGGCGGGGAGTTCGAGCCCGCGCTCGATGTATTTGCGGACCGTCTTGGGATCGCGGCCCGTTCGCCGGGCGATCGCGGTCACGGACAGGCCCTGGCGGTGTAGATCCAATATCATCAGCAGTTCTCCAAGTTGGACCACCAGCGCCGCTCCCGTCCCGCAAAGATCGGAACGGACTATCGACACCGGGGCGAAAGCCGCCAGTTCCGGGACGCGTCCCGGAACTGGCGGCAGCAGCGCCAACTAGGGAATTTTCGATGCCCACAATCAGGGAATATTCATCGCCCGATGACAGACGCCGAGGGGCCGATCCAGCTCCTGCAGGACACGACCGAGTTTACGTATCAGCGGAATAACCGAGGCGATATCGGCATCACCAAGGTCATCAACAGCGGCAAGGACAAGGCGGGCCGACCGCGCCTACACACCGTGTGCGGATTGCCGATGCATTCGAGCTTGGCGGTAACGACGCAAGGTCTTCCCCTCGGGCTGACTGCGGTGAAGTTCTGGACCCGCGATAAGTTTAAGGGCACGGCCACGCTCAAGCGCAAGATCAACCCGACCCGGGTGCCGATCGAGACAAAGGAAAGCTATCGCTGGCTGGAAAACCTTCGCCAATCCGACGCCTTGATCGGCGAGCCCGGGCGCTGTGTCCATATCGGCGATCGAGAGAGTGACATTTACGAGCTCTTCTGCCTCGCCTCGGAGCTCGGGACGAGCTTGCTGGTGCGCGTCCAGAACCGATCGCCTCGCTGGAGCCGGCGACCACACAGTCGCGGCGGTGATGGCCAACGAGCCGCCCTGCGCTGCTCATGTGGTCGAGATTCGCAACGACAAAGGCGACGCCGTCACCGTGGCATTGGACGTCAAGTTCCGAGCAATCCACGTCCTGCGCCCAATCGGAAAGCAAAAGCGATATCCGCCGCTCACGCTGACCTACATTCATGCCCGCGAACGCGACCAACCGACGGATCGCGATCGAGTGGAATGGCGGCTGGTCACAAACCTGCCGGTTCACTCCGCTGAGCAGGCGATCGAACAGCTCTCCTGGTACGCCCTGCGCTGGAAGATCGAAGTCTTCCACAAGATCATGAAGGCGGGATGCCGCGCCGAAGAGGTCAAGCTCCGCACAGCGGAACTGTTGGTAAATCGTAAGCGATGCACCAAGGCACCTTGCAATAGGCCGGTGAACATGGAGCTTTCGCGCCATGACATTGGAACATGCAGAGGGCGATGTGGTCGCCGAGATCAGCGGCGCCGCGGCGGCTGAAGATGGTGCAACGATGCCCTCCTGCGAACCCGAGTTGCGGTCGTCGGCGACGTAAACCCAGAGCGCGCCCTTGTGCGTCGTGCCGGTGCTGGGCGCCAGGATCGAAACCGCGCAACAGATGGTCCCATGGCTTCAGCCTGCTCAGCGCTCAGGAACTGGCCGGCCGCCTAGATATTCCTGTGAACTGGATTTACGTGCAGATCAGGCAGAAGCGCCTTCTAATCGATCGGCAATCGAACGGAGCCTACCTCTTCCAAGACACCTCCTCGGTCCTTGATGCCGTCAAAAGCCTGCGGAACCACACCATCAATCACCTCGACCTACGGATCGTGTGCAGTTCGAGCTCCGATATTGTTCCCTTTAGCCCCAGAAGCAGCCGACCATTGGCGCTACCCGGATCATAGACCCCGTCACGATCGGCGATAAGGCAGTCGCGCAAGCCGCAGATGTCCAGGAGCGGGTACCAGTCGGAGCAGTTGCGCGCGAGACGCGTGGTATCGCGCCACCATGGGTCGCGCCGGCGAGAGCGTAATGACCGAGCTCGCCAGATTTGCCGGCACGCTGCAGGCCGACGGATTCAGCGGCTACAATCAGCTCTACAGAGGCGGCGCCATTCGAGAAGCCGCCTGCCTGGCCCATCTGCGTCGCAAGATATTCGACGTTCACGACAGCCAGCCGACCGAGCTCAGCACGACGGCGATGGCCGGTATCCAGGCGATCTACCGGATCGAGGAAGAGATACGCGGGCTTCCGCCCGCCGAGCGATTGGCAGCCCGACGAAGGCGGACCCGTCCCCTGGTCCGGGCGCTGCGACGACAGCTCATGCGCCAGGCCAACGGTTTGTCGCGCCATGCCGATATCGCCAAGGCCTTCGCCTATGGCACCAAGCGATGGCGCGCGTTCAACCGCTTCTTCTACGATGGCCAGCTCGAGCCAGACAACCTGATCGCGGAGCGCGCCATTCGTGGATTTGCCGTCGGGCGGCGCAATTGGCTTTTCTCGGGCAGCTTCGCCGCGGCCGAGCGGTCAGCGGTCGTGCTCAGCATCATAGAAACCTGCAAGCTCTGCGGCGTCGATGCCGAAGCCTACATGGCCGATGTCATCGAGCGGATCCAGAATGACTGGGCCTCGCGCTGGGACGAGCTGATGCCCTGGAACTGGGTGCGCCGCCAAGAGATGCCGCTCCCCTTGGCGGCATGAGCGCGCTCGATGACATGGCGCTGCCGGACGAGGCGCTCGAGGCCTGGATGGCCGCCAAGACCAACCCCCGCCCGCTGGTGCGGACCATGACGGCGCTGGATGGCTTCGTAACGGCAGCGATCACTGGGCCGAGGTTCGCCGACCCGCAAGACTGGATGTGCCCGGTCATGGGGTTGCCGCGGGACGTCCTGGCCAAAAGCTCTGCAACCGATCACGCCGTGTTTGCCAGCCTCGCCAGGATCCACAACCGGATCAACGAGACGCTGTTCGACAGACCGCAGGATTATGCGCCCCGCTTCACCACCAAGCCCAGCGGCGGCATCGACCCGCGGCCATGGTGCCAGGGGTTCTACGCGGCCATCAATCTCAACATCAAACGCTGGAAACGGCTCCTCGACCTCAACAACCCCAACCAAGGTCTGCTGCTGCCCATCCTGATCTACTGCGTCGACAAAAAGGGGCGGTCCGTCCTCGGCAAACCCAGGCCGGGGCCTGAGACCGCGCACTTCATCGAGCACGAGGCATACAAAGACATCGCCCTCGTCGTCCCCGCTCTTCGCGAACTCCACTATGTCACCCGTTATGATAACCCGCAGTAATCGCCGCCGGCGCGCCGACTAACGAGCGACCTAATCAACCACCAAGACGATTCGGGAAAGGTGCCTTGGCGCATCGCTTACGGTAAATCTGCTGGCCGTGTTCTGCATTCTTAGCTGGCGCGTCTTCTGGATCACCATGAGCAGCCGCGCGCCCGAAGCGCCGCCCGAATTGGCCCTCACGTCACTCGAGGTCAAAATCCTCGACCGGCTCATACCCGACACGCGGTCAAATCAGGGATCGCCGCGAGGCTTAGCGTTCTACACCAACAAAATCGCCAGGCTCGGCGGCTATCTCAACCGCACGCGCGACCCGCCGCCCGGCAACATCGTCATGTGGCGAGGGCTGACGCGCCTGACCGATATCGGGCTCGGCTTGAGCTTGGCCCCGAACTTGTGGGTAATTGAAAGCCTCGCCGGAGGCGTCCCGTTATTTCACCGCTGAACCCATCGCCGAATCTCCTTCGGATCACGGTCCACCTGCGACACAAAATCACGAAAGAGTCAGCGCCCGAGACCGTTGGTATTACACGGCCAGCGCCCGCACCAAGGTGACCTCGACTCACGATTCAGCTCTGGCCGTTTCCTGTTTCGATTTCTGTGCAACCGTCAGGTTCCGGCCTGTCTAGCCCCGTTCTCTGGTCAACAGCTCGACCCAAAGAGCAATTCCGTGGGGCAGGGCCTCGTCATTGAAATCATATTTGGGATTGTGGAGGGGAGCAGTCATGCCATTGCCCATGAAGATGAAAGCGCCGGGCCGGGCCCTCAGCATGTAGGAGAAATCTTCCGCCCCCATAATTGGCGCCGTGTTGCGCCGCACTGCAGCTTCTCCAGCGACGCGCGCGGCGGCATTCCCCAGAATGACAGCCTGGCGGGGATAATTGACGGTCGGCGGGTAACCACGGCGATAATCGAACTCGGCCTCTGCGCCAAACGCCTTGGCGACGGAGCTGGTCAGGGCGCCGGCGAGGCTTTCGACTTTGTCGCGGCTGGTGTCTGACAAAGAGCGGGCAGTGCCCTTCATCACGACCTCGGACGGGATGACGTTATAGGCATCGCCAGCATGGATCGATGTGATGGAGAGCACGACCGGGTCAATGGGATCGACGCTCCTTGAGACGATTGTCTGGAGTGCGCTGACCACGTGGTTGGCGACTGAGATTGGATCGATGGTTTCGTGCGGCTGGGCCGCATGTCCTCCCTTGCCGATGATCTTGATATCGAAACGATCGGATGCGGCGAGCATGACATCGTCGGAAAGGGAGAACGTACCGACCTCCATGCCCGGCATGTTATGAAGAGCATAGACCTCCTCAACACCGAAACGCTCGAAGAGACCGTCCTCGACCATCACCTTGGCTCCCGCACCACCCTCCTCCGCAGGCTGGAAGATCGCAACCAAGGTTCCGGGAAAGGCGCGTGTCCCGGCAAGGTGCTTCACAGCGCCAAGCAACATCGCCATGTGCCCGTCATGGCCACAAGCGTGCATCCGTCCCACCGTAGCTGAAGCATAGGGCAGACCGGTCACCTCAAGAATGGGTAAAGCGTCCATGTCGGCGCGAATGCCTATCGTCCGACTCGACGGCGCAATTCCTCCACGGACCACTGCAACGACCCCGCTTCGACCGACGCAGGTTACGACCTGATCGCACCCGAAACTGCGAAGCAGCTCAGCGACGCTTCCTGCCGTGCGCTCGACATCGAACAAGAGCTCGGGGTTGCGGTGAAAATCACGGCGCCATTCGATGGCTTGCCTGCCAAGCGTCTCGGATATCTTGAAAACTTCCGAGCTGGTAGTGTTCGTGTGTTGAATTGAAGAGAAATTCCGCGGCATCAGGGAGCCTCGTTGTCGTATTGTGGAGTTCTGTTCTTGCGGCTTGGCCTGCGTAGCCTCCTCAGAAGCGGCGCAAGAGCAGGCCAGACCGACGGGTCAACAGGGCAACGCAGCCAAGAGAAATCACGGTCAATAATATCAGCAGCGTCGCAACCGCAGTAATCGTTGGGTCGATCTGCAATTCAAGCTTGTTGAACATCAGCTTCGGAATAGTAAAATTCGACCCGAACAGGAACACAGACAATATAACCTCATCAAAACTAACGATGAACACCAAGATTCCGACGGCTGCAATTGACGGCATCACGTTTGGTATAACAACCCTTGAAAATACGATCCGACCGCTTGCTCCAAGTGTCCGGGCGGCGTCCTCAATGCGGCTGTCCAGAGACGAGATGGCAACAGACGTAAGAATAACGACGTACGGAACGCTTTGCAGAGTGTGCGCGATGATGACTGCGGCCAAAGAGCCGAGCAACCCCGTTCGGGCAAAGGCTATGTAGAGGGCAATTGCAAGAATGATCGATGGCAGGACGAGAGGAGCCATGAAGTTGGCCTCTACCGCCCATCGAGCGATAAAGCGACCTCGCACCAGCGCGTAAGCCCCCACTGTGCCCATTCCGAGAGCCAGAACCGAGGATATGCTCGCAATGATGAGCGAATTTCGCAATGCGATCATCCAAGCTGGATCGCTGAAGAACACCGCATACCAGCGCAGGGAAAACCCCGGAGGCGGAAACGTCAGGGACTCCGCGGAGGAAAAAGACATCGGAAGGACGATTAAAATCGGCAGAATCAAGAAGAGGAGTGTCGCAACAGCAAGCAAGACCACAAGCCCGCGCTCAACCACAGAAAATAATCTCAGCGATGGTCCTTTCGATCGGGCCCCCTCACCGCGCCAAAGACTTGTGCTGCTCGAACCAGTGGTATCTCGCGCGTTGCTATTCATCACTGTCCTCCGTCAGTTTCTGCCGCCGGTCCGCAATCTGTAGTTGATGCTGTACAAAAGCAGGATCGTTACCATGAGTATGGCCGATAATGCTGCTGCTGTTTCCCAGCGTGGAAGCGTATTGATGAGGACGTCCAGCATGTTGGCGATCATCATCACGTTGCCACCGCCAAGGACCGCCGGGGTGATGTAGAAGCCGAGCGACAGGATAAAGACGAGGGTTGCGCTCGCTGTTACCGCAGACCCGCTCATCGGAACAAACAGGCGCCAAAAGATCGCGCGTTTGGAAGCTCCCAGCGAGGCTGCCGCCTGGAAACATCTTTCATCGAACCGGCTGAATGCCGCATAAAGCGGGAGCACAAAAAATGGCAAAAGGACGTTGACCATGCCGATCAAGACCCCGTGTTCGTTATAGAGAAATTGGACCGGCTGATGGACCAATCCGGTAGCAAGAAGCGCCCGATTGAGGAGCCCGTCGTTTCCGAGAATGACAATCCAGGAATAGGTTCGGATCAAGACGCTGATCCAAAAGGGGAGCAGTACAAGCACGAGACAGGCGGCGCGCCCACCTGACGACAGCCCTCGCATCCAGTAGGCAAGCGGATAACCTAAGAAGATGCATGCAAGCGTGGTCATGCTCGCGATTCGCAGGGTGTTGGCTATGACGCGAAGGTAAACCGGCGTCTCAACAAGATAGACGTAGTGCCGAGTGGTCGGCGTCGGATTTGAGAAACTCCACTCTAACATTGTCAAGACTGGTACATCGAATGCGAGCACCATGAAAAGCAGGAGCGGCGCCAGCATAACGGCAAAGCGCAACTCTCCAGTTCGTATGCGGGCGAGCCACATGCTGCTGACTCTCCTTTGATATCCTAGGAATGGAGCACTGCGAGACGACTGTTCGGAAATTACAACCGAACCCAACATGAGCAGAGCTTGGGTTCGGTCCTGTCTTTTTCTGCCGTCACGTCGCCGAATGTTGAGCGATAACCGTTTAGCTAACGCCCGAGCTTCCACTCCTGCCAACGCTGCGCTACAGCATCGCCGTTCTCGAACCACCATTTGCCGTTCGACAGCAGCTGCCGATCTTTGTTGTTGGGCGAAGTTGGCATTTTGTCCTTGAGCTGTTCAGGCAGATACTGGGCCATCTGTGGGCTATTGCCTGGGTAGAAGACCCGTTCTGCTTGCAATGCCTGCTTCTCAGGTACGGTCCAGTCGTGCAGGGCTAGCATTGCCGCCTCCACCTCCGGGGCGGGTGCTCCCTTCGGAACCACCCACCACGCAATGTCGAGCAAAGCTTGGTTATAATTGAACTCCAGCTCAGGCCTGGGCATGATTCGGCCATTCCAAGCCATGCAGTAAGCAACTTCGTTGTCTGCAAGTAGCGTCGCCGCTTGTTGACCCGACGTCCACCAGACGGAAACATTAGGCGCAATCCGCTCGAGGGAACGGAAGGCACGATCAACATCCAGCGGATAGATCTTGTCCAACGGAACGCCGTCAGCCATCAATGCTGCTGGAAGCACAGATTCAGGTTCATCTCGCAGGCAGCGCTTTCCGGGGAACTTTTCCACGTTCCAGAAATCTGGCCAAGACTCAATTGGCTGAGTTCCCTTCTTCCAAGCCATGCCAGTCGAGAAGTAGCTCTGCCCAAAGGCGTAATCCTGCCGCGTTTCCGGGAATATTGGCAGCGGATTGATCAACTTCCAGTTGAGCTTCTCTAACAGACCAAGAGAGACTGCCTGCTCCAACGTCTGGCTATTCATGTCCCATAGCGAGGCCGTGACGTTCCCAGCTTCAACCATGGCACGAAGTTTTCCGAAGCTGGTCGGCGAAACGTATTCGATCTGGATGCCGGTGCGCTCGGTGAATGGCTTGAAGAATGCCTCGACCGAAGCGTCGTGGCTTGCGCCGCCGGAATCTCCGACGACAAATTTCTTCGCAGGCTCACTCACAGCCATCGTTGGGTGAACCACTGTTGCGACGGAAAGGCATGAGATTGCCAAGGCTGCTGCTGTGAAAAGACGGGCCATTGTCATTGAGCTCTCCTCCGGGGTGACGTGATTGTTACTTTTCACCATCCTGGAGAAGCCACCCATCTTCAGGTCTCCAGGTAATACATACGCGATCCCCCGGCGAGAATTTCGGGACCACGTGCTGACACGATGCGACTAGGTTAGTGCTGATGGACGGTCCCTGCATGGTGTAACGGACGATCTCACCCTGGTAGACTACGTCCGCAACCTCGCAATTGATGCCGAACCGGCCGGTTCGGACGTCGGTCGCTGGTTCGAGGTTGATGCGCTCCGGCCGAACAAGCATGGTTGCGCGGCTTCCGGGTAATCTACTGCCAGCAGGGAGGGGCAACTTTATTCCGCCGTCGAGGGTGAGAACCGCTTCGTCCCCCTCTCGCTCTACATCACCGTCCAGCAAGTTAGCGACGCCGAGAAAGCCCGCCACGAAGCGATTAGCAGGCTGCCTGTAAAGCTCTGCCGGCGTGCCTATCTGCTGGAAGACGCCTTGTGCGAGTACAGCAATGCGGTCGCTCGTCGACATTGCCTCGTCCTGGTCATGGGTAACCAGAATGGTCGTCACGCCCAACTTGCGCTGCAAGCGGCGTAGTTCCATCCGGACCTCTTCACGAAGCTTCCGGTCGAGCGCGGCCAGAGGTTCATCCAGCAGCAGAAGCCTCGGCCCGAATACCACCGCGCGGGCGATGGCGACCCGCTGCTGCTGACCGCCCGAAAGCTGTGAAGGCTTCCTATTCTCCAGGCCATTCAGGCGCACGAGGTCAATCGCCCATTCGACGCGCGCCTTGATGTCACACTTGTTGATGCCGCGTACGGCCAAAGGGAAAGCGATGTTGCCAGCCACCGTCATGTTCGGGAACAATGCGTAGGACTGGAAAACCAGACCTATGTCGCGTTGGGCCGGGGGGACGAGTGTGACGTCACGTGATCCGATCATGATGCGGCCGCCTGTCGGTTGGACAAGTCCGGCAATCAGTCCCAATAAAGTGGACTTGCCGGAGCCGCTGGGGCCGAGAATGGAAAGGAACTCACCCTGTGCCACCGTGAGATCGATACCCGCGACGGCAGATACCCCGCCGTAATCTTTGCGCAGCCCCGAGACCTCGATGGCAGGTGGACCGCTATCCACCGGCCTGGCGTCGCTGATCAATTGATTACTGGCCATGAGAGCCTCGGAATGTAGCCTGCCCTTTTGAGGACACGTCCCGCCATCTCGCGGGCCGCTGCTAGCACGGCCTCTTGATCCAGTTGCGTCGACTGACCACCGAGGAGCACCAGCTTTCCATTGACAAATACCGTCGACGCGAACGTGCTATGGCCGGTCAATAACAGTTCTTGGACAGGATTGATGCTCGGCAGGGTTTCGGGTTCGCGATTGCTTCTGATCACGATATCTGCCCTCTTGCCGACCTCAATGGAGCCTATCATCTCAGACAGACCCAGTGCCCTGGCGGCGTGTGCGGTCCGCATCTCCAAGAGCCGCGTTGAGGGGATGTAGCGCTTGTCCTGTCTGGCAACCAGGTAACCAATGTGTTCCAAGCCACCAAAGGTCCACACTTTTGCTACGTCGACTCCGAAAACGACGTTGCATCCTTGGTCAATAAGCTCTGGAATACGGGGCTTCTTGTCGGAACTGATGCCGTAGTACATGGCATTCCCGGGATGCCATACCAAGGACATACGAGAATCAAGAATAGCCGAAATCTCGTCATCTCGGATCACGTTCATGTGGACGAACAGGGAATTTGGGCCGAGTAATCCGCACCGAGCAAAGTGAACCATGCTGCTGCCGCCACCGAAGCGAGCGTCATCGCGCTCTGCCTGCTCCACTGTGAAGTTGTGGTGCATCGTGAACGTCACCCCAGCAGCATCAGCGCACTCCTTGGCAGCGCGCATCAGTTGTTCCGACTGGGAGCCCTCCCCGTAAATCGCCACGTGTCCGCGAACGAGCCCGTCCGGATCCTTATTGCGCGCCAATTGCCGACCGAGAACCTTGAACGCGCGCTCGGCGTCGTTTGGAATGCGCGCCGTGTTTGACGGGCGAGAATTGCCGGCATCGCTAACATCCCAGAGATAGGGATCTGCTAGCCCCGCTCTAACTCCTACCGATTCAACCGCTGCGGCTGCGGCATCCGGCTCGTAGACGGTACCCGGCTCGAGAAAGAACGTATAGCCGCGCCTGAGCATCTCGAGGCTTACGACTTGGGTCTGGATATACTCGTCTTCGTCCTCGAGCTGATTCGTCCACTCAAAAAACGGTAGCGGCGCTGTGGTTTTGGGGTCGTCCGGGGCAATTCCCCGGATGAGGTGAATGTTCGCGTGATAATGGCAGTCGATAAAACCGGGATGGATCACGGCCCCTTTAGCGTCAAACAGCCGGCGAGGTCGGAAACGGGTAGACAGCTCTGCATCACGACCGACGGCGATGATCGTTTTGTCATTAATCGCAACCGCACCGCAGCTGTAGACGGTGCGCTCGGCGTCCATTGTAAGGAGGTAGCCGTTGCGGATTAGGATGTCACAGGATTCTGAACCCGGTTTGCCCGTCATGATTTGCTGCTCCCGTCGACAATTGATTTCGGCAATTCGCGATCCCAACAGTCAGCCCGAAGATCGGGCTTCTCCTCCTTGAGTTGCCGCTTGTCGACGCGTTCCGAGGGGGTACGTGGAAAGTTCTGCCGGTATTCGATGAAGCGTGGAACCTTGAAAGGCGCTAGATTACTGCTGCAGAAGGCGGCGATTCGCTCAGGCGGCAATTCGGAGGGGTTGATATCATCGACGAGTAGGATGTAGGCCTTGACCTCCTCGCCGCGGATTTCATCAGGCACCGGAACGACCGCCGCATCCTTTATCTCAGGCATCTGGCGGAGAACTGTTTCGACCTCTGCCGCGGAGATATTCTCGCCCGATCGCCTTACAACGTCTTTCTTGCGGCCTTTGAAATAGACGAATGAGCGCTCATCGCGCATGACCAAATCGCCCGAGTGGAACCAGCCATCGCGAAGCGCCTCCTGGGTGGCAGCAGACAAGCGAAAGTAGCCACTGAACAATCCGGGACCGCGAATTAGCGCTTCGCCGATTTGTCCCGGCAGCAAATCCCTGCCCCCATCGTCGACGATCCGCAAGTCGACCTCTGGCGCCGGTATGCCAATTGATCCCGACCCGATCATTTCGTCATGCATGTGCCAGGGCATACGGCAAATCGTGCCGGCCTCGGTGGAACCGTAATTGTCCAGCCAGGGAAACCCGAACCGTCCCACCAGCGTGGCGTGAAGATCCGCGGGAACGGCAGCGCAGATCGCATGGTCCACACGATGCGTCCGTTCAAGAGGATGCGGCGGCGATTTGGCAAGCAGCACTGGCATCGACGCGATGGCATGAACGCGCGTAACGTCAAAGCGATGAACGATGTCCCAGTATTTCGAAACGCTGAACCGGCGAGCAACCACCAATGAGCCGCCTGATTGAAGCATCATGAGAAGGAACAATGCTGGATCGGCATAGAAGAATGGTCCGGTGGAAAATGCACGGTCGCGACCACCTGGTACCATACGTATGTCGGTATCGATCGATCGCAGCCAGCGTTCGTGACTGAAGATGCACCCCTTGGGCACGCCGGTCGTGCCCGATGTATAGAAGATCGCGATCATGTCATCGCGCTTGCATTGGGCGGCGCGCAAATCGAATGGTGCGGAGCCGCGCTCCGGTGTCGGGAGCGCACGTGGCTCCTGCCCGTCCAACGTGACCACTAAGCAGGGGTTTGGAAGACTTTTGGCCAGGCGAGCGAGTAAATCGCCATTTCCGGGTTCGGTGATCAAGACAGTTGGCTCGCTGTCGCGGAGGATATACCCTGCGTCGTGCTCGCGCGCCGTAGGATTGATCGATACGAGTATGCCCCGGTTGGCCATGGCGGCGAACAATGCAACGAGATATTCGGTGCGGTTGCCGATCGCGATCGCGACACGGTCGCCCGGCTTGATGAGGGGGCGCAGATAGGCAGCGAAGCTAGAGGTTAGCTCCATGAATTCGGCGCGGCCTACAGTCATCCCGTCCTCGAACACAAGCAGCGGGCGGTCACCGTTGCGATCACACCCCGTGCAAAGCAGTTCGATCAGTGTCTTGGCAGAGCAGCCGCTCCACGGCGCTCCGGCATTCAAGTGCGACACAGCTGCGCCGAGCTTTACGGCCTTGATCATGCTGCAACCTCCGCCCATCCATTGCTAACGATCCTGGTGCCCGCGCGGTCGACCGCCTCGAACACATAATTCTTGGCCTGAAGAGTTGAGGCAGCAGGGCCTAGCCTCACGGAAATCGTCTGACCCGGCTCCATCAAGAGCAAACCGGAGAAGCGCATAGCTAGCCTGCGCAGCCGCCGCGAGTCCCCTCCGCAGCACAGGTCGACCAGTGCGCGGGAAACGAAGGCCATCGTGCAAATGCCGTGAACGATCGGACCCGGCAGACCGAGCGCCTTCGCCGCGTCCGCATCGAATGTATACGGACTCCGGTCGCCCGAAGCCTCTGCAAACCGCAACGTTTGGTCAGGATCAAGCGGATAGACCAGCGTCGTGGCGAATCGATGCTCGGCACCGACACCGCCATGGGCCGGCGGTGTCCGACCCCAATCCTGGGCCGCGAACGCACCTTTTGCCAGACTGTATTGGAAATGCTCCGCGATCAGGTCCTCCCGTTGATCCTTCATGATCGCGTGAGTCACAACCACTGTGCCGATCGAGCGGCGCTGAACGCCGACAACCCGCGCCTCCGTGAGCACTGTTATATCCGGCTCGATTGCGCGGTGAAGGATGAGGTCATGTTCGCCGTGGAATGCGAAGCCGGCGAAGACGGCGCGCCTGGCCCTGCCGATCACATCAAGCGCCGGCACGACCGCGAACACCGGCGGCGCAAGCATCCCTTCGACGTGAGATGGAACCGTGTCATTGGTTGACCGCGCAAAGGCGACGATTTGCTGCTTATCGACACCGAAACTGCCGATTGCCGCCTGGCCGCCAACCTGATCGAAAGCCCACGTCACGAACAGAGCCCTCCCTGATGCGCATGGAGGTCAGCTATCAATTCCTTCCCCGACGGATGGGTAATGAGCCGGGGCGGAACCTCCCGGTCCAGATCCTCGAAGGCCCATTGTCCCGAAGGATTCATCAGATCGCTGACAACCTGCGGCAGGGACAGGATAAGCAATCGGCTGCCATAGACTTGAAACAGTTGCCCATTCGCCGGACATTCCTTTGCGGCAAGCCATGCGACGACCGACGACACATTGCTCGGATCCAGCGGGTCGAAGCCGTTCTCAACGGGCGCCGTCTGAATCGATCCGATCATACGGGTGCGCGCGGATGGCGAGACGGCGTTCGAGCGCACGCCATAGCGACTGGCCTCGATCTCGATCACCCGAGAGAGTGCGACGATACCGAGCTTTGCTGCAGCATAATTGGCTTGGCCAAAATTTCCCCGATATCCGGAGACGGAGGACGTGTGGACGATGGAGGCGTTGATCTGGTGGCCAGCCTTAGCACGATCTCGCCAGTAGGTCACCGCATGCTTGGACGTCGCCGCGTGTCCCTTCAAGTGAACGGCGATCACGGAGTCCCAGTCCCTCTCTTCCATATTGACAAAGGCACGGTCCCGAAGAATGCCTGCATTGTTTACCAGAACGTGCAGATCTCCAAAGGTTTCAATGGCGAACCTGACCATATCCGCCGCCGCGTCCCAGTCAGAGACGTCATGGCGGCTCACCACCGCCTCGCCGCCTCCAGCGCGTATTTCTGCTACAACTTCGTCAGCGGGCGAAAGTCCAGTTTGCGAGCCGTCGAGGCCCACTCCGAGATCATTGACGACCACCTTGGCGCCAAGGCTCGCCAGCATCAGCGCATGCGAACGCCCGAGACCCGAGCCGGCGCCGGTGACAATGGCCACCCTATCTTTCAGACGCGTCATGAAGCAAAACTCCGGGAGTATGGTTCAAAGACCGGCAATCGAGGCTCACCCCCGCGTTCCAGCCACGCCACTCTGACCCTGTCTCCGATTGAAGGCTCCCCATTGACCAGTCTGGTCATCAGGCGTGGCCCCTCGTCGAGCTCAACGATTGCCACCGAATACGGGGGGGGCAACTCGGGCAAGACCTGCCGCCATACCTTGGTCTTGCTGAAGACCACACCAAGGCCCGAAGCTTTTACCCACTCGAGGGTGTCAGAGTGGCAAACCACGCAGAATGGGCGTGGATAGAGACTGTTCTCATCGCAATTGCGACACCTCTGTAAGACCAGCTCGCAACCCGATGCCGCCCGCCAGAACGGGGCAGAGAGAGGGTCCGAATATTCTACTATGACATCCGTCATGGCGATGCCCCTTTCAGTTTGAGCCAAGGACGAGGGTGGCCGCGGAACCAAAGCATGCTCCACCGATACCGTGAACCACAGCAAGCTCGGGTTCTGTCACTTGGCGCAGTCCCGCTTCGCCGCGCAGCTGCCGTACCGCCTCGACAATCAGCAGCAGGCCAAGCATCCCGGGGTGGTTGTACGAAAGTCCCCCACCCATTGGGTTCACCGGCAGCATACCGCCGGGGCCAATCCGTTCAGGACTTGCGAACGCTCCTCCTTCCCCCTTTCTACAAAAACCAAGATCCTCCAGTTGCATGATCACCGCGATGGTGAAGTTGTCGTATAGGAGGACCAAGTCCATGTCGTCGGGCGCGACACCGGCCATTCCATACGCGCGTCGGGCCGACTCGACGCCCGGCGTGATTGTCGGGTCGGGTATCTGACTGACCATCCAATGGGTGACCTTTTCACCCATTCCCAGCACTCGTACGGCAGACTTGCGCGCATCGCGCGCCCGTGCGGCAGTCGTTACGACGACCGCACCGCCGCCATCTGTGACCAGACAGCAGTCGAGCGCGTGCAAAGGCTCCGCCACGTAGGGTGAGTCCATAACCTGGCCCCTCGTCAGGGGCGTGCGAGCCCATGCCTTCGGGTTCGTGGCGGCCCAGGCCCGAGCGGCAACGGCAACGCCAGCCATCTGCTCTGCCGTAGTGCCATACTGGTGCATGTGCCGCGCGGCAATCAATGCGTAATTGCCGATGGGGCGTGGCAGTCCGTACGGGGCTTCGAATTGCCCGCTGAGCGAGCGATCTCGTCCGACGTTGCCGCTGCGCGAGCGCAGGCTGCGCTGCCTGGACGCATATGCAATCAGCGCCACTTCACAGCGTCCGGCTCGGACCGCGGCGAAGGCGTGGTGCACATAGGCCTCGAACGAACCGCCGCCGATATCCGTGCTATCGACGTAGCTCGGCTCAATACCAAGATACTCGGCGACTTCCGCGACCGGCTGCCTTCCAGACACGCTAACGAACAGGCCATCGACATCACGCAGGGTCATTCCCGCCTCGTCGAGCGCTTCGCGGCATGCCAAAGCAATCATCGAGAGCTCGGTCTGATCTGCGACTTTGCCGAGGGGAGCTTCAGCAACGCCGGCGATGAACACCCCCCCTGCACTGCTTGTCATAATGCCCTCCCCCACGGTCGTTCCCTGCTGCAGTTGATGGAGAGAGCCTACAACGGTGCTTAGCCGCCTGTCCAGTAGATTTCCGGTATGTGAAAATTAAAATGTCGAGATGCGGGAAAATCGCCACCAGAAGTGACAAAATTGTGCAGAGTTATCGTTGACGCCAAGCAGCATTGTGGAGCCCTTGTGATTGAGGGCCGTACGCTGCCGCCCACCCGATGGATTCCGAACAAACGAAATAGGCTACGAGCGGCTGGCGAGCCTCTGGTCCCGTGAAGTGACCCCAGGCACCTAGGCTAAAAAACTATTCCGCGGTTCAGCGTTCGCTCAGCGCAGCTCGGATCGCAAGCAGAGCAACTCGATCGTCAATCCAACGTTGATTGACGGTGTCGTCGTCGGGAAAGGCGGACAGCTTAACTGCCGCAAACTCAGCGCAGGGATCGACATACAGGGTCTGTCCGCCATGGCCGCGCGCCCAAATGGTGCGACGGCGGGTGTCCTCAATCCACCACTGGTTATGGTAGGCACCGTTTAGGCAGCAATTTGCGCATTTCTTCTGGGAGCTCGACTCTACCGTTCCGAGTTGCTTCTATCCAACCGGAGGGAATGATCTGTCGGCCACCCCAAGCACCCCCCTCAACCAGCAGTTGGGCAAACCGCCCCAAGTCGCGGAGCGTTGCGCACAAGCCGCCGCTAGCAACCGCGAAACCGGCGTCGTCCACAACGATATAGGCGTCCTCTTCGGCCCCCATAGGCCCCCAAAGCTCATAGCTCATCAGGTCGGCCAATGACATACCGGATTCCCGCTGCAAAACGAAGCCCAGTACGCAGGATTCGATCGAGCGATAATTAAACAGGGCACCGTGTGACCGCTCTGCTTCATCAAGCGAGAGGATCAGCTCCCAATATGTTCGCGGCCACCCCGGCACAGGCTGGCGGTACCAGCCAGCGTATAGGCCCTTCTGCATGTGTGAGCCTTCGTTCAGCGATTCGTCGAAAATCACACCGCTTGACATGTCGAGAAGCTGCTGCACCGTTGCTCCCCGATACGCTGTCGACGCGAGTTCCGGCAGATAGTGCGTGACTGGCTTGCGGACATCCAGCAGCCCTTTGTTCATCAGCATTCCGGTGAGCGTCCCGGTGAACGACTTTGTCGCCGACATCACGAGATGCTGGTTTTGCGGGCCCAGGCAATCAATGTAATACTCAAGGACGATCCGGCCTCGATGCAACACCAAGAGCCCGTCTGTAAAATTCCGCTCAAGAAAGTCGGCCACCGAGCGCTTGCCATCGGGGAAACTGACCACAAGCTCCCCCAGCGACTGAAGCGACTCGGGCAGTGGCCGCACGGGCCCAGAACCGCGCCATATAGGGGCAGTTGTCGTCATTTCGCGCACGTGCTGGAAGGTCCAACGGTTCCAAGGCGACATGTCCCAGCCCACTCGCGGGATGAGCGGCGCACCTGGGTTATGTGGATCTCGGGGTTGCATGCCGGTCATGTCCTCACGTTGAGCGTCGCCTGCAGCTGCCACAATGGCATCCTCCACCGGTCCCCCTCAGCTGTGGTAGTCAAGGGGTAAGGCTATAGCGGCGGTTAGCCGCCTGTCTAGCAGATTTCCACTATACGGTAAAAGGCTTTCGATATACGGGAAACGTGTTATGAAGCTGAGGCGAGGCGTTCCGGTGCCACGGCCGAAATAGCGGCCTGAGGACAGACAGGGAGTCACTACACGTGAAGAGCGACATTGTACGCTGCTGGGAATTCGGAGACATTAGGCATGAATACGAGAGCCGCGACGCGATTCTGTATGCCCTCGGCATCGGCTTAGGAGGACACCCGCTCGATGCGAATGAGCTGCGTTTCGTGACCGAGAGCAGGCTGGAACATCCACTGCCGACATTCGCCACGGTGCTGGCCAGGCCACCGCTGGATGAGCTGTTCGAGGCTGGCGAAATTGATCGCGTCAAGGTAGTGCAAGGCGAACAGCGTTGCGTATTCGATCGGCCGCTACCCCTTGCCGGCGAAGTTGTCGGTCGCGCCACAGTTACAGGTGTATGGGACAAGGGCGCTGGACGAGGCGCCTTGATCAGATGGGATCAAGAGCTGTTCGACGCCCACTCGGGAGAGCGCTATTGCCTGTCACGCAGCATAACTTTCGCAAGGGGCGACGGAGGCTGCGGCGGGGATACAAAGCCACCTCCAGCGCCCCATGCCGTGCCGAGCGGGCCAGCGGAAGCATTCTATGACCATGCCACCGTTCCCCAAGCCGCCCTGATTTACCGGCAGTTGGGCGATCACAATCCTCTGCACAGCGATCCTGAGGTGGCACTTAAAGCGGGCTTCGGTCGGCCGATTTTGCACGGGCTCTGTACCTATGGTATTGCGGGATGGGCTGTAATCCGCACATTCCTGAACAGCCGGGTGGAAAATCTCATGGAGCTTGACTGCCGCTTCTCGAAGCCTGCTTTTCCCGGAGAGACTCTGCGGACCGAAATGTGGCGGCATGCAAACGTTATAGCGTTCCGGGTGCGCGCGCTGGAGCGGGACGTTATTACTATCGACAATGGCCGCGCGCTCATTCAAAACTAAAAATCGGCGTTTGCACGTCGTGTAGTGAATGGGCTTCGCTTCAATAGTGAGAAAAGTGTTTAGTTGTGTTTTCCGCATGTGATAATATTGGGAGTCAGCCCTATCGGAGAAGCGAAGATGAGAACCGTAACCAGTGAAATGAATGGCGAGCCCCGTGCGCTGGCGCGGACGACCTCAACACCCAAGACAGGCCGCAATTCAGATCGGGCCGCGGAAGGATCAAAGAGCCTGCGGCGGGCGCTTCTCTTGTTGCGTACTGTTGCCGCGCATGACGACAGGGGCATGCGGCTGACGGAGCTTGCAAGCTCGACCCACATGCACACAACGACGACGCACAGGCTGCTTTCGGCACTCCAAGACGAGCGGATGATTTCGTTCGATCCCAACACGAAGCTCTATAAGCTTGGCCTTGAGATGCTGCTCTTCGCCGAGTCGGCCCATCGCATGACGATCAAAGATCAGTTGCATCAGGTTCTCGTGGCGTTAGCGCAGGACTGTGGGGAGGACGTTCATTCGATCGTTCCGGCAGGCGACGATCATGTGCTAATAGACAAGGTCGAAGGCACAGAACTGGGGCGCATTACAAGCCCTGCGATCGGGTGCCGTCGGCCGATTGGCGTTGGCGCCGGTTCCATCGCCCTTTTGACCGCTATTTCAGATGCGGAGGCACGCAGCCTCTACGAGCGTAATTTGCCTCACTTGGCCAACATCCGGTGGACGACGCCTGATCGCATCTGGCGCGATATTGTTGCCGCCCGTCGCCGGGGCTTCTCGGTGGTAAAGGGCCAATTGTTGAAGGACGCGACCGCAATCAGCGTGGCAGCACTTAACAACGTCGGGGAGCCGGTGGCAAGTGTTACTGTATTTGGACCCAACTCCCGGCTGGGACGTTCAAAATACGATTTGATCGCCGATCGGATCCGGCAGCAAATCGTAGCGACGGGCAAATTCCACACTCCTCTATGCTCACCCTCCTGACTCGCCCATCTCTTGGCTGCGATAAGCGCGTGGTTGAGCGCTGACCTTGATAGCGCGCGAGTTCTTGGCCGTTGTCTAGCATTGCTGAAAAAGGTCGGGAGATCACACATTCACAGAAGTGTCGCCGGGACGGGGAGTCCATGTACCGGGCCTAGCTATCAATCGGGCGCGGCAGGGAACCGTCGGTAGGCGAGAACAAGTCCGATCCGCGCGCGACGGATGAAGGATTATATCGGTTCCGATGAGATGCTGGCGGCGGTCAGCAAGTACGGATAAGATAAGCTCATATTGCCAGCCAGCGACAAAACGGCTGATCTCTGCAGGGTTGAAACAAATCCGCGAAACGACGCTTTGCGCCTGGCCCTGCGAGGACGATTGAGGGAGCATCCGCGGCCACGGTGCCCTAAGCTCCTGGCGCCGAAAGATTTGGTGCCGTGCTCGGACCCTGTGAGAAAACAATGCTACACGGGCGGTCGCCATGGCAAGGAGAAAAAGCCCCCTGTGGCAGCGGAAATGCAGATTACGCCCATTAGCCCTTCGTTCACCGGCACATTATTGTATTCATATTGTTTCCATTACAGTGAAGACTGGCCCCTGCCGACGCGAAGGATACGGCAGGTGCGCCGCAAAACGCTCGCAGTCCGGTGACGATGCTCAGCCCAACGTGAAGAGTTGCCGCGGCGCCTTTGTGAGAACCTCGACGCCGGATTCGGTGACGCGAATGCTTTCGCTAAGCACGTAGCCGAAATCTTCCTGGACCCAGGAACCGAGATGCAGGTGGAAGGTCATGTTCGGCTCGAGGACCGTTGTATCACCCAGCTTAAGGCTGGTCGTCTTTTCCATCCAGTTGATACCGATGGAGTATCCGGCCCGAGATTGCTTCTTGAACCCGTGCTTCTCGGTCGTGCTGTGAATAATCTTGGCAACTTCGCCGCTGACGGCGCCCGCATGGATTATATTCAGCCCCGCCTCGAGGCCGGCAAGCTGCGCTTCATGGATGCGCAGCAGGCGGTCGGACGGTGTGCCGAGGGAATAGGTCCTGCAGATCGGAACGTGGTAATCATGGCGTACGCCGGCGATCTCGAGATTGACCTGGGAACCCTCCCGCAGGGTATCTTCGCTCCAAGTGGTGTGCGGGTTCCCTATGCGCGATGTGGCGCACAGGAAGGGAGTTGCGATCCAAGTTCCAGGTTTGCCGTTCGCTCCGCGGGCGAGCGTTCCCACAATTTCGGCGATGGCGTCTGCCTCCCGCATGCCGGAGCGCATGACTTCCGCGGCTCTAAGCACACCGGCGTCGGAAATCGCGGCGGCCTCACGCATGACAGCGATCTCGAGATCGGACTTGATCGCGCGTATGCGGGTGACGACGTTCGAGAAATCCTCGATGCGTGACTGCGGCAGGCGGCTTTTGAACTTTTGCACCGAATCGACCGTCAGATTGCATAGCTCAAGCCCAATGCCGCTCTGCCCCAGTCCCTGCTCCAATAAAAAGTCAATGACCGCGTCGTAACCGTTCTTTTCCGGATCGCCCATCAACTCTTCCGAGTAGCCCACGACGCTGTCGCGTTCCATGAAGGTCTCCTGCACGGCCGCAGCAACGTCCATCCAGCGTAGGATAAAGACCGGCTCTTCCCGCGAAGCAAGGACGACGACCGCGCGCGTGTCATAAGAGTGAGCGACGGATCCCGTCAGGTATGTAACATGTGCGTTGTCCGTGATGACAAGCGCGGCGATGTCACGCTCAGCCATCCTCGCGTTTGCCGCAGTGAGCCTGCGTAGATATTCCGAGCGCGGGAAAACCTGCGGACCTTTAACCACTGGCATAACAAGACTCCCTAGGATTTTCTCTCAAGTCGGTCCGGCCGGGGCTCCCTGCCTACAGCCGCTTGCCAGGTTACCGCAATATTGATGCCGACTCCTGGCGTTCTTGTGGGTTGCAGCTACAGAATTCTGAGCAGGCAGGCGCTAAGTCAACAGTTCAGGCGCGAGATTGCCTCATGCGAGCGGTCTGGCGGCTCCCGCTCTTCCTTGGCGAACGCCGTCTCCAGGTCCGCTCGCTGGCGCAACCAGGGGGCATCCTATCTCATTCACGATAGATGCCATCCACAGATTGCATTTGACACGATCACCCGCCCCTCGGACCGTTGGGCCATTTCGTATGCCAAGTGGGGGCAGTTCTGGAGCAAGAGATGTACAACGTTGACGTGTTCCGTGAACTGCTGGTCGAGGCAACGGAATGGCGCCGTTAGCTGCATTAAAGGGTCCACGATACCGCGTTGCGTGACCGTTTGGTATTGCCCAGATCGAGACCGGCATAGGAGCGTCAAGCGCCAGCCGTCCGAAACGCAGAATGTCTGCTTCCTTCGCCGCAAATCGACGAAATGCACTCTCGTCCCAATAGTATTGGAGAAGCTGGGAAACCTTCGGCGATGTAGATCACGCGGCGGACGCGGGCTAGTTGGATTCACCTAGCGTCGCACCCGAAGCCCTTTTCCCCGTACGCGCAGAGAACGCGAGGAGATCGAAACATATCGCCAACGGAACAGAACCGGCTGACTCCCCCGAGCGGGCGCGTCGCGTTCACCACCACATGCGCTCGCAGGAACTGAATGATCTTCAGAGAACACAATGCAAATCAAAGTCCTTCAGAATACATCATCATTGGACGGCATTATCGGCCTTTGGATCATGGATCAGCTGACGCACCTGAGCCAACGAGACATCGCACTTAAGCTTGGGCCAACTCGGGCTGGACTCTGTTGATCAGGCATGGATGAACAGGGCATCGATGGTCAATACGACGATAAAAGCGCACCGCCCAGAGAAGTTTCGCCTATTACACGAGACTCATTACTGTTCCGCAGGGTCGCAGGACCGCATGCAACCGCGGACTTCGAACTTTGTGTCTCGCCGATGGAGGCCGTTCGCCAGCGCGAATGCAAGAGATGTCAAATGAACACTCTGTTTCCACCAATCATTCCTCCGAGTTCAGGAGAGTGGCACAGCACAGGAGGCGCCTTTACTTCGCGCCACGATTTGGCTGCTTATCGCATGGTCGTCCTGCTCGTTCCCGGATTTTCGCAGTTGACTTTGTCGTCCTTCGTTGACCCGCTGAGGGTCGCGAACTCGGTCTCGTGTCGCCCTTTCTTCGAATGGATCGTGGCGAGTTCGGACGGCCGGCCGGTTGTATGCGCCAGCGGAATATCTGTGTGTCCTAACAAGTCGTTTGCCGAAGTCGCGTCAGACCTGCAGCGAAGCGACAGGCCGAGCGCCATAGTGGTGTGCGCCGGTGCAAACGTCGAAAGCCACCCACTGGCATCGCTGATGAATATCATACACCTATGCCGCGGGCACAGAATTCCCATTGCAGCGCTGGGAACGGCCACTTGGCTGCTCGCCAAGAGTGGCATTCTGAACGGCACTTCCTGCACGATTCATTGGGAAAAGCTGCCAGCACTGTGCGAAACTTTTGACCGCCTTCATGTCACCGACTCGTTATTCGTATCGGATGGAGACATTGTGACCTGCGCTGGTGAGCTTGCGTCTTTCGATTTGGCCTTGGAGCTGATTCACCACAATCTTGGCAAGGAAAGCGCAGCGGCCGTTTTCGAGCACACAGGCGCGAGCCAATGGCGCTCCGGGTGCGAAAAACAATCCTCCATCGGCGCTAAATATGCTGGTCTGAGCAAGCGAGTGGCTGAGGTCGTCCGACTGATGGAGCAGCACGTCGAAGACCCGCTTTCCATGCGCGACATCGCGAAATGCGTCGGACTTTCGCCGCGTCAGATTGAGCGGCTATTCGTGCAGTATGTATCCTGTCCACCGATGCGGTACTATCGGCGCGTGAGGCTCGAATGGGCCAAGCGCCTGATCGAGCAAACGAACATGCCTTTTCTGGAAATTGCAGTCGCATGCGGTTTCATCTCATCGTCCCACTTCTCTAAGAGCTTCCGCGAACTTTTCGGCAAGGCCCCGAGCGCTTGTCGTGCTTGAAAGATCTGGTCCGACCCTTACTACGAGCCATGCACAATGGTCTCTGCCCTCTCGGAATGCCGACAAACTTGGGTGAAAGGTCACCCCGGCGCCGCGACCCCCTTGTTCGTTCGCCATCCTCTCGGAGGCTCAAACGTCAGCGGTACTTCTCTAGGGCGGAACTGCCTTGAAGGTCGCCGGATTGAATCGAGCGATGCGATTTGCCAGTTCTGGTCGGTCCCGCAAGGATCAAAGATCCTCGCCCTGGCCGCCCTCTAGTTCTTCGAGGCGCATCCCGTTATATGACCGGCGATTCGTCTTTGGCGCGCGCCTGCTCAACATTTCCACGGACGATCTGGCCCAGGCCATCGGCTCAGTCTGGGTCCATGAAACAGAACCCGATTGCGCCGCCGAGGCGTGGCGATTTCGCCCCAGAACGGGATTGATCGTTCGTCGCCCGTTGCGGCGTGAAGGAGTATGTGCCGGCCCTTCTCAAACATCTTTGGCGCGGCGGGCGATTGTGTTGCCATAGCCTCGGCATTCGGCAACGCGGGCGGCGAATATATGGGCGGTCTGCTCGGGTCCGGCGTGATGGCGAAGTTCCTTAAGCTCCATCACTGCATCGCGGCTTTTTATATCCAGGATCCTTCGCCCGTGCGATGGACTGTATTACCCATCCTGTGCTCATATGCCTGGCCGCCATCGCCTTTGTTGACGAATCCGAACTCACAGGATCAACGTGCCGGCGAACTCGTCGGCGCCGGCATCTAGCCGGCGCCTTGAAGAGAGCATTTGAACGGTATCACCGTGTGGATTGTGTCCTCGGCGATCGGTGGATCGTCGCAGGCCGATGAACCGATATTGGGAGATTCTCAAGCCGCGCCTTAATCTGAAGAGCGAGGTGCAATGAGTAGATACGCGATTGCGACAGGCTGCCGCCGTGAAACCACAGACCCTCCTGCGCAGTCGGTTTCCACATGTTCTTCAACTCCCCTTCCCAGGGACCCGGGTCCAATGCTGTGTCGGATCCGAGCCCCCAGCAATGGCCCACGCGGCGCTCACAATCTTTGGAGATCAGCGTACCAATCCAGCTTTCCATTGGTTCAAAGCCGGTGGCGTAGATGATGGCATCTGCATCAAGTTCTAACCCATTGCTGAGGACTACCGACCTCTCCTTGATTTCCTGGATAGTGGTCCCGCTCCTCACTTTGATCTGTCCATTGATGATCAAGTCCGAGGCGCCGACGTCGAGGTAGTATCCGGAAGCACGTCGAAAATATTTTCCGTTCACGCCGGTATTGTCCTCGCCGAAATCGAGAAGAAATCCTGCAGAGCGCAGCTGCGCATAAAACGTCGCGTTCTCTCGCTGATCCTTCTCGCAGTCTTCTCTGTCAATGCTTTCCCTGGCCCGGAATGGCATCGAGGCCGAGATCAGGTCACGACGCTCAGTGCTGAGATCAGGGCCCTGAGGGTTTTGGGGGATCTTGAGGACGCTGGTGGACGAGCGCTGGACCATGGTTACATCGGCATTTGCCGCCCACAGATCAACACATATGTCATGCGCGGAGTTGTTGGAGCCCAGTACGACAACGCGTTTACCAGCCAGCGTTGCTCCGTCCCGGTGCTCGCTAGAATGATATTGCACGCCTGCGAACAATTCAGCCCCCGGCAACACCGGAGTCTTGGGCTTTCCGGAGAGGCCAGTGGCGATGACGAGTTGCTTTGGCCTTAAGATCTCTATGCCGCCTTCGCGCTCAACGTTGACAATCCATTCCTTGTTCTTGTCGTCAAAGTGCGCGCTGCGAACGGTTGTTGAGCACCATATGTTAAGTTCCATAACTTTCGCATACATTTCCAGCCAGTCGGCAATCTTGTCTTTCGACATGTAAATCGGCCAATGGCTCGGGAACGGAATGTACGGCAGATGGTTTGACCAGACTGGATCGTGCAGATTGAGAGACTTGTAGCGCTGCCGCCAGGCATCGCCCGGCCTCGGCAGCGCATCAACAATCAAAGTGGGAATACCGAGCATCTTCAGCCTGGCCCCTAGCGCCAACCCTCCCTGCCCCCCACCTACAACGAGGCAATAGGGCTGGACCTCGGTGCCGAGTGTTCGCTCCTCCCGCTGGCGCTGCTCAAGCCAGGTCAGCCTTTCCTTACTGGCCGTATGCTCAGCTCCGGCCGAACGACGCGGCCCGGACGGCTCTTCAAAGCCCTTCAGTTCGGTCATTGACGTGAGGAGCGTCCAGCACTTGCCTTCACGGAGCCGGATATAGCCCTTGCCTCGTGCGGTCGCTGTCTCAAAATCAAACGCGCTCTCGAGTCGATCCCCCTCAGTCTTCGATTCTCCCTCACGCACTATCGAGATGCTGCCGACTTGGTCGAGCTGTTCATGCAGCATCTTCGCAATGGCGGGCCGGCCGTCCATTGTCGCAATCGTCCAGGTGAATGCGACCAGATCCCGCCAGTAGCACTCCTCGGCCGAGAACATCGACACTGCCGCCTCGACGCGCCCTGTATTGAGAGCCGCTTCGAATGCTGCAAGCCATTCCTCGACCTGATTGTTGCCCATGCTAATAGGTTCCTCGCCGGAGTGCCGCTTAATTTCTGAGGTGAGGTCAGTCAACGTCCAAGCTCCTGTTCGGTTAAATGAGGCGGCTAGCGGGGCGCATGTGCGCTGTTCCCGCGTAACCACTGGTTTTCTGGGAGTTAAATCTAGCAGCGTTGAACCGGCGGGGAGCGTCGATTTCTCGTCGAAGGCGCAGGAACGCCGCATTCCGCTCTTAACTGCGCAGAATTCCGGCGCTTGCTCGGCAAGGCACACGAGCAAACAACCGACCACTGTCCGTAACTTAGCGCCCTGCTGGCTGGGAGGATACCAGCAGGGCGCGCCGCTATAGGTCGCGGTCTTGGGACGACCGGACATGGCGGCATGTCTGCACCGCCCGTCGACACGAACGCTGCGTTTGGAAATCGGCTTGCTCTTTCGACGCTGGAGGGTTCGGATCCATTTAGACACAAAGCGAAATGACTCAGTCCATTGCTTCGACGCACATGGCGACGCCCATGCCGCCGCCGATGCACAGCGTGGCGAGGCCTTTCTTGGCACTTCTGCGGCCCATCTCGAAGACCAGCGTGTTGAAGACGCGGGCGCCCGAAGCGCCGATCGGATGGCCGATGGCGATCGCGCCGCCATTGACGTTGACGATCGAAGGATCCCAGCCCATGCCCTTGTTGACGGCGCAGGCCTGCGCGGCGAAGGCTTCGTTGGCCTCGACAAGGTCGAGGTCCTTGACCGACCAGCCTGCCTTCTCCAGCGCCCGCTTGGACGCGGGGATCGGCCCGGTGCCCATGATCGCCGGATCGACGCCGGCGGTCGCCCAGGAAGCGATGCGCACCAGCGGGGTGATGCCGCGGCGCGCAGCCTCGGCCTCGGTCATCAGCAGCGCGCCGGCGGCGCCGTCATTGATGCCGGACGCGTTAGCTGCGGTGACGGTGCCGTCCTTGTCGAAAGCGGGCTTCAGCTTGGTCATGGCGTCGAGCGTCGCGCCGTGGCGGATATATTCGTCCTGGTCAACGATCGTATCGCCCTTCTTGCCCTTGATGGTGAAAGCGACGATCTCGTCCTTGAACTTGCCGGCCTTCTGCGCGGCCTCGGCCTTGTTCTGCGAGGCGAGCGCGAACGCATCCTGATCGTCGCGGGTGATCTGGAACTGGCGGGCGACGTTCTCGGCGGTGTTGCCCATGTGGTAGCCGTTGAAGGCGTCCCAGAGGCCGTCCTTGATCATTGTGTCGATCATCTTGTAGTCGCCCATCTTGACGCCGGCGCGCAGGTGCTCGGCATGCGCCGAGAGCGACATCGATTCCTGGCCGCCGGCGATGATCACCTTGGCGTCGCCGGTGACGATCTGCTGCATGCCGAGCGCGATGGCGCGCAGGCCCGAGCCGCAAACCTGGTTGAGGCCCCAGGCAGTGGTCTCCTTCGGCAGGCCGGCACTGATCGAAGCCTGGCGGGCGGGGTTCTGACCCTGCGCGGCGGTCAGCACCTGGCCGAGGATGACCTCGTCGACTTCGGTTGCCTCGACGTTGGCGCGCGCGAGCAATTCCCTGATCACGACAGCGCCGAGTTCATGCGCCGGCGTGGCGGCGAAACTGCCGTTGAAGGAGCCGACCGCGGTGCGGGCGGCGCTGGCGACGACGATGGAGGTTTTGGTCATAGTTGCTTCCTCTATTGGAACTGGCGGCTCCAGCCAGCACACCCGCCTCAGTTGATCGTTGCTTCGGTTGCGCCGCGGAGTTCGTCCTCAGTGACGCCATCGGCGCACTCGACGAGCTTCAGCCCGCCCTCGACCACATCGAGAACGCCAAGATTGGTGATGATACGGTCGACCACCCCTCTACCCGTAAGCGGCAGGGTGCAGGCTTTGAGCACTTTCGATTCCCCGGCCTTGCTGGTGTGGTCCATGACAACGATGACGCGTTTCACACCGGCGACAAGATCCATGGCGCCGCCCATGCCCTTGACCAGCTTGCCGGGGATCATCCAGTTGGCGAGGTCGCCGTTCTCGGCCACTTCCATGGCGCCTAAGATCGCCATTGCGATCTTGCCGCCGCGGATCATCGCAAAGCTCTGGGCAGAGTCAAAGAAGGCCGAATGCGGCAGCGCCGTTACCGTCTGCTTGCCGGCATTGATGAGGTCGGCGTCGATCTCGTCCTCGGTTGGGAATGGACCAATCCCAAGCAGGCCGTTCTCCGACTGCAGCGTCACGTGAATGCCGTCCGGAATATGATTGGCGACGAGCGTCGGAATGCCGATGCCAAG
Source organism: Mesorhizobium humile (assembly GCF_033977215.1). Taxonomy (NCBI): domain Bacteria; kingdom Pseudomonadati; phylum Pseudomonadota; class Alphaproteobacteria; order Hyphomicrobiales; family Phyllobacteriaceae; genus Mesorhizobium; species Mesorhizobium humile. The sequence goes on from NZ_JAVIIV010000019.1 coordinate 28,842, forward strand.
ATTGACATAGGTGCCGTCCTCAAGCTCGCGCGCGGCCCGCGCCGCCATCTGGTCCCTGTCCCAGGCCATCTGTCCCCTCCCCTTCAAGCCGCAGCACGCGTCGTGCGCTGTTCAATGCGCTTCTCGTGCTTGCCCTCAATTAGGCGATGCACATAGATCCCCGGCACGTGGATCTGGTCAGGCTCCAGACTGCCGACGGGAACGATCTCCTCGACTTCGGCGACACAGATCCTGCCGCACGTGGCAGCCGGCGGGTTGAAGTTACGCGCCGTCTTGCGGAAGACGAGGTTGCCCGAGGCATCTGCCTTCCAGGCTTTCACAATTGACAGGTCGGCGACGATGCCGGTCTCAAGCATATAGGTTTCCCCGTCGAAGACCTTGTGCTCCTTGCCCTCTGCCACGACGGTGCCCACGCCGGTCTTGGTGTAGAAGCCGGCGATGCCGGCGCCGCCGGCCCGCATGCGCTCGGCCAGCGTCCCTTGCGGATTGAACTCGAGCTCCAGTTCCCCGCTCAGGTATTGGCGCATGAACTCGGCATTCTCGCCGACATAAGAGGAGATCATCTTCCTGATCTGCTTGGTCTTGAGCAGCACGCCAAGCCCAAAGTCGTCGACGCCGCAATTGTTCGACGCGATCGTCAGCTCCTTCGTGCCCGCATGCCGTATGGCATCGATCAACAGCTCCGGTATACCGCAGAGCCCAAATCCGCCCGCCGCAATGAGCATCCCGTCGAATAACAGACCCTCCAACGCAGAACTGGCATCGTTATGGACTTTGTTCATATAGCCTCCCAGGTTGGCGCGGATCGTCCAGAATCGATCCGTGTGGCAGTTAAGGCATGGCTCGCAGCTCCAACCGGTCGCTGGGATCTTCTTCAACGGCTGCCTATACAGGTCGTCATGAGCTCTTGAGCAGCAAGCGTTATGAAAGCCGGGAAGGGTTTTTGGTGGGCCTGGATTCGAGGCCCACTTTGCTTTTGCCCGACCTGTTCAAAAGTCCAGCTAACGCATTGTCCGTTTGGATCTGTAGTCTGGTCATCACCCCTTCAGATTCTCTCACCCTCACGAACCAAGTCGTCCATGACTGAACGAACGGCGCCTTCGGCGAGGGCGACGATCTCTTCGGCTTCGCCCTTCGTGGTTACGAGCGGCGGGGCAAAGCCCAGAATATCCCCGTGCGGCATTGCGCGGGCAATCAGTCCTCGGTCGCGCGCTGCCTTGGAGACGCGTGCGCCAACTTTGAGCGAGGGATCAAAACGCTCCCTATTTTTGCGATCGGCGACAAATTCGATTGCGCCCATAAGACCGACGCCGCGCACTTCGCCGACGATCGGCAACTGCGCGAACTTCTCCTGCAACTGCGCTTGGAAAAACGCGCCGACGTCACGCGCATTGCCGGGGAGGTCTTCTTTCTCGACAATGTCGAGAACCGCGTTGGCCGCGGCGGCGCCGATGGGATGACCAGAGTAGGTGTACCCGTGCGAGAATGCGCCGACCTTGTCGGCCCCGTCCTCCAGGACCTTATACACCTTCTCACCGACGATTGCCGCTGAAAGCGGGAAGTAGGCCGAAGTCAGACCCTTTGCGATCGTAACAAGGTCGGGCTCGATGCCATAGTGCTGCGAGCCGAACATGGAGCCCGTTCGACCAAAGCCAGTTATGACTTCATCTGCGATGAGCAGCACGTCGTGCTTCTTGAGCACGGCCTGGATTGCTTGCCAGTAGCCTTCCGGCGGAGGCGTGATGCCGCCGGTGCCGAGCACCGGCTCGCCGATGAAGCCACCCACATTTTCTGGCCCCAGCCGCTCGATCAGTTGATCAAGTTCCTCGCCGCGCCGCGTTGAAAATTCGCGTTCACTCTCGCCCGGGTTTCTACCCCAATAGTGGTGCGGAACACCGGTGTGAACAATCTGAGGAAGCGGCAGGTCCATGTGGTCATGATAGAAGCTCATGCCGGTCATCGACCCGGAGACGACGCTGCAACCGTGATAGCCGCGCTCACGCGAGATGATTTTCTTTTTGGAGGGTTTGCCGCGCAGATTGTTGTAGTACCAGACGAGCTTGGCTTGGGTTTCGTTGGCATCCGAACCGGACATGCCGTAAAAAACCTTGCTCATCTTGCCGGGTGCCATCTTGACCAGGCGATCGGACAGGATCGCTAGCTCGTCCGTCGTGTGGGCGGCGTAGGAGTGGTAATAGGCCAGACGAAAAGCCTGACGCGAGATAGCCTCGGCAACCTCGGCTCGGCCATAGCCGACGTTAACGCAGTAGAGCCCGGCGAAGCCGTCGATGAGGTGGTTGCCATGCGCGTCCTGGATGCGGATTCCTTTGCCCGTCTCGACAATGGTCGGATCGCCGAGCTCACCGCTGGCGAAGGCTTTGAGCTGCGTAAAAGGATGCAGGACCGAGTTCCTGTCCTTGTCGCTGATCTCTTTGATGTTGATGGTCATGGTTTATTCCTTTCAGGCAGCGATATTGCCGATGCAGACGTATTTGGGTTCCAGGTATTCGGCCAGGCCGTGCTTGGAGCCCTCACGCCCGAGGCCGGACTGTTTCCAGCCGCCGAAGGGGATGGGTGCGCCGGTAAATTTCGGCGTGTTGACAGCAACCATGCCGTATTCCAGCCGATCTGTCAGCCGCATGGCGCGGTTCAGGTCGGCGGTGTAGACGTAGGCGGCGAGGCCCATTTCAGAGTTGTTGGCGCGCGCCAGCACTTCCGACTCGTCGTCGAAGGCAAGAATGGCCGCGACAGGGCCAAAGGTTTCTTCTCGAGCAATCAGCATGTCGTCGGTGACATCAGCCAGAATTGTTGGTGTGACAAAGTTGCCGCCGAGCGGGCTGTCCTGACCACCACATACGATCCGGGCGCCGGCCGAGATCGCCTGCGCGATTTGTTGCCTGCATTTTTCCGCAACCGAAAGCCGGGTCATGGGGCCAATGTCGGTCCCCTCCTCCAAACCGTGCCCGACTTTCAGCTTGGCGGTCGCCTCGGCAAATCTAGCGACGAACTGATCATAGATTCCGCGCTGAACATAGATCCGGTTCGCGGCCAGGCAGTCCTGCCCCGACGTCGCAAACTTGGCACCGATGCAGCCGGCGACCGCTGCATCCAATGGGGCATCGCCAAACAGCAGGAACGGCGCGTGGCCGCCCAATTCCATTGAGGCCTTCTTGATTGTTGCCGCGGACTGGGCAAGCAGGATGCGTCCCACCTCTGTCGACCCGGTGAAGGAGAAGGCGCGCACTTCGGTATGCTGAAGCAGGCGCTTGGCAAGCGGCGGAGCCTCTCCAGTGATCACCTGGAAGACGCCGGCGGGAATGCCAACTTCCTCGGCTAGTCGGGCGAGCGCCAATGCCGAAAGAGGCGTTTCCGGAGCGGGCTTGACAATCATCGTGCAGCCGGCCGCAAGCGCCGCTCCGGCCTTGCGGGCAATCATCGCTGAGGGGAAATTCCAAGGCGTAATTGCGACAGTTACACCGATTGGCTGCATCTGAACCGACACTCGACTGCCGGTCAAATGACTGGGGATTGTTTCGCCATAAGCCCGCTCACCTTCAGACGCAAACCAGTCGATAAACCCGGCTCCGTAGAAGATTTCGCTCCGCGCTTCGGCGAGCGGCTTCCCCTGCTCCGCCGTCATTATGGCCGCCAGATCATTTGCATTCGCCCGCAGTTCATCCGCCCAAGCGCGCAATATACCGCCCCGCTCGACAGGCCGCATGTCGCGCCAGACGGCAAACGCCTCCCCTGCGGCCCTTACAGCCAGGTCAACATCTTTTTCATCACAAGCAGCGACATTAATAAGTTTGTCGCCGGTGGCCGGGTCGAGCACCTCGAGCACTCGATTCCTGTCGATCCACCGACCCCCAAGGAAGGCGCGATGCTCGAGAAGATCTGCCCGTTTTAGTCCCTTTAAAGCCGACGCTGCAAGACCGTTCATTTTTGAAGCTCCAAAACTGACGGGTAATAAATAGAACGGGCCTGCTGCCGTCGGAATGCGGAGTTAGCCACCGCTGCGCATATTATCTGCAACATGTCGTGGCTTGACGCATAATCTCGCTAGATTGCGGCAGATGAGAACTAAGCGATACTATACGGCAGACCGCTTGCTCTTAACTCCCGACTTGGAAGTACGTTGCCTGCAATGGATCCATTGGACCTATCGGGCCGTGGCCGTCGACGTAGTCCGCTCTACTCCGTCTTTGGTGCAGCGCTGGCCTCTGGTCAGATCGCTACAGCGCACCTGAAGAAAGCAGGCCGTCCGTAGAAAGGTCCACGATCGGCCGGGTATCGATCTTGCCTTGGCCAGGACGGAGCCGTCGCTCGCCGTGCAAACGTGAAGCAACGCACATGGCTCGAGCCGCATGAATAGCGGCACCAGCGCCGCGACGCCGGCGCTGACCTGGTCGGCCGGCGTCAACTGGCTAAGCGGCACGCGCGGTCATAGGTTTAGCTTGGTTTGCGGCTGATGCCGGCCGAACTTCTCAAACAGGATCATCACCAGTAGGCCGGGACCGGCCCAGCCGCGCGGTGGGGCCTGGAACGCCCCCGAGCCTGGCTGATCGCAAGGTGAACTTCTCCTGCAAGTGTTGGATCACCTTCCAGCTGCGCAGCCGATGACCGCCGCAGCAATTCAGCGGCCGGCACCGGCTCGACCACGCGTTCGCGCGGCAGATGCTCGAGATATTGTTGGCGCGCCGGTCGGTTGCGCACATAAGGCGCGCTAGATGTTCAGAGTTCTGAACGCTCAGCCCGCCTGCACGACCAGATGGAACTCACTTTCGAGGAAGCACGGCAACGTCAGACGAGATTCGCCGCCGAACAGGCAGCGGCCCGCAAGGTGTCGCCAACCAGATCCGCCACTTGGCTCTGAACCGGGATCATGGAACGCCAAACGCTTTCACCATCGCCGCCGCCAGTGTCGGCGGCGCGTGGTCAACTAAACCCGCAGCCACATGCAGGCAATCCCGAGCTCGATTGCGCTGGTGGCGCCGCCAGCAACGAAGCGGCGACAGGCTTGTCGGTAACCTCGACACTTTCGACAAAGCCCGTCTCGCGGGCTCTCACCGTGCGGCACTTAGTTATGGATCAGACTGGCCGCGACATCGACTGAACTCTGTGATTCACCGAATCCGGTCTGCGTCGTGGGTTGGAACTCGTTTTGGGCGTCATGACTTGCCGTTTTCCTTCTTGCCAAATCGGATCGCGTGTCGATTTCCGCGCGCAATTCGCGGTATGGCCTGGATATCTGCAGGATTCAGCGTAATGCCTGAAAGCAAGCCAGCCAGGCTCATTTCGTGTGCGACAGCAATTCGGGCAAGTGTGATCAATGTCACATTGCCCTGACCTCGTTCGAGTTTCCCATAAGCTGCGCGGTCAATGTTTGCTTGCGAGGCAAACCCTTCTTGGGACCAGCCGGCATGTTCCCGAAGGCGTCTAAGTTGCTCACCAAGCTGGACACGTAAATGCTCTGCCATGCCGCACTAGATTGCGGATATGGTGCTAATCGTCCACGGTATATATATCCCCGGTATATATTGACCATCGCCATTGATCGCGATATCATGTGCGAATTAGTTGCGGAGAGATTGGCCATGAATGCGTTTGCATTCCCTGCCATAAGGGGCGTTCAGGCAGGTCGAGCCTATTACGTGGTGATGGTTCCGCTTGGTGCCGTGGGATCGCTATTGCGATTTAATGATGGAGCTGTTCCGGACGAACTTCGCGCTCAGCGTCGCTTGAACAAGAGCCGCATTCCAGCACTTGTTCGTTACATCACGTCGAACCCAAAGGAGTACGTACTGTCCGCCTTGACGGCAACGATCGACGGCGGGTTTCATTTTGAGCCGAGCGACATGAACGGACCCTTGAGATCAATCGGAACACTGTCGGTCGACATGACTGCGACAATCCTTGTGAATGATGGCCAGCATCGCCGGGCTGCAATTATTGAGGTGCTTCGCGAGCGTCCCCATTTTGCTCACGAGACAGTCGCCGTCACTTTGTTTCCAGACCACGGGTTGGAGCGCTCACGGCAGATGTTCGTTGACCTCAATCAACACGGAGTGAAGCCCTCGCGTTCAATTCGCCTGCTGTATGACGCGCGTGATGAGCGAGCAAAATTGTCCCGGGCCGTCGTTGACTGGGTTCCGCTTTTCAGAGACATGACCGACTTTGGTCGATCTAATCTCACAGCCAGTTCGCCAAAGCTATTCGCTTTTAGCAACCTTCACGCAGCTGTTTCGACCTTTGTATCAGAGACGGGCGAAGTCGATGAGGCGAGGGTCATAGAGTTTTGGGCAGCGGTGGCGGAATCAATTCCTGACTGGGGCTTTGCGCACCGCGGACAAATGACACCCGCAGCCCTCAGGCGCGAAAAGGTCCACGCCCATGGTGTTGCGTTGGAAGCCATCGCAATAGCAGGCGCGCGGTTACTCAACGATCCGAGACTCGACTGGCGCACGGCAATCAACCGTTTGGGTGACGTTGATTGGGCCCGGTCAAATAGCGCCCTTTGGGAAGGGCGGGCGCTTCTGGTCGGTCGCATCAATCGATCGCGTGCCAGCGTAATGCTCACTGCGGAAAAAATCTGGTCACTCACCACGAATGGCGCTGACGCACCCGGGCAAGTCGGTTAGACTCCTTTCAGGAGAAATACCGTGAGCAAAAAGAATAACAATTCCAACGGGGCAGGCCGAATCGCGTCCATATTGGACGACATTCGGGACATCTACCTTTCCGATGCTCGGCCGTGGGTGGTTGGCTATTCAGGAGGAAAAGACTCGACCACCGCCCTGCAGTTGATTTGGACGGCAATCGCTGCGTTGCCGTCTGAACGGCGGACCAAGACGATCTATGTTATCAGCTCCGACACGCTCGTCGAAACGCCTGTGGTGTCGCGGTATATAGACGTCACACTTGACCGCATTTCATCGGCTGCGGCCGCTCAAAACATGCCGGTCGTCACGCACAAGGTCGTCCCGGAGCTGGAAGATAGCTTTTGGGTGAGCTTGATCGGGAAGGGATACCCGGCCCCGTCACGCCGCTTTCGGTGGTGCACGGAGCGGCTCAAGATCCAGCCGGCCGATGCTTTCATCAAAAGCCGCGTCGCTGAGTTCGGTGAAGTCGTCATGGTTCTCGGCGTCCGGTCACAAGAATCTGCGACCCGCGCCCAAGTAATGTCATTGCATCAGATAGAGGGGTCTCAGCTGCGGCGCCACTCATCGCTGATGAACGCCTTTGTCTACGCGCCGATCGCGGATTTTTCGACGGACGACGTCTGGACTTACCTGCTTCAGAATGAATCTCCCTGGGGCAATGACAACCGCGATCTCGTTGCAATGTACCGCAACGCCAGCGCGGGCGAGTGTCCGTTGGTCGTGGACACATCGACTCCGTCTTGCGGAAACTCCCGCTTTGGGTGCTGGGTTTGCACCGTGGTGCAGCGTGACAAGGCAATGGAGTCGATGATTGATTCAGGCGAGGAGTGGCTCACACCGCTTCTTGAGTACCGTGATATGCTTTCGCAGACCCAGGATCCGGAGCGCAAGCATGAATTCAGGGACTTTCGGCGCAAATCTGGTCAAGTGAATTTTATCGGTGAGACTGACCGTGTCATGCCCGGCCCGTACACCATGGAATTTTGTCGAACTCTGCTTCGTCGCTTGCTCGAAACACAAAAAGAAGTTGCGCGTGACGCGCCTGCAGGCGAAGCGCCAATTCTGATTCATGAGAACGAATTGCATGAAATCCGGCGGCTCTGGCGCACGGAGCGTGGTGACTGGGCGGACACCGTTCCGCGTATCGTACGCGAGACGCTCGGTCGCGATGACATCGAGTGGGTGACGGAAGATTCTGTTGCATTCACCGCCGACGACGGTGAGCTCTTGGCTTCCGTATGCGCGGACAATGAGGTTCCACCCGAACTCGTGATGAAATTGCTTGATATCGAGCGAGCTTCACATGGTCTTAAGCGTAGGCATGCCGTGCACACTCGTATTGAGGACGCATTCAGGCTTGAATGGCGAGATCTTGATGTCCTCGTAGCCGAGCGGCGGCGCACACTTGGGCTGGAGGACGGCAGCGTATTGGCAGTTGTTGACGATTTGGAACTTCCGTTCGATATGGTCGGTGAGGATGGGCGTTGAGACTGCGATCAATCACACTTGAGAATTTCGGTCTTTATGCCGGTCGCCAGCGTCTGGATTTGTTGCCGGCGCGAGCAAGGCCCGTCGTCCTGATAGGCGGCAAGAACGGCGCCGGCAAAACCACCCTGCTTGAAGCGGTGCGGCTCGCCCTTTACGGGAGGCGTGCGCTTGGCTATCGGGTGGCGCAATCTGAATATGAGGAGCATCTACGGCGCCGGCTTCATGTTGGGTCGGATGGACGCCCGGCGCCTTTTGGATCGGTCGGGCTCGAGTTCGACTATGCCGAGGGTGGTGTGGTTCATCGGTATGAGGTCTTGCGGCGCTGGGCGACGCGCGGGACGAAAACCGTCGAGACTTTGACGTTGGAAAAAGACGGGGCGCCGGTCGACGCCGTGCCACGTGACGAATGGCATAGCTTCCTGCAAGAAATGATACCACCGGGCGTGTCTCAGCTGTTCTTCTTTGACGGCGAAAAGATTGCCGAAATCGCCAGAGACGATCCCGACGAGGGTCTTGCCGAAGCTGTTCGCGGTCTCCTGGGTATCGAGCTTGTTGGACGTCTCCGGACCGACTTGGGTCTCTATCTTGCTAGACATGGTCGTCGTGAAGGCAATGACGAGGCTGTTAGGCTTGAGACGATTGTTCGCGAGATCTCCGTGCTCGATCGTCGCATTGCGGAAATGGCGGAGGACGTTGCTGAACTCACCTCGCGCCATGCGTCTCAATCCCGAGTGGCCCTCAATGTCCGTCAACGGTTTATTGCTGAAGGCGGTGACGCAGCAAACCGCCGCGCTCAAATTGAGGCTTCGCGCGATGAGTTGCGCCAACAAATTACCCGCCGCGAAGCTGAGATTCGAGAATTCGCCGGCGGTCTCCTCCCATTCGCATCGGCTCCGAGATTGCTCCGGCGATTTTCAGTTGCTTTAGCGCACGCCGGGGAAAAGCCGCGCGAGGATATGGTCGAGTTTCGAGAACGCGTGGGTACATGGCGAAAGACCAACACACCGACGCGCACGGCCCGGTGGCAGGAAAGTCATTGGCGTGACCTGGATGCTTTTTTTGAATCAGAACAGCAACGAGCGACCGGTGCCGCTGCTGGTACCGTTTCGGAGTTGGATGCCGGCGATCGGCGGGGTTTTGCTGCACGGCTTGTCGAAGCTCGTGAAAACATTGCGTCGCGTGCAGCCCTGGCTGTCTCCGAATTGGACTCCTTGCAACGCAAACTTCGTCGTGTCGATGCCGATCTGGTGCGTGCTTCCGGGCACGCAGCAGGGATCGTTCTGGATGAGCTGCTCTCGGCTGAAAAGTCTGTCGGGACTGCCGAAGCCGTGTTGCGAGCACGGACTGACGAACTCCACACTCTGGAATTTCAACGCTCTGGACTGACCCGCGAGCGCGACCGCATGCTCAAAGCACAGACTGAGGCTGAGGCCGGTGAAGAGCGTGCCGCACTGGCAACGCGCGTGGGCCGAGCGTTGCAACTCTATGAGGAACGGCTGCTCGATATGAAGCTTGCGCAACTCCAGACAGAGTTTGTTAGCAGGTTTAATCACCTCGCCCGCAAAGGGGGATTTGTCGCGAATGTGCGCATTGACCGCACATCTTTTGACGCGACGCTGATCGATAAGACGGGAGCCGAGATTCCGAAGTCGAGCCTATCTGCCGGGGAAAAACAGGTCTATGCAATCGCTATGCTGTGGGCACTGGCTCGCACCAGCGGCCGGGCGCTCCCGATGATTATCGACACCCCCCTTGCCCGACTTGATAGCGAACACCGAACAGCCATTGTCGAACGGTATTTCCCCGAGGCAAGCCATCAAGTCATTGTTCTATCCACTGATACCGAAGTTGACGCGCGGCTGCTTAAGGAGCTCACACCGAGCATCAGCCACTCCTACAGACTCGATTACGAGCCCGATCAACGCGCAACGCGAGCCATTCCAGGCTACTTCGGCGATGGCGACGAAGGAGGTCAGCTTGCGCTACAACAAGCTTAGGATCTCAACAGAGGCGACAAGCAAGCTACGCTCGATCCGTCAGCGCACTGGGGTCACCCCCAACCTTTTATGCCGTACCGCGATCATGCTCTCCCTTGAAGAAGGGCCGGCGATTGCGCCAGCTCCTGATGAGGGCGGCCAGGAGTTTAACGCCTACACGCTTACGGGCGAGTATACTGGCTTGATTGCCGCTCTGTTGCGCTTCGTTGAAGAGGACGAGGGCGGCGCCAGCCCCCTATCGAACGAAGATCTTGTTGCGCGTCTTCGTGCTCACATTCACCGCGGCGTGGGTACTTTGTCTGTGCGGGCCAAATCTGCGGCGGACCTGGGTCGTCTGGTGCTCGCCGCATGAAACGTGAGGCGAACAAGGAGCCCATATACCTCGACCACAACGCGACCACCCCGGTGGATCCCAGGGTCCTTGAGGCCATGCTTCCGTTTTTCACCGAGGTGTTCGGAAATCCGTCGAGTGTGGAGCATGTCCACGGCAATCGCGCCAGGGCAGCGGTGGAGGCTGCGCGTGTGCAGATCGCAGAAGCGTTGGGCGCTCGTCAGAACGAAATAGTCCTGACCGGCAGCTGCACCGAAGCCAACAATATAGCGATCATTGGTGCCGCCCGGGCACGGCCGGAGCGTAAGCACTTGATAACGAGCGCTATCGAGCATCCTGCTGTCGTGGAGCCGATGAGGGAGCTGGAACGGGAAGGGTTCGAGGTCACAATTGTCGGGGTCGATCAACAGGGTCGGGTATCACCCTCCGACGTGGCCGCGGCAATCCGGGACGACACGAGCCTGGTATCAATCATGGGCGCCAACAACGAAGTGGGGACCATTCAACCCATCGCTGAAATCGGCGCTGTTTGTGAGGAACGCGGTGTACTCTTTCACTCCGATCTCGCCCAAGTTCTGGTTCATAGGCGCGTCGACGTTATGGCCGAACACATCCACCTTGCGAGCATCTCCGGGCACAAAGCGTACGGGCCAAAGGGTGTGGGTGCCCTCTATGTTCGATCGCGCTCGCCGCGCGCTCGGCTCGTGCCTGTTTCATTTGGCGGCGGACAGGAACGTGGGCTTCGGTCCGGTACCATGAATGTACCCCTCATAGTTGGTCTTGGGGCAGCACTAGATATCGCTGGCCGCGAAGGCACGACTGACGATGCGCGTTTGCGCGGGCTTTGCGACAAATTCGTTCACGAGGTCACCTCGGCGATTGCCGGCGTCAGCTTTAACGGCCATCCCTCGGAGCGTATCGCTGGAAACGTTTCGCTATCGATTGCCGGGGTCGAACCGTTAGCCCTCATGCACCGACTAAACTCTGTCGCTAGCTTTTCTGCGTCCAGTGCCTGTGCGACTGACAAAGTCAAAACAAGCCCCGTGTTACTCGCCATGTTCGGTGATACTCCGAGAGCGCGACAAGCCTTTCGGGTCTCGCCAGGTAGATTTTCAACCGCCGAACAAATGGCGCAATTTACGATCGCTCTGATCGAGGCGGTTGAAGAGCTTCGCCGTTTCGCTGCCTGAACTTACAAAAAGCACCTTTGCTAGAGAGATAGCTGACCCGTCTCGCCGCCGGCGCTAAAGGGCAGACAATGATCCAATGTGGCTTCCCTACTGTACGTTCATCCGGTGCCGCGGAAACTGTGAACAACGGCGATAACTGATTTTCCTGCATACTCCCTACTGTTGGGGTCTATTACAATTCTGATAGACAGACGGCCAATCGCAAGCGAATCTACCCTCGGGAGTGGGGCGGTCGATGCCGATATCTGACGAAGTGATAGACGCTGCGGTGTCCCGCTATGATCGGGAGCGCGATCGGTATCTCAAACTCGCAGCGCGCGTCGCTGATATCTGTCGATCCAGCATCGTGGAAGGTAACGCGATACGTGCGCAAATCACCTCGCGCACAAAAACTGTCCGGAGTTTCGACGGCAAGCTCCGACGATTCGCGAAGAGGTCCGATAAAAACTTCGATTCGGTAGACGAGGTTTTCGAGAAGATTGGGGACTTCGCAGGCGTTCGAGTGGCGACATATCGACCAGAGGACGAACCACGCGTCACCGAGGCGATCAAGGCGCTCTTTGCCGGGCGGGAGGGTGAGGCCGTCGAGATCGATCACAAGGATAAGCTCGATCCAACCAACTGCCAATTTTACCGCGCCACTCATTGTCAAGTATTCCTGCGCGAAGAGGAACTCCTTGGCGATTATGGAAATCTGCGCGGCGCAAGCTGCGAAATCCAGATCTGTTCGATGATGGCGCATGTGTGGAATGAGATCGAACATGATATCGGCTACAAACCCGAGGGCGGAGGACCTGGCGAAGCCGAACGCGGTCTGCTTGAAGCCCTTGGTCATCTGACGCGTTCGGGTGATGCCGCAATTACCCAACTCCTTGCCGCCAATTACGCACGCATGACTGTGCAGACCGGCGATTTTGGTGATGTGCATGACTTTGTCGCGCGTATGCGCAAGCATTTTCCCGAAGCCGATCTATCGGTAAATGCTGGACTGGCATTTGACGAAGCTGTGCTTCTGGGGCTCACCTCGGCTGGCAAGATCGAGAAGGCTCTAGGACCTGAGGCATTCAACCCGGACGTTGCCTCTACACGGATTGATGATTTCAATAAGTTTCTGGAGCTGTCTGGCAGTCCCGAACTTGCCCTCAACCGGCGTTCCGCGGATCTCATTCTGATAGGGATGCTTGCCAAATGTTCCGAGAAGATCGAGGAAAACCATCCGGCAGGACGGGGAAAAGGGCGCCCGGGCCGCATTTACTACCTGGTCCGCAAATATCGAGAGTTTTTGCAGGCACAACAAATAGATAAAAATGTGCCTGGCAGATGATGAGCGACCATATCCTTTCGTCTATAAGTGATAATCGGCCCACGGAGATGGATCCCAACGAGTCCGTCCCCTCGGACGCCATTCGAATGCGAAGGTTGGTCGAGCTTGTTGCGGAAAACGACGTCTCGGTCCGCCTTGGGAATGCTCTGACTGTCGCAGACAGCTCCGGCAGTCTGCCTTATGCGACGATCGGGGACTATCTCGATGCGGGGCCGCTAGCCCAGACCAGGATGCTGCATGACGTTCGAAATTTCGGACGCAAGAGCGCGGACGAACTAGAGGCGCTCATCCGGGCCGAATGTGCGTCCAACGGCGTTCATCCTTTAAGTCGCACTAAGATTTCAGCTACCGCCAATTCATCCGAGAGATCAGACCTCATCAGTCTCTTCGACGGCGACACGATTGGCGCAATCGCCAGCGAAGAAGTCCTGTCGACACGGCTTGAGGCCGTCCTTTCCCGGCCGCCTTTCTGGGACATGACGTTTGCGAAAGCCATGGAAGACTTCTTCAATACCACCCATAGGATCACGCAAACGCGAAACTGTGGACGCAAATCGGTCGAGGAATTCCGACGCCTATGTGAACGTCACATTCGTCGCCGTCTGACAGAGAATGGCTTTGGCAGGCAGGATCGGTTCGTATCGCTAATTTTCGACAACTCAACCGCTGCCTGCGAACACAACCCGGACACAGCGCCCGACAATCCTGGCTTGCCTGATGAGGTGGCCACCGCAGAGCATGAGCGGCTGGCGGATCGTCTCGAATGGCTTTTGTCACAGCTCGACCAGCGAGCATCCACGGTTCTCAGACGTCGCAACGGTATTGGGCAGCAAGGCAGGGAAACACTAGAGGAAATCGGTGCCGACTTCGGTGTGACGCGGGAGCGAATTCGCCAGATTGAATCGAAATCATTGCGCAAGTTGCGAACCCAGATTCGGCGCTACCCAATTGAACAGCTGCTGCAACAGGAGGGACCGGGGCAGTGGGTAGTCATTGCGAAAAACGCGCCAGTCCTCACCAAGGCTCAGCTGCCCTCCCGCCGTCGCGATGTCGATGCCTACGTGACGTTAGCGTTAAGCATCCTCGATGTCCGGCTTGACCAGTGGATTGATCGTATCGCGCTGCCTCTGCCTGAAGGCTGGATTCATCCCCTGGGTGACGCATCACTGGTCGAAGCGGTTGCAGAGGATTTGCAAAAGGCGATTGCTCGCGCTCCGCTGCCTCAAGCATTGGGTGCTTTGACGAATGCCAATCCCGAAGTTGCGCAGGCGGCATGCGAACTTGTTCTTGGGAACCCGATTCGACTTGGCTACGTGATGCCGCCGCGCGTCGGAGCTCGCTTGACGCGCTTGATCGGCTTGCACACCCTCCTTGCCGTTGCGGGCAAAGCCCAGCCCGTCGAGGAATTGCTGCCGATCTATCATTCTCATTTTGCGAATGATCTTTGCTCCGAACGTGACGCTGAGATCGTCATGGGCGCCGCACCGCATCTGTTTCTGGAAATCGAAGAGGGTAGCTGGCTGGCAATCGGCGCCGCTGGCACGACGCTTAAGAGCTTGGCTCCAGCGGAACGGGACGATCAATCGCAAGAGGAGGAACCAGGGACAATCGCGCACGCGCTGCAGGTAGCGCTTCAAGCTCGCGGCCCCACAAGGTTGGGAGACCTGCTCGACGATGCCCACGCCATTCTACCAGAAGGTCGGTCCGCCAACAGTATAGGACCTGTTCTGATCACCCGTCGCGAAATTTTTATTCGTGTGCTCCCCGGGACCTATGGACTGTCCGAACATGTTTCGGCAATCGCTGCTCACCTCCCAGACGACTTGCCGATCCTTTTCAATGACAACCAGGCTCGGCTTTATGCCCTTGCGCGATATGCCGGAGAGCCTCGCTCGATCTTTCCATTCTGGACGCCGACGGCGGAGCTCAAACTATGTCGATGGGCTCGCCATTCCAGCGAGGCAGACGTCTTTGCCTCGCTCCTCTCCGTAGCTGATCCCGCCGACTGGCCTGTCGATTCGACTGAATGCGCAAATTGGCAACGTCTCAAATATCAGCAAGGTCGTTTTGCGATCGGAATGACTCTTCGGCGCGATGCCGCCTATGAGCTGCCGCCTTTGGATAGGATCCTCGCAGCCTGCGTTTATGCTCATAGTCAAGGTGGGCTGAATTGGATTGCCGCGAATCGCCTGTCGGGTCGAAGGATCGACTCTCACGCCGGCGCCGGCCTGGTGGCTCTGTTGGTTTGCTTGGGTGCCTTGAAGGAACCCGACGCGCAGGGCTTTCAATGGCAAATGCAACATTCTGTCACTTCCACCCTTGATGTCGTGCGCAGTGAGCTAACAGGGGAACTGGCGCGTACGGGAGAGCTCGACTGGAGCCGCGGTGCCGGTGTGTTGCTCGCAGGACAAGTCGCTCATGCAATACTCCATCCAAAAAGCTGGGTCAGCCACAGTGCTGTCGTGGCGATGCTCGGGCAACAGACAGTGTCCGTCGCGAGCGAGGCAAGCGACGATCCCTTTGAGTTGCTGATGGCAGAGCGTCGCCGGTCTCGCGAAGCCCGGCAAAGAGAGGTCAATCTGCAATGGTTGCTTGCGGAATGAAGTCCCCCGGCCTTACAGGGGTGCGGAAATGATCGCGCCAGAAGTCCCAGAGCTTAAATCCCACTACCGCAGTGGCAAAGACGACTTGGCCGTTGACTTTTTTCGGCCATGCCTACGGGTTGCTACCCTTTATCGTCGGGCCGTGGGATACTTCTCCACTTCAGCACTTTTAAGCTGGACAGATGCGCTGACTCGCGTCGCGGCTGACGGTGAGCTGATTGTTCAAATGGTAGCCTCGCCGGAGCTTTCGCCAGGGGATGCCGCGACCTTGAGAGGGCTCAACAATCCCGAAAGGATTGCGCAGTATCAGGCCATTATTGTCGAGCGAATTCTGGACGAAATCATTGCGCTGCTTGGCGACCCGACCGATTCCGGACGTCTCGCTCATATATTTGCCTGGCTCGTGGCAAATGACCGTCTACAGATAAAATTCGCCTTTCCAGATCATGTCGCCCAACCGGGCATCTTTCATGAAAAGATCGGCATCTTCGATTTCCCAAACGGATCTCGCGCCGCGTTCACAGGTTCTGCCAACGAAACCAGAAGCGGGCACAGCAGGAACTACGAATCGATCGACGTTTACCGGTCATGGGTGCCCGCAGAGGAAGAGCGGGTCGCCACGAAAGTCGAACAGTTCGACGAAGCATGGAACAACAAAGCCGAAGGCCTCGATGTTTTAGCGCCATCGACGGACGTAATCAGCCGTTTGCGAGAGCGAGCACCTCGCCACAGAAAACCCGCGGCGGAAGAGAAGCCGGAGCAGCAGCCGGAGCCCGACAAACGGTGGCTGCACCAGGACGAAGCGGTTTCAGCGTTTTTGTCGGGCGGTGCCGGGATCCTGGAGATGGCAACCGGTACAGGTAAGACCCGCACAGCACTCAAGATCTTGTCGTCGTTGATCGCCTCGAAATCGATCGACGCTGCGATTGTTGCAATGGACGGGACCGACCTCCTGGATCAATGGGCAGAGGAGCTCGAACAATGGAACCTCGCCGGTGGCCCGCATTGGCTCATCTACCGAAACTATGAACGTTACCATGAGCTTGGCGAGTTTGCTCTTGATCCCTATCGCGGGCTGATTGTCATTTCTCGGGGCCAACTCCACAAACTTCTGGACAGGCTGCCGGCCGCGGTAAAGTCGCGTATGATAGTCATTCACGACGAAGTTCACGGCTTGGGAACACCGAGTCTTGTCGGTTCCCTTGGCGGGAGCCACAACGATTTTTCCTTTAAAGTGGGGCTCAGCGCCACCCCGGACCGGGCTTACGATCAGGATGGCAATCAATTCATCGCAACCGAGCTTGGTCCTGTTTTGTATCGGTTTCCGCTTGAAAAGGCGATCGCGCGCGGGGTGCTAAGCGAATTCGACTATCTCCCGCTTGCGTATGATCTAACGACCAGCGATCGAGAGCGACTGCAGGGCGTCTATACTAAGAAGGCCGCGCGCCTGCACAGTGGCAACCCGATGAGCGACGAGGAAATCTGGACCGAGATTGCCATGATATACAAGACCGCCGAGATGAAGCCGGTGGTCTTTTCCGAGTATCTTAAAGTGAACCCTTCAATACTCAAGCGGTGCATCATTTTCGTTGAGACAAAAGAATACGGCGCCAGAATTCTCGATATTTTGCATGACTACACGCACCTTTACCGGACCTACTATGCCGAAGACGATCGAGATCATTTGGTAGCGTTTGCCCGAGGCGACATCGATTGCCTCGTCACATGTCACCGAATATCCCAAGGGATTGATATTCGCTCGTTGAGTACGGTCGTGCTGTTTGCGTCGGCTCGTGCAAAACTCGAGACAATTCAGCGGATCGGCCGCTGCCTGCGGACAGACCCTTTATTGCCTGAAAAACGTGCTCTGGTCGTCGATTTTGTCAGGCCGGGCAGTCCGACCGATCCGGTTCCGAACGCTGATCAGGAGCGCTGTGCTTGGCTTACAGCGCTATCTGCAGTGAGAAAGGGAGACATTAATGCCGCTTGATCCAGCCCTCGAGGCAGCGCTCCACACCTCCGTCAATGCAGCTGGCCAGCCGAAGACCGTTGCGCAACGGCTTGTAGCCTGGCTCAAGTCATTGAGTGATGGCGAAGGCAGTGAGGACCAAAACGCTCGCTTTTACGAAAACGTCTTGGAAGCTGTTAAGGTCAAGGACACAACCGATGAGGATTAGTCTAAGTGGCTGGGCCAGCAGTGGTTTGCGGTGTCCTGACATTGAGATCAAGCTAGCCGGCAAGTCAGGTGAGCCGGCCAAGGTCGCATTGGTACAAATGCCGAACGGCACCGGGAAAACGACAACTTTGGAGCTCATTCGAGCTACCCTTACCGGCCAGGCGAGCACCTGGGCACCGACAAGAATACGAGACTATCGCCGACCTGGCGACAATCGGGACAAAGGTGAGTTCCGCGTAGCGTTGCTGCTCGACAGGCGACCGCTCACCATCGAACTGATTTTGGATTTCGAAAACGGCACGGCGTCGTACCGCACAACAACACCCGGGAGCGGAGGCGTGGTTGGCCGGTGGCAGCCTCCTCCATCGATTCTAAAATTTCTGACGCCTGACTTTCTGCACCTGTTCATCTTTGACGGTGAGTTTGCCGACAAATTGTTGAAGCAGGATGCGGGACGCGCCGACGAAGCGATCAGCGCGCTGTGTCAACTGGACCTCCTTGACATTGTCGCTCAAACCACTGAATCGCAGTGGAAAAAGCGTACCAGCCAGGGCGGAGCGAAGACGGCTGCGGCATTGACCAAGCTCAATGGCCTGCGCGATACACTGCTCAGGCGCCGCAGTGATCTCGAAAAGGCGCGCGACGTCGCGCAACGAAAAATCGATGCAGGCTCAGTCGCAGCCGCTGATCTTACCAAGAAAATTGCCGATCGGCTTGGCAGTGTTGAAGCGACTCGGGTTCAGCACGCTGAGGCAATACTTGCCCTCCAGAGTGCCAACAACGCGGTAAGCAAGGCATCGGGCGAGGTCATGGATCTTCTCCGAATGCCGTTGGCCGTTCACAAAAGCTTCTCAGAGAGTCTCGTCGAACTCAGGGATAACCTGGACCATCTGAAACTTCCGGAGAACACCTCAGCCCAGTTCTTCGCAGATCTCGTCCAAGAGCCCGACTGCATTTGCGGACGTCCCATGAGTGATGTTGCTCGCGACGAAATCCTGAAGCGAGCGAAGGGTTATCTCGACATGGAGGAATCCGGAACGATCAACGCGCTGAAGCATGACATCAGCATGTTCGTGGCCGCTCCGGGTGATGAGCCGGCCTACGTGCTTCTCGATAGGGTGTTAAAAGAACTCACATCAGCTCGCAGGCAGCAAAGAGAGGCCGGTCAGACGCTGCGTGCGCTGGCGAAGAAGCTTATCGATGAAGGCGATGAGTTGCTCAAAGAGTGGCAGGATACCTTGGGGGCTCTCGAAACCGAGTTAGCCCGCTGCAAGCAAGTCCTACAGGAGATCAATGCCCCGTCAGGGGAAGATACTGACGAGCCGATCATGTCCATGAAGCTCGTCGAGAAGAAATTGGATGAGGTTGGCAAGGACATAGCCAAATTATCTGAAACTGTCGATCTTAGAAGCAAAACGGATATAATTGAAGCAATCCTCAAGCAAGCCGCGGGTCTGGCGCGGGATGAGATCCGCGCCGAACTGGTGCAGGAATCAAACAAGAGGCTTTCGGTTATCCTTGCCAACGACCCGCTTCGCATCGATCGCATCGATAAGTCGCTGCACCTTGCCAACCAGTCAGGTGCAAGCGTGGGGCAGAAACTATCTGTTGGTTACACTTTCCTAATGAGCGCCCTAAATCGCGGAAACAATGACTTCCCGCTCATAGTCGATAGTCCTGCCAATTCGATTGACGAGGGCGTGCGACGCAATATCGGAAAGCTTATACCCGAGCTTTGCACCCAATTCGTTGGCTTCACGATTAACACCGAGCGAGCGGGTTTCGTCCAGGCGTTGGAAAAGGTCTGCGAGGATTGCCTGTTTCTAACGGTGTTCCGCAGGACCGAGGGAACAAAGCGGCTTGAGCGCACCCTGCCGCCAGTTGGCGTGACCAAGACGGACAATGCCGTTTTAGTCAACAACCGCGACTACTTTATGTCTTTCGACCTCACGGATGAAAAGGACATCTGATGGCTCGGTTCCGTATTCGAAAGGATGCTCAAGCTTGGTTCAACAAAATTGAGGATTTCGAGCATTTCAAAGTGGATTTTGATCAATATTACCTCTGTCTGATGGCGGGCTTCGCCAGTGGGCGAAGCAACGATAGCGCTCCCACGACGGAAATGGTCGATCACTTTGTCAAGGAATATAAACCCGCCAGCCGCTTTCTGATAGGGCTATTGGTAATCGCGGAACTCAGGAAGAGTGGAATTGGAGTCACGGAGGGCGCTGCCGTGCGTGCACTATTCAAGCGCCTCGTAGATCCGCATAGTCCCAACCAATTGACCGAGGAGGGTATGCGTCGAATGAACGCGTACGCAAGCGGCGGCTACGATTATCTGTCTGAAAAGCGAGAAACCAAACCGTACTCAGGCGAGGAGTTTTTGCGAGATTATGTTCAGCTAATAGATCTGGCGGTGAAGTCGGCCGACAGCTTGCCAACGGGTTCACTGCCATCTTGAGGCATGAGGGACGAGATAGGCGACGGCCGGTATGCTAACGAAAGCCACGGCTGGCGTCGTCCACCCTGCTTAGATTTAAACGTCTGATGAAGACCGCGAGTGATAGACCTAATTCGCAAGTCCAATTTGCTCCTCGATTGCCCGACGAATTATGCTGCGGCCCGATCCCGACGCGTTGCGGTATTTGTCCTCGCTGAAGTTCAATCCGCGTGCTGGTTGTAGAATTGATCGGAAGTACTCGACTGAGATGACTTTCCGTTCGTAAGCGTCGGGGGCCAACCGACGTAAAATGTCGAAAAGCGCCTGCACGGCCACCGTCTTGAATATGAACGAGTCTGCGGGCGCAGCGGACCAGAATACCTCGTTGCAAGCGACGAGATAATTCAAAACCATGGTATAGATCACGATGTCCTGACCTGCGAAGTAGGCCGCGCGCAGAGGCGCTCGATCCTTTCTGCGCTCTTGAATGTCGGCGCGCCGCGCCTTGGCAGGTGTCTGGAGATCGTTCGCGTCCGTCTTCGGGTTGCTCGTGAGGAGTCGCGCAATTCCCTCTACAACAACTGCAGTCGAGACCTTCCACCCGCCGTGACCGGTCAGCGCTGCAAGTTGAGCGTCCTTCTTGGGAGCGATGACAATCCGTCCCTTAAGAGGTGAGGCGTCGTCGCTGCCCAAACGGCGCGTCAGGAACACTGCAAGCTTGTCTGGGCTCCAAAAAGACGGATCCTCATCGTCTATGTTGTAGCCGAACATCTCATACGTCAGGCTCTTATCCACTCGCTTCTGGTTCGAGTTGATAGTGGCGAAGATCTGTGCCTGAAACGGCTTCGGCAGATCGAGATAGATCGCACAAATCATCTCCATCTCAAGACGCTCGACCACTTTTGCTTTCGCGAAACCGAATAGGCGGTGCTGGCCGTCCACCACGGCGGCGAGCTTGTCTTTGGTTGGGATCACTAGCTCATGGCAACCATCGTCTCCTACCTCAATGCGCCAGCGTCGGTCGATCAGACTTGGGTTGCCATCGGCGATTTCCAAATTGTCAGCTGGTTTGCCTTCTTCGGCATCCTCCTCCGCTTGATCAACCGGATCGTCTTCTGTCATGCCGTCACTCGGCCGCGAATTCGCCGCCAGGATGATCGAGTTGGGGAACGCGGTGTCGTCCCTATCGATATATTTGCCGATCTCCTGCAGCCTTTTCTCGCGATATTCACGCTGAATTCCGCCGAGATTGTATGGCCTGCTTGCATCACCAGTGTGCTCGGCAGTGAGGACGTCGCTGAAGCAGACATCGAGAAGCAGGCGAGCCGGCAGTGCTACTACCCAACATTCTGCGAGTTCCTGACGAACGCGAAGGGCCTTGGTTCGATATGGGAACGTGGTCATGCGTCAAAACCTCCAAGGTCGCCACCAAGGGGGCGGTCGGTGCTGCCTCCTAAGGCCGCTTGGTCCAGTGGCTCGTCAAAAAAGTCAGGGTTGTCGGCGTTTGCTATCCACCAGAACCAAAGCGAGACAAGAGAAGCCAGCGTTCCGATGGACAGCGATAAAGCGGTCGAAAGGTTGCGGTCCAGGACTAACCAAAAACCTACAGCGGCGATAATTGTTGTACCGACGAACGCGACCGCGCGCAGCGCCTTTAGATATTTCCCCAACACGATCTGGAAGCATGTCGAACCGATCAGCGCCGGAAAAAATGTGGCCATGGCTGTGCGTACGGGCAAAAAATCTGTAGGCGATGGCGCCTTTGCGGCGTTGATCAATTCCACCCAGATTCCTAGGCCGCCGATCAGTACTACGCTGCCGAAAAAGAAAAAGACAAAGGTTGCATGCGCCGCCGGTCGCGTAGTCCGACGCCAAACGTCACGGCGGAGTTCACTCCACCCTCCTTCAGCCGCTCCCATATCACCTTTCACCATGAGTCCACATGCCACCATTCCTCACTATCAGTCGCTTGACGGTCGCCAGAGCGCGAATCTCAGTGATCTCGGCAAAGGCACGGCAGCCAGCTCGCGCAGGAGAAGCATACACATTCCGCTCTTGATTTTGAGACGGTCAAACCATAATCATCAATTTGACTTGAGATCAACAAGAACTAATGGCAACATACATTTTTTGGAATCTCAGTCTCTCAGTTTAAAGCTGCTGGCGCTTGTAGCGATAATCCCCCTGCTTTCGGCTCTTAAAGCGGTATGCGCTTGCGGTCCAGTCTCGATCGCCTACGTCACCTTTTACGCATCACAATTGTTTGTGCAAGTTGCGTTGTGATGGGTGCGGGAACTTGGCGCAAATTTGTCAAAAGCCGGTGTCCGAAACGGGACCTTTCCATCTATCGCCGCGAAAGTTGTCTCAACTTCTAATGCTGGGATGGGCTTATACTTCGACGATCGTTAACAGTTGCGTCTCGAGCCCACATGTTTGCAGACAGCGTACAGAGAGATGCGGCCTTGCGCCATGTCGTCGAGATGGAGGTTGATGTGTTTGCTCGATGACGTAGAGACCCTTGCGACGCACTTGGACCCCAGGTGAACCAGACGAGAAATTTGTCCTGTTCGTTTGCTTGAGATCGAAACGTGGCGAAAAGGTTCGCGTTCTGGCGTAAATTTGTCTCCTTTGGGTGTTCTCGTCAACCCAACACCGGTTGACGGCGATCTCGGCAAAAACTGCGTCCTTTTCGCCGCAAAGCTGCACGCCTAGGGCGGTATTAGCCTGATTTCCACAATGTTCCGGGCATAGAATGATCTGTGAGGCTACGAACGTGCGTATGAGTTCCTTGTGTTCAACAGATCGTGCTAAAGCCGCTCGCGCCGAACGATCCCCTCAGGTCGGGGCGTCGCAAGCATTTTTTGTGGTCGGCCTCCTGCCTCTCTATCCAGTAGTAAGAAGGACCTTAATTGCCGAATGAAAAGCACCTTGCTTCCCCTTAATACTATTCGACACGAGTTTCCGGCAACGGAAAATGTGATCTACATGGATGTTGCTAATCAGGGGCTCATCTCAAGAACGGCGTTGTCGTCCATAGGACCGCATTTGGAGAATCGGCTTTGCGGAATTAATGATGAGCCTGCCCTAATGGAACATGTCGAGCGAACTCGCGCCCGTTTTGCGCGGTTTATCGGTGCGGGTGAAAAAGAGATCGCCATCACAAAGAACGCATCAGAAGGCATCAATATAATCGCTAACGCCGTCGACTGGAGGCCCGGCGATAACATCGTTTTGTGCCCAAAACTGGAGCACGCAAATAACATTCTACCGTGGTTTCAGGTAAAGGCCCGCCACAATGTTGAACTGCGATTCATAGAGCCGGAGAACGGCTCGGTTTCACCTGCGGCCTTCATACAGGCAATTGACTCGCGCACGCGTATTGTCTCACTGTCGACGATGACAATGGTTCCCGGATTTCGAACTCGAGTGGGACCAATCGCCGAGGCATGCAGGCATTTTGGAGCCTTCCTTTTAGCTGATGCAACTCAATCCGTTGGAATACTCCACACCGATGTCGCTCAACTTGGCATCGATGGTTTGGCGGTTTCGACCGTGAAGGGGTTGATGGGGCTTTATGGGTCGGGATTTCTGTATTGCCGCCAAGAATGGGCCGATCGATTAAACCCAGCCTACCTTTCTCGTTTCAGTGTGGATCTCGGGAACACACCAGAATCGGCTCCGGTGCTGGACGCTGTGAAATTGCGGTCTGGGGCGGCCCGCTTTGACCTAGGGCACTACAACTTTCCGGGCATGCTAGCTGCCTACGCATCAATGGGGCAACTACTTGAAATAGGTACCCAAGCAATCGAAGACAGCGTTACGTCGCTTACTAGACGACTGGCTTCCGGCCTCTTTGAACTTGGATTGCCCGTCTGTGGGGGACCTCCCGGGAGCCACACTGGAAGCATAGTGGCAGTTGGCGATATGGCAGCGCTGTCCGACGGGCGACCTATCAGCAGCCGTATACAGTCGCTTCACGCCTATATGATGAGCAACCAGGTGACCGCCTCGACACGCAGAGGGTTATTGCGTTTTTCTCTTCATCTGTACAATACAGAAGAAGAGGTGGATCGTGTTGTCGGTTTGGCCAAGAGCTGGCTGAAGTAGCCGAAGTCGTAACCCACCGACGATAGGAGAATCTATGTCCACCGTATGCGCAGAGACTGCGGCGCTCCTACAAGAGCTTATTAGAATTGAGAGTGTCAACCCAGCTTTGTCGCCAACGGGAAGTGGAGAACAAGGAGTCGTCGAATTTCT
Organism: Mesorhizobium humile; assembly: GCF_033977215.1. Classification (NCBI taxonomy): domain Bacteria; kingdom Pseudomonadati; phylum Pseudomonadota; class Alphaproteobacteria; order Hyphomicrobiales; family Phyllobacteriaceae; genus Mesorhizobium; species Mesorhizobium humile. Next base: position 53,307 of record NZ_JAVIIV010000019.1, read on the forward strand.
GACGCGTTTTTGTAGAGAACGAAATCTCCCATATGAAATACAGCCCGTGGTGGAAGGGCGCTCGAACTTGTTAACCTGGGTCCCTGGGCAGGATCCTGACAAGCGCGTCCTTTTTATCGCCCATATGGACACTGTGCCTACAGGTGAATGGAAGTCCAACCCGTTCTCTGGTGAACAACGGGAGGGGCGCATCTATGGTCGCGGTGCTTGCGACGACAAAGGACCGCTTGCAGCTATGTTGGTGGCACTTAGCACCCTTGGAGACCGCAGACCCAAAGCCACGGTGGTCGTGGCGGCGGACATTGACGAAGAGGGCCGCAAAATTGGCGCTCGCGCCATTGCGCAGTCAGGCGTGTCCTATGACGCCGCTGTGGTCGGCGAATGCACTAACTTAGAGCTCGTTGTCGCTCATAAGGGATCGGTCCGCTGGCAAGTCGAAGTTGAAGGCGTGGCCGCGCATACCTCGAAGCCCCATCTCGGAGTAAATGCAATCACGGCAATGGCTAAGATAGTACTGGCGCTTGATCAGCATGGCAATGAGCTGGCGCTACGCTCGGACCCTTTCGTCGGCCCCCCCGCTCTAACCGTCGGCCTTATCGAAGGGGGCGTAGAGATTACAACCGTGCCGCCACGGTGCCGCATCTGGATTGATCGACGCCTCATACCAGGAGAGTCGCCACAGCTCGCGATACAGGAGGTAGAAGACATACTGGAAAGTTTTCGCCAGGGCGACGACAAAATCAAAGTCCGATCTTTGCTACCTGCCCTAGAAGATCCAGCTCCGCCTAACGCAATGTCGAGCAAAATTGCTGTGGTGGCAGCAGCGGCCTGCGCGGATGTTGTCGGATCGGGGAAATTCATAGGAGCGCCCTGGGGCACGGATGCAAGCCAGCTGTCATTGGCGGGAATTCCTTGCATCGTCCTCGGCCCGGGAAGTGATGCTCAGGCCCATACGAACAACGAGTTCATTGAAATAGATCAGTTAGGCAAGGCAGTCGAGATATACCAGCATATAATGCTTAACTACTAGAAGTTATGGCGTTCCTTCGTCCTTCCTGAGATTGAGTTTGAACATTACAGCCTGTCATGACCGCATGACCGCGCGCGCTCCGCTCTCCGCGAATTTGCAGAACTCTCAGCTCTGGCCCGCTGCAAGCTCGCTGCGCCAACTTCACCGGAGGCTGCGACAAAGCGGTCGACGTGAGATTCAAGCTCCGCGCTTCTGCGATCAAGCCGGCATAGATGTAGCATGCGCTTGCTCCAAGTGGGAGGCTCACCTGCCGAGAGCCAGCAATAGCGAATAATCAAAGGCTCTGCTGGCGCACAAAAACCACTCAACGCTGCCCGACGGCCTGACGGCGACGGTGCCAGGCGCAGACACATGGAATGTGGACGGCCGCTTTCTATGTCTTGAGGTTGAACTCCGTATGCGGCTGAGTATCGCGTCCTAGCGTTCATTCAATATGGCATCAGACATTTTTTCAGCAATCATAATCGTCGGAATGTTGGTATTCGCTCGAGGGCAAAATGGCATAACTGACGCATCGGCGACTCTCACGCCCGCTAGCCGGTGAACACGCCCTGACGCATCTGTCACACTGTTTAAGTCCTCAGATGATCCCATCCTGCATGTCGACGTTGGATGGAAGTTGCCAAAGACATTTTGGCGTATGAAGCGGTCGAGAAGCTCGTCGCTATTGAGGAGATCGGCGATACTGCGTCCATCAGTGATGACGGATTTTATTATCCCCCGTCGCAACCGCGAAGAACTATCCATTAACGCGGCGACAACGCCCGTAATTCCGTAGTTTATACGGTTGTAGCTACTTATCCGCTTTGCTCGCCCGGTCCAAGTAGACGGAAATGGGTCGAGCGCGACGGGCGCCACCGCCTTGTGCTCGAGTAATTGCGCTACGAACCGGAACGCCTTCTTCAATCGATCAGCATCACGATTGTCGCTTAGCATGTTGAAGTTTACCTCCGGCTCAGTGGCATGAGAGGAATTTTTGAGCGAGACTGTTCCCGTCGAGAAGGAGCGGTTGACCCAGAAATTGAGGGTGCCAAGGCGCTTGCCAATGGGATGCCATGCAGACTTCGCCAAGGCCGAGATAGCCATATCTGTCGAGGGGCAGCCCTCATGACCTGAGGAGTAACGAGCATGCATCTGGATATAGCCGGTCGCATTCGGTGCCATGCGATCGTTCGGTTTTAAATAGGCCGAGATGGCGACACCGGGGTGCTCCTGCAGATTTTTGCCGACCCCGTCTAAGTTCGCAACAATGGCAATGCCAAGTTTTGATAGCTGCCCCGCCGGTCCAATCCCGGAACGCATCAACAAAGCGGGCGAATGAATAGCGCCGGCACACAGAATCACTGTTTCCGCAAAATAAGATTTCTGACCCGTTTTGCTTTCGGTCTCGACGCCTGTTATTTGACGTCCTGAGGAGATTAGCCGTACGACAGTCGTCTCCGGCAAAATCTTAAGGTGGGGGCGAGCGCGCACGCTTGCGGGCAAATAAGCCATCGCAGCCGAGACGCGGCGACGGTTGCGGTTTGTCAACGGAACAACTGAATGTCCATCGCCAAACTCCCCGTTGAAGTCGGGTCGAAATGGTATGCCTCTGCTTTGATAAGCCTCCGACACCGCGCAAATAAATCCCGACCATTCCGCCTTTCCCACGCGTGTGATGGGCAGCGGACCGTCGTTTCCATGATACTCGTTGCTAAAATCCAGGTCGCTCTCAAGCCGACGGAAGAATGGCAGCACACTCTCCCAATCCCAGCCCGCGGCGCCTCCGGATGCCCAATCATCGTAGTCGGCCGGAGCCCCGCGGTTGGCTACCTGAGCATTAATGCTCGACCCCCCTCCTATGAGACGAGCTTGCTCGTAATGAGTATGCCTGCTGACATTCTGCACTATTGTCGCAGTGAGTGACGGCCACTGATAACGAGTATTGTAGTAGGCGCGCGTCGGATTGCCATCAAGGATATCGTCAGGAATGGCATCTGGGGCAAAGTCGGGACCAGCCTCGACGAGCAGCACTTGACTTCCATCAGCGGAAAGCCTGTTCGCCATAACGCATCCCGAAGAGCCGCCGCCTACAATGAGGTAGTCGAAAAACAAAGGATACACTCCATTCAATCTCCTCGGCCAACCTAGCAGGGATGCGAACGCATCCTTCTGCAAAATGAGCCATTCTACGCAGAAAAGCTGCCGCATATGGTTACAGTCCGCGTAATCCCCGCTAGGCACCTTTACGACATTTGTGCACTGGCACCATCGCAGCTTAACTTTCCCTTGATCCGTCCCATCGTACAGGATTAACAAGCCAAGAGAGCCAGCCTAAACTCTGATGTCATCGCTGCGCGATATCGGCTACGGGTTATGAGACGAGGTAGCTATTGTGCATCGGTTGCGATGACGGGCGCTCGTGGCCCGTATTGTTTGGCCAATACATCCGGTTATCTCAGTTCGCCAGAATTTTCGATAAAGTACGGCTGTAACTGTCGCACCCACTCACCCACTCCCCACTGCCTGGGCCAGGCCGAGAGATCGCTCTTCCATCTCCACCAGCAGATAAAGCGTGACCGCGTAGGGTCTGCGGGAAGCCCTCTGAGCCTCCCTGCGTGAGTTTTAGTAATGGCGTGGTCGACGCTATTCTTCAATTGGCAGAGCTAGCGACGCCTTGATTCGATCCATTACCACCATTGTCTTGGAGGCCTTCACATCCGAATGTTCGTGAAAAAAGCGACGGGTGAATGCCTCATACTCGGCCATATCACGTACAGAAATTATGAGGAGAAAGTCAGATTCCCCCGTAACATAATATGCGCTCATGATCTCCGGTGTACGCCGGACCGCTTGCTTGAAACGATCAATTATGTCCGCGCGATCACGCTCCAGGGTGATGGACGCGAGCATGAGCATCGGCCTTCCGACAGCTCCTGGCGAGACTATCGCTACATCAGCCTCAATTACACCGGCGTCCCGCAACCGCTTCAATCGGCGTTGACAGGCGGTGGGGGAAAGGCCGGCGATTTCGCCCAGCTCTTCTGTCGTGAGGCGATTGTTGTGTTGGACCGCGTTGAGAAGCTTCCTATCGACTCTATCTAGTTCCATTTGCGATACCTGCAAGAAACCGGGCTTCGCGCAGAAAATCTGCGTTGACCGGAGATATAAGCTATTTTCCGCGATGCTCAAGGATCAACAAAGAGCCAGGCTTCCAACAGCTCCCCGAAGCAGAGATTTTGTACTTCACGCCCTCCCCAAGGACGGTCGTAAGTTGCGAGTCCGCTTTTTTAGAACCGGCGACCAACTGTGATCGGGCCAGCGGAGAGTGTAAGCACCTTTATCGCGAGTTCTAGCCGCCCCTGCACCGCCTCATTGCAGGATGGTAGAGCCCCACCGAAGCTATTACTTTGCCTCCAATACGGCGCTGAGGAACTGACGGGTTCGCTCGTTCTGCGGATCCCCGAAGAGCTGGTCGGGCGAGCCCTGCTCGGCGATCTTGCCGCCATAGAAGAAGCAGACACGATCGGAGAATTCCTTAGCAAAGCCCATCTGGTGCGTGACCATCAGCATGGTGAGGTCATACTCGGCGCCGAGCTTGCGGATGACGTTTAGCACCTCCCCGACCAGCTCTGGGTCGAGAGCCGAGGTCACCTCGTCGAACAGCATCACCTTGGGCCGCATGGCTAGCGCGCGGGCGATCGCCACGCGCTGCTTCTGACCGCCGGATAGCTGAATCGGAAAGTGATTTTTCTTCTCGCCGAGCCCCACCATGTCGAGCAGTTCCGCCGCTCGGGCCTCAGCCTCTGGCTTGGAAAGCCCAAGTACCGATACCGGCGCCTCCATGCAGTTCTGCAATGCCGTCATGTGAGGAAAGAGATTGAAGTGCTGGAACACCATGCCGATCTGGCCACGCACGCGCCTGAGGTGCCGATTGTTCGCCGGCACCATCCGACCGCTCCTTTGCATGTGCGTCAGTGGCTCGCCGTTTACCCAAATTACTCCATCGTTGATGCGTTCCAGCGTCATTAGCATGCGCAACACTGTGGTCTTCCCCGAGCCGGAGGGCCCTATAATCGACACCTTCTCGTTGCGCGAGATATCCAGATTGAGCTTGTCTAGCACGGTCAGCGCACCGTAGCGTTTGGTAACGTTCTCGAAGCGAACCATAGGTTGATTCATGATTTTCTCGTTTTGCGCCGTGGGGAAATTGGGCTGCCCCAGCACCGTCAGCGCATCGTAGTGCATTGCGGCATTTTGCAGACGAACCCTGGGCTCGTTCATCGAGATCTCCTACTGCAGATGGTAGCGGCGGTTGAGCCACAAGCTAACTGCTTGGACAATCGCTGAGGCGACCAGACTGAACACGAGGTAGAAAAAGCCAACCATGGTGATCGCCTCTATATAGCGATAGTTTTCCCCGCCGAAATTCTTTGCCCGCTGTAGCATCTCCGGGATGGCGATCGCTGCGAGTATCGGTGCATCCTTGAACATTCCGACGAAATAGTTGCCTAGAGCCGGTGTGATGGGGGGAATTGCTTGGGGCAAGATGATAGCTCGCCAGCTGCGCTGCGGCGAAAGGTTAAGCGCAGTGCAGGCCTCCCACTGACCGCCATCTACAGTTTCAATCCCCGCGCGGTAACATTCCGAACAGTAAGCGGCGTAGTGGACGCCGAGCATACCGACGCCGGCGATCCAAGCGGGGATATACATCCCGAATTCCGGTCCGACAAAATAGATGAAAAAAACCTGAAGCAGCAGCGGGGTCGAGCGTATGAATTCCACGACTTCCGCCATGGCTGTGGAGACATATCGATTCCGAGATTGGCGGATCAGCGCGAAAACCAGACCCAGGATCAATGCGATCGCGAAGCCGAATAGAGTAGCCTCAACGGTGACGATCGCGCCAAGATAAAGATGCGGCAATGCCTCCCAAACGTAAGACCAATCCCAAATAGTCATGCCATCGCCTCCCGCACGAACCCTGGCGAGAGGCGGCGCTCCAGCCAACGCACAAACGGCGTGATAAGTGCGCGCGCGATGATGTAGTATCCAAAAAGCGCCACAGCAAAGAAAAGCAGATAGTTGCCCGTCGTGTCAGCTGCCAGTTTGGCGGCTGAGGTGAACTCGGCGATGGTGATGAAGAAAGTGAGCGACGTTGCTTTAAGCAGTTCTATAAGCATGTTACCCCAGGAGGGCAGCAAGGCACGGATCGCCTGCGGCATTACGATGCGGCGCATCATAGTGAGCCGTGAAAAGTTGAGCGCAATGCTCGCTTCATACTGCCCACGGTCGACCGCCTGGATGGCGGCGCGCACCACCTCGGCCCCATAGCCGGACGCGCAGAGGCCGATTCCGAAGATGGCCACCGTCCATGGAGAAAGGGCGAGTCCGAAGATAGGCAACACGAAAAACCACCAATAGACCTGCACTAGCAACGATGTCCCACGGAAGAATTCGATATAGCCAATGGCGAGCCAACGAACCGGTTTGATAGGCGAGACTCTCATCAGGCCCACGATCAGCGCCAGTACGCTCGTTACCAGCGACGCCCCAAGAGTGACGATCAGAGTGACCAACATTCCCTTGACGAGCGCCGCCACGCCGAAGCTCAGCATGTATTCGCTTCCCTTCCTTGTGAGAATTCTCCTAATCCCCTTTTCGGGCAACCCGGAAAGGGGATTAGACGCCAAGTGTCGCTTTGTGGTCTTGCTTCAATCCTTGCAGAGATCGGCGGTTTTTTCGCCACCCGGCAATATCGACTTATCGTATCCGTAAGTGCTGACAGACGCCAGCATCTCATCGGAGCCGATATAAGCCTTCATCGCCGAGTTGAAGGCGTCGACCGCGGCCTGCTCATCGAGCGGGAAGGCGAAAGCGGGGGAGATGTGCCAGGCGGGGGTGTACGGATTTGCTAGCTCAAGCCTGTCATCATTGGCGATGGCTTTCTTCAAGGTCAAATATTCGGAGCCACCGGCATCGGCGCGGCCGACTTTCACTGCCTGGACGATCTCCGTATAGTCAGTGACCTGCAAGATCTTGTCTTCGGGAATTCCGACTTTCTTCGCGGTCGCCAAATCAACAAACCCAACGCCTGTGACGAACGTCGCACCCTTATCCCGAATATCGGCGTAGGAATGCAGCCCTTTCGGGTTGCCCTTTGGCACGACGAGTGCATCCCTGAGAGTGGCGATCAGATCGGTGAAGAGCACGTTTCGGCAACGTGCAGGGAGGACGCCCATGGCGTCGGCAATAATGTCGAAGCGGCCGGCCTGCAGGCCGGGAATGAGCGCCCCCCATTCAGCACTGACCGGCTCGACCTTGCCGGCCCCCATTTTCTTTAAGACGGCCAGCATAATCGTATTGCTTATGCCGAGCGGTTCATTGTTGGACCCGGAGTAAGCCCATGGAGCATCATTGGAATAGCCGATCCGGATCGGCTCTCCTTTTTTGATCTTATCGAGTAGCGAACCCGCCGAGGCTGAACCGGCCACCAAGCCGATTGCCAACGCCGCCGCACCCAAAGCAGCCATTCCGTTCAGAACCACGCACCTGAAGACGCGTGTTCTGCGCTCGAAAAAATGCCATTTGTTCATATGGTAACTCCTTCCATTTCGTTGGCCGCTTTTCACAGTGTAAAACGCCGTGAGATGACGCTGCATGCGTTTTTATTGACCGCCGCGGCAGTTCCCCATTTGGAGCGAGGCTATCGCACTCCCCATTGGACCTGTCGTCCAACCGGCAACGGATCACCACGCTCGCCTAGTGAATCTAGCAGCCGTAAGGCGCCGCTTTTGTGCGACTTTTGAATATTGACGCAGGAAGTCGGCTTTTCTGAAGGCCAAAGTGCTGCGCGGCGATCAAGTCGGGATGGCGCTGACAGGAAGCTGCAGCGACAACGAATGATGTGATGCAGTCCACCCATCGCCGTAGGGCTCCGCTAATGAGCCGGCCCTACCAGTTGTATCCAAAATCCAATCGGCGCGGAGAGGCGCAATAACTGCAGACATGCGTACATTGCTTGCCTTGCGCTTCGGGGTCTGACGATGGAAATGCCGCAGCAAGATGTTGGACGCGTCATTGACATCCAACACGACACGCTCCGAGCTGTGACGCCTTGCCTTGAACAAAGACCGGCCTTGAAATCTGCTCGAGCCGGACATCGCTTGGCGCAGCACCGCGCGCAAATCAAGCGGCCGAAGATGATGCGCCTTTTTGGGACCTCGTAACGAAAACTGCGGTGAGTATCAGTCCATTGGCAATGACGAACCGGCCGCGAAGCTCCCGCGCATGAACGTCGACCGGCGTGTGAAGAACGCGAGCACGAAATGTGCCATCATTCGGCACGATGGTGACCACGGCGTCCTCGAAGCCCAGCCATTCACGTGTGAGCGGGAACCATGCCTTAAAGATGCTTTCCTTAGCACTGAAGAGCAACCGGTCCCAATTGAGGTCCCCAGGTGCGTTGGCAAGCCAATATCGCTCCTCATCGACCGAAACGAGCTCCAACACACCAGACGGCAACTTCTCGTCGGCTTCTGCATCGATTCCAAGCGCAGCATAGTCCTCATGCTGAGCGACGGCGGCGGCATAGAATTCAGCAGTATGCGTTATGCTGCCGACGACACCAGATGGCCAAACTGGTTCCCGGTGGGGTCCACTTGGGATCGCGCACGGAGGGAAGCCGAGCTTGGACAATGCTGCCCTAGCACAGGCTCGCCCGATCGAGAATTCACGTCTTCTGCTCTCGACTGCAGTGGCGATTGCACTCTCTTCTTCGGCCATCACCAGGACCCGGCTGAGATCACTTGCCCGACAGGTTTGCACGGCAACATTAGGGGGGAGCAGCGTATCCAGATTTCCTCGCTCTCTCGGCCACGACGTGCTGCTGGGCGGTTCATGCACGCCGCGGCAACATCCGTCCTTTGCCCAGCGAGCACTACAAACAGAGCAACCAGCCCGGCCACAACTCCCAGCAAGAGTGCATAGCTGGCCAACAGTCCTTTAAAACCCCAAGGACCAGGAAATAGCAATATGCGGTATGAAAAGTATCCCTGCCTAGCGAGGGAAACGACTGCACTCAGACCTACTCCGCTCTGGCGAGAGCTGCGGCCCGGTCGGGTTCCTCCTCCGATACGCCAATCCGCTCGCCCCACGCTGCCTCCAAAAGACAGCTTTGCTGACCCGAATGAGCCCCCACCCTCCCAGTTGTCTCGCACTGGCGGTCTCTTTGGGCGTTTTCAGGTTTGTGACCCGGCTTTTCCTGGCTCTGGCTCCGCTGACCGTCCCTCCTATTTTGGCCGGCGGGCCAGATTTTGTAGCAAGCGATATTGCGAGGGTGTGCCGAGCGTCTCGGACCGTCGGGCGGCGCAGATTTCCGTTTCCGACCATCGAGGACGCGGGGTCGCAGCCATATGGAGGTGCTCGCGCGATCTGAAGGCGCTCGAAACCATTCGAAGAGGGCGGCGGGGGCATGATTTCGGGCAACGGCCGAAGGTTGTCGAGGCCGTCGTCGGTAAAGACGACGATAGGTACGCTTAACTCGGACGCGGGATAGTCGTCGTAGCGCTCAGTAAACCGTCTTCAGAGAACATCTCGATCGAGCAATCGCGCAAAAAGTCATCGTCCTCTTCGAGAATCCCGGCCACATATTTGAGGGTGTAAAGCACCGGGTTGCGATATCCTATCTGAAGGCCTCTTTTTTTGGCCCAGATCAGGCAGCTTTATCTGCTGCGACGTCAAGGGGCTCCAATTCCGGGGAAGCAAGTCCTCGAGCCGTGTGACCGGGCGTGTCGGCGATGCTGGAGAGAACATCGGCAAGCCAGGCTTGCGGATCAACGTCGTGGAGCTTTGCGGTGGTGATCCGCGTTGCCATGAAGGCGGCCCGATCCGCACCGCGGATCGGAGCCTGCAAACAACCAAGCTTTCCGGCCGAGAGCAAAACCACCCAGCGTTGGTGAGACAAATCCGACCATCGCCGAGGAAGGACGTGAACCCGTCCCAGCGCTTCAGCATATAGTCGATAGGCTCGGCGACCGGGGAGCTGCGGGATAACGCCTTGTTGAGCGAACGTGGAATCGCGAACCACGACCGATCTTTGTAGGCGTCCGCAACGAGCGCCTAACGCGTTTCGGAGCGACCCATATCGTGCGGCGAGCGGCCGCCAAGGCGGCGGCCATTAGGCCGGTCCTGAGCGACAAGCCCATATCACCACCCATTTTCCGGCACTCCCTCGCCATGAAGCTCCTTCAGTCCGGTCTGGATCTCTTGACGATTCAAGCCTGGCTCGGGCACGCGCAAGTCGCCCCACCCATCGCTATGCCGCCGCGGATGTCAAGATGATGCGCAATGGGCTCGAGAAGGGAGGCGTCGACGGCAATCGCGGCGTGCGCTTCCGACCGAACGATGTCGTTCTGCAACTGCTGAACAGCATCTAAATGTTATGTGGCGGAAGATTCCGGATTGGGCAGGCTAAGGCTGGCGCCAGGACAGCTCCGCAACTAATCTCGGCCGACACATAAGTGCGGATCGCGCTTCAATCCCTCCTGCACCATCAGCGAAAGACCCGGAAAGCCTTTGCGCATGTCCGTATAGCCAGTGGCGAGCCACACCTTCACACCGTTCGGGACCGGGGGGGATCATCGCCGCTCCAGAACATCGAGAATCCGGCCGAGCGCCTCGCTGTCGACGTCACTCTCGACCCGCAGGCGCCGGCCACCGCCAAGCTCGATCGTCACCATGCCGGGCTTGCGGCGCCGACGAAGAGTGGACATCGGCTTCGACTGTCGGGTCGGTGGCGGCTCCGCCGGCGTCGGCGGCGGTCGTAGCGCCGCGGCGACCTCCACGGGGACGAGCTGCGCGACGGAGGGCGCGAGATGCCGGCAGAGCTCGTTGCGCCACCGGAAAAGCTGGCTCACATGGATTCCGGCCGACTGCGCGATTCTCGGAAACGCTGGCCCCATACTCAAACGTCGCCGCGACCAGCCGCTCCTTCTCCTCGCGAGACCAGCGCCGACGCCGCTCATGAGCGGGGCGACGTCGCGGGCTGATGGGCGGCAGACCGAATGCCCGCGCCTTTGTCGAACTCGTCTTCGCGCAGCAGAAATCCAGGATGAACTGTTCGTGCGCACGATCGACATCGCGCGGGCCAGGATCAAGATCGGCATGGCCAACCTCGCCTACAACCTCAGCACAGCTCCATCCGGCCCTTCGCTCATTACCGCTTAGCCCGATCACCATTTGGATCGAAAAAAGCCCGCAGCGATGCGTCGGCCTCGTAGAGTTTCCCCGCGATCTCAATTTGCCATCGACTGTTCGCAATTAGCTCCTTGGTGACACCCGCCAAGTGATGAACATATCCCATTCCGATTGAGGTGCCGATCGTGAAACTTTTTACTCCCGACGAAATATAGCCCACAATCCGGCCGTCGCAGCGAATGAGCTCTTCATGAAAGAGCACCGGATTTGGGTCGTGCAGCTTAAACGATACCAGTCGTTTCTTTAACGGCAAATTGTTTTTCTGGACTGTCAAAGCCTCCTTTCCGATAAAGCCACCCTTGTTCCAGTCGATTGTAAATGCCAGTCCTGCCTCAAGCAGCGTATCAACAGGCGTAAGATCGAGTTGATATTCCCGGTAGGCGCGTTCGGAGCGTAAATGCTCCAGCGCATGGTATCCTGCAGCTCTGAGGCCAAGTGGCCGGCCGGCCTCCCAGACAATATCAAAGACATGCTGTGCCATTTCGGTCGGAATATGGAGCTCCCAACCAAGCTCTCCAACGTAAGTAAGTCTATTCGCGATTACCCGCGCATATCCTATGTCGATTTCCTGGCTTGTGGCGAATGGGAATGCCTCATTTCCTAGATTGGCGTCCGTAACCTGGGACAAGATCTCACGCGATCTCGGTCCTTGTAGTGATAAGACGGCATAAGCTGAAGTAACATCTGTCAGCGTAACACTCATCTCATCAGTGATATGACGCTCAATCCATGCCTTATCGCGCGGATGGACTGTCGCTGACGAGATGATTAGAAACTCCGTTTTCGAAAGACGATTGACCGTGATATCTGTTTCAATACCACCCTTTTGATTAAGCATGTGGGTATAGACAAGATTACCTACCGGTACATCTACGTTACCCGCACACAACCATTGGAGGAAACGGCATGCATCTCGACCTTGAATTAGATGTTTACCAAACGAACTTTGGTCTAATAGAATGGCATTGTTTCGAGCGGCATTGCATTCTTGGCTCGTATATTTGAACCAGTTTGGCTCATCGTAAGAATAGACGTTTTCCGTCGACTCTCCTAGCCCAGCAAACCACATAGGACGTTCCCAGCCCATGCCTTCGCCGAAGCTAGCGCCGAGTTTAGCCCACCGGTCGTGAAGTACGCTCTTTCGGACCCCGCGGGAAGTTTGAAGCTGGTGACTTGGCCAGTGCATCTTGTAATGAAGCCCCAAAACTTCCGGAGTTCTATCATGCAAATATTTTTTGTTGATTTGAAAAGGATGGAACCGGGCTACATCGACAAAACTAATGTCCATCTGTGGCGCCCCTCCGACGATCCATTCCGCCAAAGCTCGCCCAGCCCCTGCCCCGTATTCAATGCCTTCGGAGTTATAGCCAGCTGACACAAAAAGATTTTTCATCCCCGGCACCTCACCGATCATGAATAGTAGATCCGGCGTGAAGCTTTCTGGTCCATTGAAGAACTTAGTTATTCCGGCATTTGCCAGTGCCGGAACAATTTCTATCGCTTTGGTCATAGGTAACTCAAAATGATCCCAATCCTCTGCCAGCTCGATGAAAGCCGTTTCCTTTGGGAGCTTCTCCATGGGTAGTGCTTTACCCCAAGGCTCGAAAGCGCCTACCAATATTTTTCCGGCGTCTTCCTTCAAATACACGTGGCCATCCGTATCTCGTAGCACAGGTAGCGTGGGCTTCACAAAGTCGACGGTGTCAGTTACCACATAGAAGTGCTCTGCCGCATAAAGTGGTATCCTCGCACCTAGTCTGGCGGCTAAATCTCGGGTCCAGAGACCGCAAGCGAGTACGAGAACTTCGGCTTCGATGACGCCTTCGCCAGTGCGAACCTGATAGCAGCCATCTAACGTTCGCCAGAGGTCTGTGACCTCAGAATTCTCGAAGATTTTTACACCATTTTTCCTAGCGCCAGCTGCCAATGCCATACACGTGTCGACCGGGTTTGTTTGCCCATCTCCAGGGATATAGACCGCCCCTTCTATTATTGACGCGTTGAGGGCTGGGTATAGCTCCTTTGCGTCACTTGGCGAAATGATGTGCGCCTCGAGCCCGAAGCTTTTGGCAATTGATGCGTTCCGTGCAGTTTCGTAGAGTCGCTGTTTGGTTCGAGCGACACCGAGCGTACCATTTCGCTTGAATCCTGTCGCTTGCCCGGTCTCGGCTTCCAATGCGGCGTAAAGTTCCGCGTTATACTTGGCTATCTCGGTTAACGCGTGGGTCCCACGCGTTTGCATAATCAAACCGGCGGCATGCCATGTAGTACCCGAAGTAAGCGTATTTCGCTCCAAGACAGCGACATCATTTTTGCCATTTTTTGCCAAGTGAAAGGCTACGCTCGCTCCTGCGATTCCTCCACCGATGACGAGAACCTCGTGGGCGCGAACAGACAGTTCACGAGGACGGATGGGCGAGTTGGTAATCATGCGTCTCCTTATTCGGTTGCTCGCGTTGGCTTGTTAGGGCGGCGCGGGAACTGCTCTGAGTAAGAGTGTCGTTTTGGTGCTTCAGCCAGTTGAGGCCTCTGGCTTACCGCTGGCGCCGAACGTACGGGCGGCCGGTGGTTAACTCGACCAGCATCGCCCCGGTCCCCATGTGGCTGTACGATCGAGGGGACGGTTATCGTTGGTTGGCGCGGTTGAAGCCGCCGCCGTACACCCCTTTCAAGCGCAGTACTGCCGAGGGTATCTGGCGATATCTAATCCCCTCTATTCTCCACAGAGCTCGTCATCTTTGCTTCTTCAACCTCTCCGCCACACGCTCTGGCCAGCCGGGCATCAGGGCGCTCGCTCGGCGCTTCTCAGCGAGTCCTTCATGAATTGTTCCGCTGCGGGTCGGATCGGCCTGTCCTAGTCCACGACAATTAGGCGGCGATCGACATCGGTCAGCCGTTCACCGCCAGCCTCGGTGACGACGAATGACTCGGATATCGCCGCCCCAAAATCTTCGAGCCTGATCCCTGTTTGGAAATGAAAGCACATGCCGGCTTGAAGCACAGTGCGATCGCCCGATCGAATGCTAACGGTACGTTCGTTCCAATCCGGCGGATAGTTCAGACCAATGGAATAGCCGGACCGTCCTTTTTTTACATACCCGTTGCGTTTGAGTATATTCTGCCAGGCTGCATCAACCTCTTCGACAACTTCACCTGGCTTCGCGATTTCGAGTACAGCATCGACCCCCTCCACTATAACGTTCGCGAGACGCTTGACCTCTTCAGGCGGCTTGCCAATGTAGACAGTGCGCGCCAACGGCGCATGGTAGTGTCGTCGCGCTGCGGCAAGCTCCAAGAGAACCAAACCAGACTTTGGCAACGGTTTATCCGTCCAAGTGAGGTGCGGTGCGTTCGTGTTGTCGCCGAACTGAATCAACGGGCACGCACTGGTGTAGTCGCCATATTTTCCGTCAATGCCACGTATCTGTGAGCTATATACCTCGGCAGCGATCTGATATTGGGGCACCCCCGGTTTCAGGGTTGAAATGACCTCTAACATTGTGTTACTGACAATGCGGCCCGCTTCTCTCATGTAAACTATTTCTGCTTTGGATTTAACGAGTCTTGCCCAATTCACTAGACCACAACTGTCGAAGAATCTTGCATTCGGGAGTCCGTTGACAAGGTGCTGATGGCCGCGTGCAGTATAGTAATGCGCGTCCATCTCAACACCTATCCGAGCCGAGTGCCATCCTCGCGACTTGATCAGCTGACAGAGGTCATCGAAGGGGTGCAGCTCAGGATGATTAACTAGGTGATCAGAAAACGAGAATATGTTCTCTGGCGGCAAGTCCGTAGTAACAAAGGCGGAATTTACATCAACAAGTCTTCCCATCCAAATTGGAACATCTAACTCAAGATGCACCAAGACCGCCTGCGGGTACTGGAACGACCAAGCGTCATATCCAGTCAGCCAGCCCATATTTGCAGGGTCCTGGCAGACTAGGAGGTCCAGTCCCGCTCGCTCCATCCGCTGCTTGACGTCTTGAACACGGCGTCGAAACTCATCGGGAAGGAAGGGTTTGTCATACGTCATCTCTAGATCGTCCTCTTCGCCGGGGTTGCCTGGCCGGACCAAGCACGCCCACCTGCTGGCATCTTTGGAACAGCCTACCATGCCTAGGAACGTTACCCTGCGCTAAGTTGGCCCACCGCCGCAGAAAAGCTGCATGTTTTGGCTGTTTGCGCAGAGCTTGTCCCCGTTATCAGCCAAGGTCGTTTTGCTCGGAGTGTCACAGCAGCGTAGATCTTTTCCCAGCAGCGAAGCTGCTTGGCAGGAAGAGCTTCCCGACAAGCGCCTGGTCCGGCGGCTCCAGCGGTTGCTGGATCAGCTTTCAGCAGCGGCGGGCAAGCCGATCCCGGCCTGTGGGGACTGTGTAGCGGCGAAGGCGGGCTACCGCTTCTTTGACAACCCGCGTGTGACACAGCGTTCTCGCCGGCCATTTCGCTGCGATTGCGGCGTTGTAGCGAAAGAAGGTCCGCTCCTTATCTTGTAGGATGACTGAATTAATCTACAGCCGCGCGCCGCTGGCAAATTGGATTCACCAAGACCATCAACGCCGGGCGGCTACAGGGCTGGGCGGCCCAATGGCCTGCTGCCGGTTTTTCGGACACGAGGTTAAACTAGCACAGCCTGTTCCTCGAACTCGACTGGGCGAAGACAGCCGAGCGTCGGGCGCCTTCGCCGAGGGCTATAGAAGCGCTCGATGTAGTCCGCCCTCGCATCGTCCCTCGTCCTATAGACCTTGCGGACTGTCCGCTCGGTCTTGAGTGACGAGATCTCTCCATCGCAGCATTGTCCCGAACGTTGCCCGACCTGCTTGTTGAGCAGGTGATGCCGTGGTCGGCTATCAGTCGCTGGAACTCCTCGCTCGTATATTGCAATCCCTGGTTGGAGTGGCGCAGCAGGCTGTCGGGCCTACTCGGCGCAAGATCGCCATGATGACAGCGTGGAACTTCGCCAGCCTCTGGCGGTCCCGAGCCTCGGCTCCTCGGCACCGGCAGTCCAGCTCCGTCGGCACGCCAGCCAGACGCCGCGCCCCCTATCGTTATCGCCTTCGCCGAGACCACTGCGGCTGGTGCAGATCGACGCGTGTCCCGAAGCGACCGCGCCTCCGGCCTACACAGGCAATGTCAAACTGCGCCGCTTTGCCCGAAGGAGTCCCGTGGTGCCGAGATCGTGATCCCAACGTTTCTGGTCTGAACATAACCATCCAGCGCTTCTTGGCCCTTCTCCCTGCCATACCCAGACTGCTTTACTCCACCGAATGGCGTTTCTACGCCGCCGACATACCACCCATTCACGTAAACTTGCCCAGCCCACAGGCGATCGGCGGTCCAAAGTGCCCTGTCAATATTGCGAGTGAAAACGCCAGCAGCCAACCCCTGATCGGTGTCGTTTGCGAGGTCGACTGCCATCGCCGGATCATCGAACGTAGTGACGGCGAGAACAGGACCGAAGACTTCCTTTTTGAAAAGATTACTCTGTCGCTCGACATCAGCAAACACTGTCGCCGGCATGAAATAGCCACTCCGCTCAGCAAGAGCTGTTCCGCCGGTCACAACTTTAGCGCCCTGAGAGATGGCGGTCTGGCAGGCTCGCTCGACTCCCTGTCGCTGCTTTTGGGAGATCATGGGAGTAATGTGGCAATTATCGCGTCCTGGGCCAACAGAAAATCCGTCGACGCAAGCCTTAATTCTCTGTAGCAGCTCGCCTGCAATAGAGCGTTCCACAAGCAGGCGTGATAGGTTGTTACAGTTCTGGCCGGCATTTAGAAAGGACCCTATCCGAACCGCCTCAACAACGCTGTCGAGATCGGCATCCGAGTAAACAACCGCGGCCGACTTGCCGCCCAATTCCATGATGCAGGGCACGATACGCTCCGACGCGGCCTTGAGGACTGTTCGCCCGGTAGCTGCGGAGCCCGTAAAGACGATATGGCGAACGTCGGGATGCTCGATCAGCGCCTGGCCTACCGTTTGGCCATAACCAGTGAGAACGTTGACGGCCCCGGCAGGCACCCCAGCCGTCTCGCAGGCGCGTGCCATCTCAATTCCGGACAACGGGGCCAACTCTGGCGATTTTACCACCACTGAATTTCCTGTCGCGATCGCGCAGGCAAGCGACCGAGCCGTTAGTTCCAATGGACCATTCCACGGAACGATCTGGGCGGACACGCCGAACGGACTCCGGAGCGTGTAGTCGACCAGGTTGGCCCCGCGTGGGATGGAACGACCTTCGAGCTTATCGGCCAAGCCTCCGTAGTACCGCAGGTATCTAATGGCTGTTTGAACTTCGCCATAGGCCAGGTCCATTGCTTTGCCCGTCTCGACACAGTTGATAGTCGCAATCTCCTCGACTCGCGCGTCGAGGGCGTCAGCAATCCGAAACAGCATGCGTCCACGATCGTATGGATGCATGTCGATCAGAACGCGGTCTCGAAAGACTCGGTGAGCGGCGGCAACGGCGAGTTGGACCTCTTCGGGTCCAGCCTCTGCTACAACGGCTATAACTTCCCCATTTGACGGATCGTCTACCTCGATCCGTCCGCCGGACGAAGAATCCTGCCAACTTCCATCGATGTAATTTTTAATCACTTCAGTGCTGGCCATGTCGTTATTCTTTCAACAGTTTTCGTTATCTTCTCAGCTGCGGAATAGATCCGGCGACTACCTTAGGCGGACTGTTCGGCGTGCTCATACAAGAACACCTTGGCACTCCCTCGGGCGTCCATCTCAGCCTAAGCGGTCCAGCTGATCCACGTTGTCAACCGCGACTTTGCGAGGATCCTGCGGATGAATAACCTGTGCCTTAGCAATCGTGGGTAGGCATTCAGGAGCAAGCAACTGAGGAGGGGGCGCATCTCCGCAGAGAACGAGACCAAATCGCTCACATGCGCGAACCGCCTCATTCATAGTGGGCGAACTCCTTCGAAATGAACCCTTTCAATCACGTCAACATCTTCATGGCCGACAGTCGGAAGCCTTAGTGCACGGCTTACATTATTTCATTCGACGAGCCGCTTTAAGCGAACATTAGCTGCAAACGCAGAATCTCAACGCAATTCGACCGATGACGCAAAAAATCGGCGCTTTGCGGTCCAAACTGGGTGATGTTCACCCCATTTGGTGTATGGCGCGTAGCGCCAGACCCAACGGCCGATGTACGATCGCGTCGACTGGGGCTCTCCGATAGTTGGGGCAAACGACGCTGGCGGGAATGGGCCGGACGCAGAGACGGACAAGGATTTCAGAGCAGTTGCCGACTAGCTTGCATAATTCGCTTCTTCGTAGGGTAGAAGTCCATTTCAAGAGCCGGACTAAATGGGACGTGAATATCGGGCGCGCTTAGGCGCACGATAGGCCGCTTCAATAGATAGAACGCCTCTTCCGCCATCACAGCGGCGATTTCGCTTCCAACGTTGCAAACGCGGTGGGCATTATCGACAATTAAAAGTCGGCCTGTTTTTGCGACCGAGGTTTTAAATGCCTCATGATCAAGCGGCTTCAAGGTACGTGGGTCAATCACCTCGACCGAAATGCCTTCCTCACTGAGCGCATCGACAGCTTCCATCGTCGCCCGAATGGCGCCGGCTACGGCGATAAGGGTTATGTCTGTTCCCTCGCGCTTCACATCCGCTTTGCCAATCGGGATTATATGATCCGGATCTGTGGGAACATTGCCCCTGACGGTCCACAGCTGATTATCTTCGAAGATAAGTACGGGATCATCGTCGCGAATGGCCGACTTCATAAGACCCTTGATGTCGGCTGCACCGGTCGGGCTGACGATCTTGAGGCCCGGCACATTCATGAAAAACGGATATGGCCGGTCGGCATGCTGCGCTGCGTTGGACCCGACTGAATACATACAGCAACGAACCACGATCGGAATGTCGATTTGACCTCCAGTCATAAACCGCAGCTTCGAGGCCTGGTTGATTATCTGATCCGAAGCGAGATAGAGGAAACTGCCCACTGTTAGGTCCACGATCGGACGCAATCCATTGATGGCGGCCCCGATGCCCATTCCCGTAAAACTGCCTTCTGAGATCGGGGTGTTCCAGATCCGATTCTTGCCGAATTGCTCAAGGAGCTTCACGCCGCCGTAGACTGCGACGTCTTCTCCCACCAGAACAACTCGCTCATCACGCGCCATTTCCTCTACCTGCGCTTGCATGAGAGCATCAAAATAGGTCATCTCAATATGGGTGCCCGGCTTTGCGGCAAATTTCTTTACGTCAGTTTGCATTCGATTAAGACCTCTCCAGCTCAGCCGCGAAGCTCTGGCCAGGAAGGGAAGATTTGAACATGTAATCGGGCAAGGTTTCAGGCCGGGGCATCGGGCTGGCCAAAGCGAATTGTAAAGCCTGTTTGACGGCGTCGGTGACTTCGTCCTCTATTGCTATCAGGTTCTCTTCGTTTTCACCTTCTTCTAGTAGCACGTTTCGATATAGCAATATCGGGTCACGGTCGCGTTTGTGCCTCTCGACTTCTTCGGTCGATCGATATCCAAGTACCCGACTACTCGAGCGGAAACTGTGGTCATCGAATCTATAGGTCTCGGCTACTATAAGTGTGGGCCCCTCACCTACGCGCGCTCGGTTAACGGCCCGCGCCACGGCTTCATAGACGGCGCTCACGTCCTGCCCGTCAACCGTTAGGCCTGGCATTCCGTAGCCCGGCGCTCGCAGCGCGATGTCCGTCTGCCCGTGGCTTTGCGCCAACGAGGTGGTGAATGCATAGAGGTTGTTCTCACAAAGATAAATGACCGCAAGTTTCCATAGGGACGCCATGTTGAGACTCTCATGGAAGGCGCCCTGGTTCACCGCTCCATCGCCGAAAAAGCATAACGTGACCTGATCAACGCCCCGCACCTTGGCGCTGAAAGCACACCCCGTGGCAAGGGGAATGCCTCCTCCGACGATCGCCGATTCGGTGATAATCCCGACCGATTTGTCCGCAAAGTGCATCGACCCACCGCGTCCCTTGCAGATGCCGTCCTCCTTTCCCATCAGTTCGGCCATTAGCGCGTTTAGATGAGCGCCCTTCCCAATCGGATGGCCATGCGAACGATGCGTTCCGGTCATGGCGTCATTATCCCCAATAGCGAGACATGCCCCTACGATCGCTGCTTCTTGACCCACACTCGTGTGGAGGAATCCGGGGATTCTGCCACCTTTGAACTGGCGCATACTCTCTTCCTCGAATCGGCGGATACGAAGCATGCGCCGATAAGCCTCTAGTCTCCTGTCACCCTGCAATAGCATGATCTACGTTGCTCCATTCTTTAAGTAAAAGAGGCGGCCTTTGATAGAATGCAGGCCATGTAAATACATCGAGAAGAATTAACCATTTTCCTGTTTCTCTATTGGAATTGGCGACCTGAATGCCCATGTCGAGCGTGAATTCGTCTGAACCTCCGGGATGCGCCCGGCCTTGTGCAGCCCAGGATCCTCCCCCATGCATTCACGAAGGCATCGTGGACGGAGTGTCTCGGGCGCGCCTGGTAGGCTGCATCGTTCTGATGGCACAGGACCAGGGCGTCGATGATCACTACCTCGGGAAAGGTCATCGTGATCGGAAGTGACCGAGTGGAGAACAGGTCCAACCGAACAACCCTGATAGTAAGCCAAAGCCTTGCTTCGTTGGTGCATTGCGAGCGAGACGCCGACCTTGGATTGGTGACGCCTTGTTTGAACTCTTGGCACTAGTAGGTGCATGAAGGCCCTCAACTGCTAACTGGCGAGCGCTGCGCTTTGGCGCGTCGCCCTCAAACCATTCACGCGCGGAATAGGAGGCAAGCACGAGCCCCTTGAGTGGTCCATTTCTGAGTGGTCCATTTCCGCGGGGACGGCCTCTCGGGCGCGTATATCGAGCTTTGCTGCAGCAATGGCGTTATCCCTGCTCCAGGTGCTTTCTCGGCATCTTTGAGACTTGTAGCCAATCTCGTGCCAGTTGAATTAAAGCTGTGCAATCACACTCCTTTTCCACGACCGAGCGTGGCCCGAAGAAGTCCGTAGCCTTCCATTGTCCGAACCTGGACAACAATGTCGGAAGCGGGTCAAAAGCTGGGGGCCGGGTGACGCCACGGCGTGACCTGCCTCTGAATATCCTGGCTTTGAGGTCGGCCTGGGCTTCAGAACATGTTGCGCAAATTTCCTCATCCGGCGTATCGTCGGTGCTTCCCCGCTAACCGGCCGATGCGACGGCGAGGCTGGGTTAGCAGCGGTCACGATTCGCAGCCTTCGGCCTCGGCGTCCTGCAGGACATTTGAGAAACGATTTTTCCCGGGTGACGCCCAGCCGGGTTCGCAAATGGACACCGTACTCACCAGATCGTGTACCCTCCATCCACTGGAAGAACTGTGCCGGTCACGTAGCTGGATGCGTCGCTAGCGAGAAATTGAACTGCATTTGCAATCTCCTCCGTCCGGCCCAAGCGCCCTATCGGCGTAAGCTCGGCCCAGGTCGAAATGTTGTCGTTGGAGTCGTTGGTCATCTTCGTGGCCACATAGCCTGGAGCGACCGCGTTGACGCGAACGCCTGATTTTGCCCATTTGCAGGCATAGCTCTTTGTGAGCATGTGCACGCCAGCTTTGCTGGCGTTATAGGCTGGGTCGCTCTGCAGCTTTGCAACGATCGAGCCACAGATCGATCCAATATTGACAATGTTGCCCGACCCGCGCTCGGCCATCGCAGTGCCGATCGTGCTACAGCAATTGAACACTCCGTCCAGATTAACGGAGATGACGAAGCGCCAGTCATCGTCACTTGTATCTCTCGTCTTGCCCGGGACCCCGGCATTGTTAACGAGGATATCCGGGCAAGGCCCGATCGACGCGGCTAGGTCGCGCACAGACTGCGGATCGGCGACATCGCAGTGGAAGGCATCAACGTCAGGGCCCACTCCGGCTGCAGCCTTCCTAGCGGTGTCGAGGTCGAGATCGGCCAAGGTGAGCGAGGCGCCGGCCATCCTTAGCGTTCGCGCAATTTCCAGCCCGATGCCTTGTGCGCCGCCGGTTACTAGCGCCGAACGACCTGTAAGGTCAAAACGCTTCATGAGATCGGGATGCATCATGCTTGCTCCTTTGGGTTGGCATCTTGAATTCGTGAGGGTCCTTCGCTGGCGGCACTTCGATCAGAGAGATGCCAACCGAGACGATCGGGTACGAACAATGCCAATGATCGCCCCAAACGCTGCCCGTATGACCGTCTCAAAGCAGCGGGATGTAGTGACGGCTCTGGTCGGCGCCAATCTCGGCGACCTTTGCACCAAACTTACCGACCGGGTTGACCAGCAGGATGTTCCGATCTCGAGTCGCCTCGCAGGCCGGCTTCCCAAGTCGTCAGAGTTTACAGCGCACCCATGCCGGGCAAAGGCACGGATACGTACTCCGTCTTCCCCTCCTCTCGCTCTTGAGCGTGCCGCTGCAGATAGCCAGACGCAGCCGTGACAGACAGCATTGAATTAACAATTTGGCTCTTGCACTATTAACTCGGTTGCGCGGCGCATTACGGATAATACCGCGCAATATCTGTGCCAGATAAAAACTCGCCAGATTCAGGTGACTGGCTACACTGCCTAGGTCACATGTCTAACATCGTCATCGGAGGTACGCAATTTGCCTGGGATTGAAGATGAATTGTTACCGACCACAACCATCCGACGTGCGACACCGTGTTGGTAATGATCGGGGGCGAAGATGCCTTCGGCCACCTAGCCTGAAAAATTCCCGAGGGTTGGTGGATTGTCATGCAACCGAGCGTGCTGTTTCAGGCGAGCGAACTGAAGGGATCTGGGTTCCCGACGTGGCATGAGGCGGTGCGCGATCTGGTCGCGTTCGGAGCTCGGCGAGCGAGGATCTGCGCAAGAAGCGCCAGCGGCTTCTGTGGTTCATACTGCGCGATGGCCGGATCTTTAGTGAACGCAAGAATTGCGGCCAAGTGCATGCGCGCTGGCTGGCGGCACAAAAGTTCGACCATGCGCGGGAAGTCCATCTTTGGTAGTGCGTCAGAAACGACGTCGGACGCGTGGGCGCGTGGGCCGCAGCAGGGGAACAGCCCGCCCCCCACTGCGACAGCCAATGCCAGAGGCATTCTTGCAGGCAAAAAACATGCAGGCAGACCGGCCTCGGCGGTTTCCGTGGGCGGCCTAAGTTCCTCGCGGGCGTCAGCCCGCCGAATTCCGCGATTCAGCCTTCCCGTTCGCGACTTCCCGCGAGATCGGCTAAGGCTTGGCTTTGGCCTTCGCATGACGTTCGTCGGCGGCGCGCCGGAGGTTCCAGATTTAAACTTACCGAGCTCAAGCATGCACCTTATTCAACGAACTTGACGCTTGATGGATAATCACAAGTATTATTGTAACGATGCGTAATTTCCTCGTCGACGCCTATATCCTTTATAGCAATCATGCTTGCCCAGGCGCCCGCTTCTCCATCCCCCCAAACTGTCTTCGCATTTGGGCTCGCCGAGTGGTTTACTATAGATATGAAGCCGAATACAACGTACCCAGCTATACCGCTATCGCGTGGTCTTTTATCCGGTCTTACGAAATAATACTCGAGTAACCCTGTTTTTTTGAACAGTGCTGCTGAAGGCTCGTCAAATTCCCATGTCGGAGCTATATCAATTATATCACCAGATTTGAAGGGAATGTTGGCAAATAGACCACGGCCTTTGTATGGCACAGATTTGATATACACTGAGTTGCTTCGATCAAATATCTTATCGACCATTCTGGACCCCTCTCGTGCTAAGCATGAAACGCTTCCTGCATTGTGTCCGCTACGGACGGACCGCCATTTTGCTTCAGTGCCGTGCATCTCCGGTCGCGCTGCCCTCTAGGAAACGTAGGGAACGATCCGATCGGCAGACGGCCTAGATCGACCCTACTCGCTTACGAGGTTTTCGCCGTAAACCTCGCCCTTGGCGGGCTGCAGTCAAGGGCCGCCGAATCCAAGGAGGCAGCGCTCATTTTCTACCTGGGAGAAGTCAAGGACTCCATCTTTGACGAAAATAGCGTCCCTGGAGCGAACATAGGTTGCACTCGCCCTTGCGGCACCTGCCAAACGTGTAGCTGTTTTGCCGAGCGAGACGTATTGTGCTGCTGCGCTGGTTACGTGACACCTACTGCGGGCACCTCGACG
Source organism: Mesorhizobium humile (assembly GCF_033977215.1). NCBI lineage: Bacteria > Pseudomonadati > Pseudomonadota > Alphaproteobacteria > Hyphomicrobiales > Phyllobacteriaceae > Mesorhizobium > Mesorhizobium humile. The sequence continues at coordinate 77,720 of NZ_JAVIIV010000019.1, forward strand.
GGGCGAGCCGGCTCCTGATGCGACTTGTCCGCGCGCACGACGATCGAGCAGCCTTCGGCCGGCAGGCAGCAGGGTTTGATCATCCCGTGCTCTACGCACGCGTGCCACGCGCCTCGATGGCCGCCGATGCTCCACTAGCAGCATGGCGGCTTCGGTCCGATCCAGGCGGCCGAGCGGATCAGACTGGTTCGTCAGCATTCTTTTCTTCCTGTCCTTCACTGGCGATATGTGCTGCAAGGTGCGGGCGCGCCGGGGTAGGCGTTTCTGCAGAGACTGCTTGCAGCGCCAAGTAAAGCCAAAAGCGACCATCAGCATCAGGAAGGCATCGCCCAACAGCTTCCTTTCGACGCGATCCCGACAGCGGCTGCAAGTCAGACCGTGGGCTTTGAACGCAAGCGAGTCAGGGAAGGCCCTGCACTGGCGTCTTGGCGGCTTTGATGCGTTGGGACAATTCGCTCCGCGTCAGCCAAAGAAGCCAATCATCCTCTTTGACGCCGCGGTCAGGCAAAGTCAAAATGGCCCCCTGCGCTTCTCTGTTAAGGTAGCCATACTGATCGGCGATTCCCTTCTCGATTATCCAACTAGGGACCAGAGCATAAATGAAATCAGGTGACCATTTCGCCCACGCCAGCCCAAACGCCATACTAGCAAGCGTACTAGGCAATCCGCGTCCCCTAAAATCCTCTCGGAGCCATACGTCGCCGTGATAAGCTACCATCCCGGACATGGTCTGGGCAGTCGGCGCAAGGCAAGCACAGGAGGAGCCGGCGCCGGCGCGACTCTTTGGATCCGCGTAGAAGGCTTTCAACGACTCGAGATGTCCAGCCAAATTGGTCGTCCGCAGATCGTCCAATCGAAGCGCCTGAACATGCGCCACGCTGCCTTTTTGGTCTTCTCCAACAATCCAAAACGCGCAGTCAGCTTCAAGCCGCGAGCAATCTGGCCGGAAGCTCGGATCCGTCGGCGATTTTCCAATCGTGCTTGATGTGACTTCAATGTATCGGTCGAAGTTTTCGCCCGTTCTGAGCCGCAGTCCGACGCTTAGTGCAGCATCGTTTACACACCGTATATATTTGAACACGTCGAACGAATTTCGGTTCACTTTGCCCACCTACTGTTATGCCGCGCACCTCCAGTGTACCGACCAGTGCCCATTGTCGATACCACCAGATTTTGTGGATTTCTGCGATTCAACTTCATGAACATTTCTTCCTGCTAAGTGGGGTGGCGCTAGGCACGACAGGACCTACATTCGCTGCCGGGATCTCGCCGCCTCGGCCGGGAATCAATCGCTCTGGGTAACGCTACGAAGTGCGGGCTGGACCGCGACGGCACAACACCGATCGGCGATGACGTAGACCGCCCTCCAAATAACAACCTTGAACTTGCGATTCATAGCCGTGTGACGGTTGCGTGCTTCCTCTCTGTCTCTCGGCCGGGACCGCCCCGGTCGTCGAACAACACCTTAGTTGCGGCGCTGAAAAAGCGACTCCACGGCGAATGCCTGGCCGACCTTAGTCCGTCCATCCTCGCGGCCGGGGCCGAAAAGGGGACCATTGGCGCGGAGACGACCGACGAGCGTCCTGGGCGAGCGCGGTTAGAGCGCAAGGTCCTGATAACGCCCGTGCAATCCCGGGACATCGCCAGGCGATTGCCTGAGCCGGAAAACTGAGAAGTCCGGCGGTCCATAGAATGGTATCGGAACAGTGCCGCGACGTTTCCAACTGCCGACCATCCCACAGACCTTCGGAACTCGCCAAACTCACTCAAGAGGTCTATCTCAGACTGGCCAAAGGTCGTTCAGCACTCTTGGAGTGGCGGCCTTCGCCTCTTGGATCTCTGCTACAGACATACGGTCCGCCAACTGGCCTAGTACCGAGCGGGCAACCTCTTCGGGATCTACGCCCGGGTCGCGGTGGACGCCTTCGTGGATCCGGTCGAGGAGCGATTTTCGGTTTCTCGCTTTGAAGCGACGGGCGGGGTGCCAACCCTCGTAGTAAAAGCCACGCAGCAACGCTGGCAGCTGCGCGCCGATGTACACGGCCTCATCGCGATCCAGGCAATCGCGCAGGGCGTGCAGCGTCGCAATCAGAGCCCGGTATACCCGCTCGCGTTCATGCCAGCGAAGTCTCCACACAAGATCGCTGATCCAATTCTGAGTTGCTTGCAGCGCATAGTCCGGATCGAGACTCACGTACATGAGCATTCTCCAGTCTGTAAGGTTGTCAGCATCAGATTACTCGTCGAGATGCATTTCGCCGGCGTTGAGGGTGGACCCACTTGGACAGTCGGGACTAGCGCTGCCAAGAGGATGAATAAAATCGGCCCGTTCGCGGCCTGCAGGATGAGACCGATGTCGATGCCAGATTCTGCAGTCGGCCTTCCGCTCGCGGCGTAGAGCCGAGAGGCAAGCCTGACCCTGGCAATTCGCGCGGCTCCGGGCGCGGACCGCAGTCCCAGAAAGACGGATCATCCCGACCGCTCCACTTCCCTTTTCCGAAATCATCACCTCAGCGCAGCGACACAGTGAAAAGCCGTGGCGCTGCAGCTTGCTTGAAAAAGTACCGCGTGGTTCTCGTGCAGCCACAATTCAAAAGTAGCATCAGCGCGCTTCTCCCGAGGCGCGTTGCAGGCCGCCCGTGGAGACGCGCGACGGCGGCTGGAATCTTCCAAGCGAACCAAACTGCGCCGCGTCATGCCATAGTCTGCGCACGTTAGAGAAACCGGACACTTACTGCAGTTCGCGCGCGCGCCCGGCACCATTCCCGGTTTCGATCGACGCCATGTTGCCTAGCATCATCTCCGCGACGCTGAAGGTGTGCCGCCTTTGCCGCGAAGTCAGGCTAGCGTCGATGTCGGGATAGATGAAGAAGGGTAGCGAAATTCGATCACTCAGACCATTGTGCGCGACCTGATGCGGCGTACTCTTGAAGCGGTCGTCGCTCAGGGCCTGGAACATATCGCCCAAGTTGACTACGAGACTGTCGGGCAGGCTCGGCACCGGTATCCAGCGCCCGCGCAACCACACCTGCAACGACCGGGTGGGCAGTTCCTCTTGCAGCAGCAGCGTGAAGAAGCCACCATCTGTGTGCTTGGCGCACGTGCCGCCGCGAGCTGGGTATCGAATCACACGTTGTCCCAGCGTCGGCGGGGTGAAATGGCGCCGGAACCAGCCTTGTTCCAAACCGATCAAGTCGGCAAGCTCGGTTCCGAGCTGCGGGATAACTCCGTGGAGCACGGTAGCCTGCAATGCAAGTAGGCTTCGAGCGAAACCAGGAGCCAAGGCCTCATCCGGAAACAGCGTGCTTCCTCCAAACGGACGGCGGTCGCCTTCGTTGTCGATTCCGAGATCGAACACTTCCTTCGGATCGCCGCCGGCGTCGGGATGCAGGATTTCCCCATGCAATGGACTGTATCCGCGGGCGATAGTGGGATAGATTCCTTGCGCGACGTGACCAAAGCGTTCCTTTATCGACTGCGGCAACGCGAAGAACCGCCGCGCGGCATCGATGGCTCGCGCGATCTGTTCCATTGGGATGCCATGCTGGACAAGGTAGAAGAACCCGTAATCCTTGCATGCCATGCGTAAGCGCTTGCGCTCTTCGGCTCGCGTTTTATCAGTTGCCAGATTTTCCAGTGATATTTGGGGTAGTGTGGTCATAATTGTTCATCCTTGGTCCATTGGCCTGTGAACTTCGTCGCAAGCACAGTATCTACCGGTATATCACGACGTATCTGCGGTCGATTCGACAGTGTCCGGCACAACGTGGTCACATCTTGGAGAGCGACACCGTCACGAACCGGCTCGCAATCCGGCCGGACGTCGCTGCGCGAAAGACACGTTCACCCGTCGTATTCCAGGCCGGTCTATCAGGCTCAGCTGACTTGGACATGGCGGTTTTGGCGGGTTTCCTTTCAGGCCCACTACGACAAAGCGTACTTCCATTGTTTTAAGTACATGATGACTTCCTCCATTCGTCGGAATGCACATGGGTGCGTTCGCATCCTTACCTATATAACCACCGAAAATCTGGCTATATCAATACAATATATGATAAGAATTTGTTGCAAAGCCATTAAATCCAGATCACCATTGCTTAACATTTCTCGTTTTGCAGTCCGATTTCAGAAGACAGCGGTAAGGGATCTTCCTGGTAATGATCAACGGTAGCCTGGCCGGTACCGACAATTAACCAGAACTCGCTAGTCTAGATGTCGTACCTTCCCAGGATCTGAGCATGGCAACCTCCGCGCCCACTTCATGCGAAGCGTGCTGGACGCTCCCGGCAACGATTTGGCGTAAGTAACCCTGCCACCACTTCTCGCGAAGCCTCACCGCCATGACCGACGATACCTTGCTGCCGCTCTCATTCCAGACGTTACGCGCGAGAAGATCACAGCTGCGTTTGATGGCGTACGCATCAACTCGGATGGCGGCGTTTCATGCTTTTGGCCGCGGCCGAGCCAGGGCTTGCAACTGGCCGACTGGCTGGCCGCTGCGATCCAGGATTCGCGCAATCCACAGCGGGTGACGCACGCCATGGCCGACGTTCTGCGCGCCCGCATCTTTGCGACCGCCTGCGGCTACGAGGATGCCAACGATCTCGATTAGCTGCGCACCGACCCGGCCTTCAAGCTCGCTTGCGGACGGCTGCCCGACAGCGGGATTGATCTGTGCTCGCAGCCGACCTTTCGCGCCTAGAGGACCTGCCAGACCTGCGCACCGTCATCCGGCTCGGGTGGGTGCTGGTCGATCTGTGGCTGTCGAGCTATGCCGCGCCGCCCAAAGCGTGACGTTCGACATTGCCGACAGTGCTTGATGTCGTTCAACGGCCATCAGCAGCTCTCGCCCTTCAACGCCCATATTACGACGAGCGCTGCTTCCTGCCGACCCACATCTGTGACGCCGCGACCGCCGTGATCCTGCCTCCTGGCAAGACCCCGCCCGGCAAGGAGATTCGCGGCCATCTGCGCCGCTTGTCAGCGCATCCGCGCGCGCTGGCCGGCCACCCAAACTCTGGTTCGCGGCGACGGCCACCTATTGCCGGGCGCAGGTCATGGCCGGTGCGATAACAACGCGCTCGACTACCTCATCGGATTGCCCGGCGACAAGGTTCTCCCGCGTCTCGCTGCGAAGCCGCCAACGATATCCCCAAGTGTAAGACTGCCGTTTCCCTTCCGTGATCTCGGTATAAAGATATTTTGCGTTTTCATATTGAACTATAATTCTACTATCCCGCGCTTTAGCACTTCTATGGCAGCGGTTATTCTGCTATTCGCGTCCATTTTTCCCATCACGTTTTTTATGTGGAAATTAACGGTATTTACAGATATCCCTAGAATCTTTCCTATTTCCCACGACGATTTCCCTTTCGCCGTCCATAGGATGCACTCTTTTTCTCTTGAAGAAAGGGTAGAGGTGCTCTCGACGCCTTTCGGATCAGCGAATTCCGCGACTCTCAGGTGAAAATGTAACGCCGCAAGTTGCAAGTACGCGATTGTTCTATTTCGGAATTCACCGTCCCCGGCCTGAGCAAAGTTCATGATCGCAAAGCTGCCGTCGGGGCCGTGCAATGGGACGCTAATGCCTGACCTTAAGCCAAAGGTGGCAGCCTCGTCCAAAACGCGACGCTCGTCTTCAGTCGTGCTTTCGTCGTTGTACACCTCGCTCCAACGAAAGGCTCCTATTCGCCTCCGACTTCTCTTGATAGTAGGGTCTACCTTGTCATAGCCCATTTCGAAATAGCGCTCCCGCCATCCATCAGGGTAATTCAGCATGACCGCCGGATCGCCTCGCACCGGCTTTAAGCCTTTTTGGTCTCGTGCAAGAGAGCCATAGGCAACCCACGGGCAATCAAAATTCAGGGCAAAAGCAGATAGCAGGTCGAACAACTGCTTAGGTTTTTCAATACCATAGGTGCGGTCGAGAAAACGGGCAACTTCGACCGCAAACGCCTCCCCGGCAGCCCCAGGGAAATTCATCCTGGGTAACAAAAAGAGCTGGTCGGACACTTTAGGCGAGAGCTCTCGAAATTCAGTGACAGCAGTTGTGCATCGGGGTTGCATAGGCTCAGCTCCGTAGCCATTCGTCTGGATGCTGCCCCTTTGGCGTCCACAGGTTCCGGCTGTGAGGCTAAGGCCACGTCCTCATCAGCAGGCCAACATCATCGGAACTCTAGCATCTCACTGCAATTGGTGGAGTTAATTTATTTTACAATAGTGCTTCGCTTTCGCGAACCGCGCGCAGCCAACAACACAAAACGTCGAGTCTCAATATGCATTTGCCACCTTCACATAATATAAATCGATAGGCGCCGCCTTTCGGATTACTCCCTGGAAGGCGCACAACCTTTCTTCCGAGAATAAAGGTCTCAAAACGGCGACCTCACATTGTCAATTCGTAGGTGGAAGGCCTTTGAGGGTCTTGAGGCGCTTCGAGAAATTCTGGCGCTGACAGAGTCAGCGAGATGGCGACGGAGTTCGAAGCGCTTGAGGATGGTGCGGTTTATGCGTTCGACTTTGGTCCAGGGATGCCTAACCTTTGTAAGGGGTGATCGATATCGTTGCGGCAATGGCTATCTCCGAGGCATGAGCGCGGAAGAGTTGCTTACGTTGTTGATTTCGGCATCGTTCCAACTCTCACCTTTTTCTGCACACTGTTGGGGAGGCGTTGTAACGGATTGCCACGGACCGTCGATGGTCTGATGGCCTTGGCGCGCACGGGTGTTGACGACGAGAGGGGCGGTGAGCGCAGCGCGGCGATGAGATCGGTCGGTGCCTTTAAACCGTTGCCTTTTAGGGGCCGCGCAAGGCGCGTGGTTTCCATTTCGTTGCTGAACACCAGCCGATGCGGCTCGAGCCGCATCCACGGCTGGCACCTCATAGGCCACTGCTGCCGCGCGTGCTGATGTCGAGATGAATGCTGGCCAGCAGCGTTTTTTCGAAGCGGTAGCCGCTCTAATGAGCCAATCGTGATCGAGGCGAGAGCGACCTGGACCTTTTGCAGCAGCAGTCAGTTCGGCAAGTTCCCGGCCGGTCTTTGGATCAGCCGAGGGCTGCGACTGACGGCCCCTCCGTTGGCGGCCGATGTGAGATATCGGTCAGTGGCTGCGACATTCATGTCAGGTCCACCAGAGGACGAGATCCGGCCGCGCAAATCCGAAAAAGCTGTTCAGCACCAGACGACGCTTTTTGCCTGCTTGACCAGTAACCCCGTGAACGAAACCGCCATCGATCAGGGCGATATCCCCGGCCTTGAGCTGGAACTCGCGACAAGGGACGGGCTCGAGATAAGCTGCCGAATAGGGATATCCTGTGGTCTCGACACCTTGCGACTTTCGATCCGCGACTGTCGGCTTGTGACTCCAGAGCCGCAGATTGCCACCTTCGTCGGACACGCTGGGGTAGAAGTTGAGCGCCGCGACAGTGTTGTGCGCCACCGCAGAAAGCTCGTAATCCTTCCCGGCACGTAACACTTGAGCGACATCGTCGTGAGGGTCCAAGGAAAACGTGCCGCTGCCAGACCAGCTGAGACCGCGGCAAACATTGGCCTTGCCATGTTCTGAACGGGCCAGCCGCAATTCAACGCCCTGTTTGTGAAGCTCGCGCTTCAACGCGTCGAATAGGGCTCGGACCGGGTCAACTAAATTGCCAAAAAGGGCGTCAACGTGCGGCCTCGCATTTTCCGCCTCCTTGAAATAGCTGGCTGCATCCTTCCTGTAGTGGGATGCGCCGACATATTGTCCGGGGACGCCATCTTTGCGCTCGTTGAGAGCGGGACTGCCAAAAAACTTCGTGGTGATCTCCTCGGCTACTTCGGTGCTGAAAGCTTGGCTGATATGCAGAGCCGTGATCTCACCTTTCAGAACTGAGATGATCTCCGCAGTGCTGATCGAGCCGGTTCGTTCTTTGATTGCAAGAGGCGAGATGGCCGGCGTTTGAGCTACTTGGTTAGTCGCCATTGGTTTTCTCCTGTAGTGCGTGATCGAGGATCGCAATGCCGTGATTGAGTTCGTCATCTGAGATGGTTATCGGCGGAAGGACTTTGATGACGTCGCGGTTTGGCCCCGAGGATTCGATCAGCAGGCCGTTTTCGAACGCGACATCGTGCACACGGCTAACAAAGGCCTGTGACCGGCACTTGAGGCCGGCCATCAGACCACGGCCTCGCTTTTGCTCGATGCACTTGGGGAATTTCGCAACGAGGCGATCAAGGTGTTCTTGAAGTTTGACGGCCGCCCGCTCGACGGCTGTAGTAAAGCGCCTATCGGACCACACTTTGCACATGGCCGCGGAAGTCACGAAGGCGAGATTATTGCCTCTGAAGGTCCCGCTATGTTCTCCCGGATTCCATATGTCCATGTCCGGGCGAATCAGAACTATGGACAGCGGATTACCTGAACCGCTTAGGGATTTGGAAAGGGTCACAATGTCGGGTTCAATTTTCGCGAACTCGAACGAGAAGAAATCGCCCGTTCGTCCCGAACCTGCCTGAATGTCATCCACGATGAAAACAACGTCGTGCTTACGGCAAATGCGCTGAATTTCTGAGAGCCAAGGTGCGGATGCGGTGTTCATGCCGCCTTCTGCCTGGATGGGCTCCAGGATGATTGCGGCCGGCTTTTCTATCCCGCTGCCTGGGTCGCCCAACACGTGATCAATGTAACTCGCGGAATCGAAAGTTTGGTTCGGATAGTTCTCGTAAGGGACACGGATCACATCGTGGCGAGCAACGCCGCCAAGCTGTCTGGTTGACGCTGAACCCGACACCGCTAAGGAGCCGAGCGACATGCCATGGTACGAATTTGTGAAGGCCATGACACTCGAGCGGCCGGTATATTTTCGCGCCAGCGCCAACGCCGCTTCGTTAGCGTTTGTCCCGGTCGGCCCAGGAAACTGTATCTTGTAAGAAAGGCCCCGGGGTTTCAGGATCGACTCGACAAACACTTCGATGAAATCACGCTTTGCGGCTGTATACATATCAAGCGACAAAACTATATTTTTATTGACGAGGTATTTAATTGCCGGCGCCACAATATCTGGATTGTTATGGCCGTAGTTGAGCGCACCGGACCCAACAATGAAATCAATAAAAGATTTGCCTGCCTCGTCCCAGATTGTCGCTCCCAGAGACTTAGTAAAGACTGTTGGAAAAGATCGTCCATAGCGACGAACATTAGACTCGTAAGCTTCGAAAATGTCAATATCCATCAAAGAGCCTCCCTATATGCGGCGCGTGATCAAAGCTTCGGGTTCTATATTTACGTATCCCAACTCATTGAGTCGGACAACTAGTCGCGGAAAATCTCGGCTCAAAGCGAACGTATCATTGTCAGCGGCTTGCATTCGCAAAGACTCTGTAAATTTGTTTGACGAATCTGTTGCAGCGCTTTGGTATCGATAGCGTGACAGTCAGTACCCGTCTTTGCGGCAACGCTATCGGCGGCGTTGTTGGCGGGGCAACCGGCACAATCGCACCGATTTTCCCAGTGAAACCTGGCGCAAAAAGGCGGTATCGGACAAATCGCCAGTGTCGCGCTTGCAGTCGCAGCAAACTTGCGCGGCGTGGGACGCAGATTCATGAAAGCCTGCCCGATACCCGCCACCTTTTCCGCCGACGACCAGAGGTCCAGTTGACAACTAAGCTTTCCTCAAACGAAAACCCGTTTGGCCCTTCGCCCAAGGCAGTTGCCGCACAATCGGCAGTCCGCTCGGCGAACCGTTATCCTAAACGCACCGACTGCCGAAGGTCTGGAATGTTGCGGCGGTGATCGTCTGCGTCTTCCAATCGAAACCCATCGTCAGTTTAAGCCCATCGCCGCAGGCGACGGCGACGACCTCGCCGGCCGCATTTGGGGTGTCCAAAACGCCGACATCGTTCGGGTTGATGAAATAGACCTTGTCGCTGAAGTGGCGACGTTGTCGGTGTCATACCGCATGGCGCCAGCATCATCAAAGCTGAATGAGCGGCTGAGTATCCACATGCGGTGGAAATCTTTCATCCCACTGTTCGCACGTCTCGGAGCAACCATCGCTCGAGCGATCGGTTGTTGATCGACCGCAATGCCGCGCTCGGCCATCTCCTCGAGATCGCGCCGGCTGAGCTTGGCGGCCAGGTTCCAGCGCATGCCGCGGATTAGTTGAACGGATCCCGCCAAGCTGACCGCAAAGCGCCGATCGCGGCGGGAAAGCTGTTGAACGACCGCGTCGTGCCGTTCTTCTGATGAGCATAGCATCACCACCGAGCCGAATGCAGACCGGCGGACGGGGTCGGTAGAAGACTCGTCAGCTTCTCGAAAGTTGAGCTCCCTAGCATTCGAACTTGGTCTCCAGATGCGGATGCCTCAGCTGGTGACGGACCCAGATACTCGCCAGACGGTCGATACGAGATCGTTGTTCCCGTAAAACAGAAGGAGAGCTTCATGGATTCCCCTCGGATAAACGGCACCGGATCGCTGCCCTCCCCGCCGAGGTACGTCGACAGACACGATGATGATCTATTTAGGCAAGCTTTAAACCAAGCCAGGTCATCGACTGTCGCACTTGTCTCGGCAAAAGCTCCGATTTGGAGGTCGAGCGCTCCATACGAAGACTTTTCACATGGAGGCTATTCCTGGAACAATGATATCTGGGGGGGAAAGGGCGCTGGGCCTCAGACAATTTCGGTGTATGCAGACAACCACTGGAGCGTGTGGTCGAACCAGCCTAATACTGGAGGTATCAAGAGCTATCCCCACCAGGCTTTCAATGTCGGGAAACCGCTCAGTTCAATTAAAACCCTGACTGGGAGCTTCAATCAGGATGTTCCTTCTGGCGGCGCCTGGGACACCGCCTACGACATCTGGGACAGCTCACATCAAAATGAGATAATGCTCTGGACAAACCACACCGGAAATCCAGACGGTAGCGGCAATGTTAAGCCTATCTCAAGTCATTATGACCCTTCCGGTGCGGCGATCCCGGTCTACCGCAATGTCAATGTAGGCGGGGCGAATTGGAACGTGTTTGAAGGCTCCAATGGCCAAAGGGTAATCTCGCTGGTGTGCACTTCGAAGACCGACAGCGGGACGGTGGACATCAAGGGTGTCCTGGATTGGCTCAAGTCTAAGGGTTACTTTGGCGACATAAATGTCGGCAGCGTTCAATACGGTGTCGAGATTACCGGGTCTCCCGGGGGAGCGAACTTCAACTTCAAGAACTGCTCCGTGACTTCGACGTGATATTTATACGGGCCGCGGATCGCCTGAAAGGGATGTCGGCCAAGTAGGTCGGCCGTCCCATCGCCTGTACGACCGAAAATGGACGTCCTGTCGAAGGCTATGACTGCCTGGCATCATGGATCGCTGTGACCGACGTCGATCGCCGCCGTCAGCGCCTTCAACTCGCTCGTTTGGGCAATTGCTGGCCACGTTCGACTACCATGCGCCAGGCTTCATCAGCGCCTTTTTGGGGACGGGTGCGTTCAGATCCAGGCATCGCACGAGCCGTCGCCGAGGCGATCAACATGCATGCGTTGACCGTAAGCCGGGTGACGTCGAACGAGTATATGCTCACGCCACGTGGTGTATTCGAACTGAAGAATTTCTTTACCGCCGCGATCGCTTCCTCCCAAGGCAGCACGGCGCACTCCGCTGAAGCCGTTCGCCACCAGATCAGGGCAATGCTATCGACGGAATCGCCGCCTGAGGTACTCACCGACGACGACATCGCCTTTAGGCTCAAGGAAATAGGCATCGATATTGCGCGTCGCACTGTCACGAAATGTCGCGAAGCGATGAACATTCCCTCCTCGGTACAGCGCCTCCGGCAAATGCGCGCGTCAGCGATCGGGGCCAACGGGCGCGGCCGGTGTGGTCGCCATGGAGTTGCTCTTGGATCAGATTCTTCGTGAGCTCCAGCGTCTGCCTTTCGAACAAGCGGCGATATACGCCGCCATCGAGACGCATGAGTGCGTCGTGGTCTCCTTCCTCGACGATCACGACCACGATCGAACACGAGCAGCCTGTCGAGCGTGCGCACGGTCGACAGCCGGTGAGCGATGACGAGCGTGGTGCGTCCGAGTGTCAGCCGATTCATCGCGTCCTGGATCAAGATCTCCGACTCTGAATCGAGGCTGGATGTCGCCTCGTCGAGGATCAAAATTGGCGCATTGGCCAGGAAGGCGCGAGCAATTGCCACGCGCTGTCGCTCGCCGCCGGAAAGTGTTGGAAGACGTGAAGCTGGTTCCCGGTGGCTGCGATCACCAAGTTAACCCAGAACGACGATGCTGGAATGGCCCAGCAAAAAGAAGAAGCCGACCGAAAACGGATGTTTGCCTTCGTGTGTGAGCTTGCGCACGGCATTGTCTGTTGCCGCAATATGGTCTGCGTCAAATGCATGTCGAAGGCCGAGCATGTGGGCCAGACGTAGCACCTACGAATGAGGTGCTCGCCCATATTGCACGGCGTAGGACAGGGTCCGGTCTGCCCTCAAGTCTTTCATTGGGCGTTTTCGGCGCTTCTAAATGCCGAAGGTTCCATCGCCGACCTGTTAGAAGCGGTAAGTGACGCCTGCACCTATCAACCAGGGGTCTAGCTTGGCCTTGCCCTTTAGATCGGCGCCGGCCACTTTGACGGTAAAATCTGGTTCCAGGAAAAGCTTCTTGACGTCGACATTGACCCCCCAGTGCCGATCCAGCATGTAGTCGAAGCCGACCTGCAGCGCGGCACCAAACGTGTTCTTCACATGGAGAGCATCGGCGCTGCCGACACTCTGATTGTAGAAGACGGTGTAGTTCAGGCCGGCGCCGACATAGGGTCGGAAGGCCCCGAAGTGGGTGATATGATACTGCAGCGTGAGCGTGGGTGGCAGTGTCCATACCTTGCCGACATTCCCCAGCGCGCCGATTGCTCCGGTGCCATCAACGTTGGCGTAGGTAGTGGCGAGTATGAGTTCGGCAGCGATGTTTTCGGTGAAGAAATAGGAGATGTCGAATTCCGGCGTCACGGTGTCTGAATAGGAGAGATTGGAACCGGCGATCCCGCCGACGTAACCTGAATCGTTGGTTTTCACTCCCAACGCGCGCACGCGGATCTGCCACGGGCTCGACGCCTCCAGTGTCCCCTGGTCCTGTGCGATGTAGCGTTGCGCAGGGTCTGCCGCCATAGCCTGCTGACCCACCCCCATAAGGACGATGAGCGCTATCGCACCTTGCGCCGCAACCATCCGCACTTTTGTCATCATGTTCTCTCCTGGTACTGATAACCGTAGACTCTGTCGTTTGTACGCGTGGGATGATTTCTCATCACTCGCCGGTACAGACGCTCTGCCAAGAGCACTGCATTTGTCGTGCCAACGAGAAGAACATTGGGAAACCGCAAGATTCGCTTCCGAGAGCTCGTGTCTCAGCGCTGATACTGTCGTGTTTCGAGCTGATATTGTCGTGTTTTGCACAAACGGACTAACGACCGAAAGCACGCGAGAGCTATATCTGACACATCGGCAGAGAATGAAGGAGACAATACCTCACGAGGTGATCGCGACGCTGGTCATGCGAGGCGGGCTCTTCCATCCACAACTTCGATGTCTCATGCGAGAGTGTTTGGCCTGCCAATCGGGCTTACGGTGATCGCAATCTCTCGCGTTAGCGCGCTATCGTGCGCGGCGAGCATGGTTATATCGAGCATGTCATCTTTCTCCAGCCGGTCACGGCGGCTGAAAACTCTCCTCGAACGCGATCGAGAAGATAAGGCCGCACGTCGAATTCAATGCAGTGGCTCTCTCCGGAGATCGCCCATGCAGCGAACTCTCCAGCACCGGCTGGCGCTGGATTTCTCACATGGCATTGAGCCGTGCGATCATCCACCTCGCACTCGGGCGATGGAAACTCGGAAATAAAATCGCATTCAGGGATGCCCTAGCCAGCGCTCTTCTTGCCTTCATGATCTCATCGGCAAACCCGCCGCGGCCGACGCGGGCGGAGCGGGACGGCAATAGGCCCGCTCGGGCCGAGTGACCGACGTCGAGCAACCGCCCAGATGCCGGGCCCAAAGCGGTCCTGGAATTTTGGGCACTGCCCGCCAGCGTCGCCAAGTGTTTGCGGTTCGTGGCGATATCAATAGGCGGCTGCGCCGACCGCTCCAGATGCACTAACTCCGGGCTCGGCAGCCGTCGCGGCGACTCCCAGCCGGGTCGCTGCTGACGCGGCCCGTACGGGTCGCTGCTGACGCGGCCCGTACGGGTCAGCCGTTTCGAAAGGTGTAACCGTAGCCGTTGATCGCCGGCGCACCGCCGAGATGCGTGAAAAGAACCCTCGATCCCTCGGCAAAAAAGCCTTTCTGGACCAGGTCGATCATTCCTTGCATCGATTTGCCTACGTAAACGGGATCGATGATCATACCTTCGAGCCGCGCGCACAGACGGATGGCATCCTTAGTTTCCCGGGACGGTATGCCATAACATGGGTAAGCGTACTCCTCGAGCAACACCACATCATCCTCGACCAGTTCTATTCCGAGATCGACGAGCTCCGCTGTATGTTGGGCAATATCCAGCACTTGCGCCTTGGTCTGCGAGGGAGTGGCGGAGGCATCGATACCGATGACGTTGCGATGTCGACCGTCATTGGCAAATCCGACGAGCATGCCGGCATGCGTCGAGCCCGTGACCGTGCAAACGAAGATGAAGTCAAATGCAAACCCAAGCTGTTTCTCCTGAGCGCGCAACTCCTCTGCGAACCCCACGTAGCCGAGACCACCATACGGGTGAACGGACGCGCCAGCTGGTATCGCATAGGGTCTCCCGCCCCTTGCCTTGACCTCGTAGAGCGCCTTTTCCCAACTGCGGCGGATGCCGATGTCAAAGCCCTCGTCGACCAGATGCACTTCTGCGCCCATGATGCGGCTTAAGAGAATGTTGCCCACCCGATCGTAGACGGCATCCTCATGTGGAACCCAACTCTCCTGAACTAGGAGGCATTTCATGCCGATTCTGGCCGCGACCGCGGCGACCATTCGCGTGTGATTGGACTGCACGCCGCCGATGGAGACAAGCGTATCGGCATCTGAGGCGATGGCGTCGGGGATGATGTATTCGAGCTTGCGCAGCTTGTTTCCGCCAAACGCGAGTCCGGAGTTGCAGTCCTCGCGTTTGGCGTAGATTTCCACCTTTCCACCTAGATGCTTGCTGAGCCGGTCGAGCTTCTCGATGTGCGTCGGTCCAAAGGTAAGCGGATAGCGTTCGAACTTTTCCAGCATGTTACTCTCCGGCGATGCGTGAATGAGCCGAGACTAGCTATGCACATCAGCTTAAGGGGCGTGTTTGGTCTGAGGGCAGCTGCGCTGTCCGACGTCTTAGAAGAGCTTCGTCACATTCCAGCGCCTCATTCGCCGTCCCGACACGCAACGGCCACGTCGGCGTCCCCACCAATGCCTGTCGCACCGAAAACTGCGTCGCCGGGATTGGAACGACGGAATGCGGTCGCCGTCGACGGTACCAAGCATAGCATTCCTTGAAAGATCCACCCGATGTTCACGGTTGAGCCGAAGTGGCGTGAATCTGACTTTGATCTCGTCATCGCGCCTCAGTGGAGCAGCGATATGCCGCCCATCGGAAAGACCGGAGGCACATTGGAAGATTTATTCCTCACCACCTCATCATCATCTGGCGGCTGACATTCCAACTGCGTCGCAACTCCGAAATGTTCAGCCCTTTGGCCAGGTCTGCTAGCCCAGCCAGACCGCCAGATCAGAAAGAGCACACTTGCGAAATAGGCTATTTGGAGGAGCAGCGAACAAGCCAGCGTTGTGACGACTACTGTGCGGATGGAATGAGAAGCAAAGTAGACAGCCAAAGCGTTGCTGCACAGGACCACCCAAAAAACGCGATAAAAGATTCTGAAGGGCAACGCCGTTCTCCTGGTTTTCTCGCCACATCATGCAGCGACCTTGTCGGCCGCAACATGGGTCTGGCAGTTCTTCGGGCAGACGCGGGCGCAGGCTCCGCAGCCGACGCAGCGGCCTGCATGGTCGACGACCATGATCATACGATTGAGCTCGCCATCGAAGTCGTCGTCTTCGTCGTTGCAGGGGCCGAGGATTTCGCCTGCGTCATCGACGCCGTAAAGGTGCATGACCTCGCGCGAGCAAACCTTAAAGCAGCGTCCGCAGCCTATGCAGGTCGTGCCGTCGATAGCGGTGAGATATTGCGGCATCCATTTGGAGCCGTCGCGGGTGACGAACGCGCTCGTCATCGCGCATTCTCCGATGCAGCGAGATCTCTCTTGGCAGCGTCCCACTCGGCAAAAACGGCGAACGTTCTCTCGGCAATCACCTTGATCTCGGTCCAGTTGACCGGGAGGTCTTCGGCAAGGTCGTGCAATTCCATCTTCGCGGTTCCAGCACGCGACTGCAGCTTGCGGACCTTCTTCTGCAGCTCTTCACGGTTTGACATTAATCCTTCCTCGAATACGGCTTCCATCACGCCAGCGCGACGTCGGGACTGACTTTGGTGTCTGCGGTTGCATCGTCCACCAGTTTCGTACCGGCCTCCGCCAGTTGTCGGAACGTCTCGAAGCCGAAGCGGTGGATGTCCGGACAGAACGACCCAACGCCTGGCACCGAAAAGCCCGCGCCCAGAGGCCTCACGGGTTTGGCCTCCACAATTGGCGATGTCGCCGGGTGGAAACGCTCAGCGATCGCAAGCCCGACGGCGCTGTAGAACATGTCGAGCCTCCACAGCGCGTGGGGATCGGGATAGCCCATGCCAGGGATCGCGCGGCCCTTCTTTCTGGTGACGATGAAGCCGGCCAGCAGCGCTGCGTCCGATTTGCCTTCCCATAAGCAGTAGGACTCCTCAGCACGGATCAGCCGCACGAGGCAATTGACGAACGGGGTGGCAAGGGCCGCCTCGTCCTCGTTAATAGCAGCGCAGATCGCGGCTTCGGCCAATTTCATATTCTCCCCAGTTCAGGCCTCTTCGTCGAATTTCCTTTTTCGGCAGCGCCTAGCTCGGGCGCACGTGCGCGGCCGATGCCCGGCTCGGAGCGGGCAATTCCAAGCAATTGACGTCCCGGTGAGCGTTCTTGGACGCGTCTTCGACCGCGAGGCCTTCCACCATGGCGAGAATTCGCGTCCAACATCACTTGCGCTGCTGCGCGGCCGCGGGTCATCGCAAAATTCGCGCTTTGAAACTGCCGCAAACGATCCACCCGGTGCTGCATAGGGCCTACTTGCTGCGGCCACGCCAGGCAAATGGACGAATTGGCCAGTAAACATTCAGATTGACGCCTCTTTTTATGTATTTTTTCGGCCGCTCGCGCTTTGGTGTCGGGGGGAAAATGTTTTGCGAACCCGCGAAGAGAGCGCTGCAACGGCCCTCCCAGCCTTGTAGCTGGCTAGGGTCTGCAGCAAATCCGGTAGAAGGTGCTGTTTCTGTGCGTCCGGAATAAGCTCCGGACCTTCAAGCGACTTCAGTGCCAACCTGAGCAACTCGATCGCGCGATCCTTGTTGCCGCTGTCGTAATAGTATCTAGCGACCGCCGGATAAGACCGGAACTTAGGGCCGTCGGCTTGCGGGGGATTGAGTGCCAAGATGTGTTCGGACAGCTTTTTGCCCATCGCGAAACGCTCAGCAGATGGAAAGTGCGAATGATCGTGCGCCGGACTGAAGAGCTGGCCTAGCGCTGCAAGCATCCAGTTCTGAGAGTTTCTGTCGATTGCGTCGCGAACCAATTGGCGCATGACGGGCATGCCTTTTTGCATGTCGTGCATTCTGTGAAGTAACAGATGCACATGAGCCAGGCGAAAACTGATATTGTCCGGCATCAAGGCGATGCCCTCTTCGATCGCCGAGAGCGCCGTCGTCCAATCCTCTATTTTTATCGCCGCCCAGAATCTGTCATTGATTGGCTTCTTCAAGCCCTGTTCGCGCGCTAGTGCGCCGCTTCTGGCGATCCGCGCCGTATCGGCGGTTTTCGCTTCATCGCTGGCGCGCCAGCTGCCGTTCAGCACCTTCGGCAAAACCTCGTCGAGTTGCCTCGGATGACCGATAAAGGCGATGTGGCCGTCCCGGTCGACCACGAACGAGGTCGGAATTCCGACCGAAAAGCTGGGCTCCCTCCAAAGCTTGTTCATTTCGCCTGTAGGGTCGAACGCGATCCGATAGTTCAGATCCGGGCACTTTTCGGCCAACCACGCGCCCAACTTGGCTCGGACCTCAACGGGCGAGGAAGCGTCTTCATCGGCCGCGACTCCGACGACCTCAAGTCCGACGTCCTTGTATTTCTCCTGCAGTTGCACCAGTTGGAGTGCCGCGGCCGCACATGGTCCGCACCAAGTCGCCCAAAACTCGACGACGTACACTTTGCCGGGCTGGAAACTCGCAAACGGCTCGCCACGCAGCCAGGTCTCGACCTTGATCGGAGGAGCCTGTGACTCCATCTGCAATGCCATGTTGCTCTCCAAGGCTATTGCCAAAGGTTGCGCGAGTTTACGCGCGAGCTTGTTTCCCACTAAGCGAGGGGCACACGGGTTCAAGGAAAGCGAGCATCACCCGTCTCGCGCGTCTGCGCGCAGTGAGCGTTTACTCAGTCTTGCCGGCATCCAGTGTTGCCGAATCTCCACTTGCAAAGGCTGTGCCAGTGCGCTCGGCGTGCAGTAAGGGGTGGTTTCGCTTGAAAACCCACCATGCGACGAAGATGGCCGGTTGTATTGAACCCGACATGTTTGCCGCCGTTGGCAGGTTTCGGACATGCATCACGCGCTGCGCCCCAAATCCTGGCACGGACCACTCAACATGTATGCCGACCATGGGATGAGCAGACGGACATCGTGACTGCGTCAGCTATCGCCAGGCTCGTCATCATCGTCCGCTTTGCGCCCATCGGGTTGAGCTGTGTGCCGTTGCGGTCCCTCAGGCGGTAGCGGAACTCGGCATTTGCGATTGCGAGGGGCCGCTCCATGCGCGTGTCGCTGTGCCCCCCGCCCGCCTTGCGATTGAATTTCCCGGCTGGGGAAATGGCGTCCTCCACGTCGACGCCGGTCCAGCTGCGGCCCGCCACTACCCCCATCGCCAATGCCGCCATTGTCATTACTATGACGATCGTGGCGGACTGGCCAGGAGTGCTGGTGCCGGCCGGTGAACTCTGCGGGATTCCTGCTTTGTGTCACCTTGTGTGTTTCCGGCGCCCGGGCGCTACAGCGCCCGCGCGGGTGCGAATGCGAGCATTGTCGGATTTGATCAGCCCAGGACCATTCGGCCGCCACGCGGATCCGGCCGGACCGACTGAATACACTGAAGATGCGGCGGTCCTCGCCGCTCTACCATCTCAGCCAATGACATTATGATTGATGCCATCGCTTGCCGCCCAATCAGGCAAGGGCCCGACTGTCCAGACTCGAAGTCGAGGGTCTTGGCCGCGGCACTATGATTGCGTTGTTCAGCCCCAAGCCAGTAGTGAGGGCGATCCGTGATTTCGCCCATACGGATGCCGATACGGGTCCGAACGGCGTGCCGCATCGAAAGGATTCTCTTTTTCCACCTGACGCCGACCTGCGAACCCTTGAGTTGACTGCATTGAGAAGCCCAGTACGTCGGCGTAAGTTACGCTCACGGATCTTCTCGGGCGAGCAGAAGCCATCCTAAGGGCACACTGGAGACGTGCGGGATGCCTCGGGCCGAGGCGCTTGTAAATTGTCTCGAGGCGCTCCGCGAAAACCTGCGCGTTTGCCGCGACCTTGGCCGACTTGGCATGAGGATAGGCGACCAGGGAAGCAGAGCTTCGAACAGCATATGGGCGTCTTCGGAACCGTCACCGCGCCAAAAACAGCGGCAATGGCGGCTTTGCTTCTATCCATCTCCTCACGCCACCGAAGAGCCGCTCGCGCAGCCGCCGGCTTCCATAAGCGCCCATGACAATCATGTTGGCAGACGTGTCGATTGCGTGCTGCGCGAGCACCGTTGCCGCCGGCTTGCCGGCGCTCGGCAGACGGTCGACCGATACCCGAGCACCATGCCGGGTGAGATAGGCAGCGACGTCGGCTCCCGGCTCGGTGCCGTTTCCGGTGCAGGTCACCTCCGGATCGACCAAGGTGAGCCGAACTTCCTCGGCTCCGGACAGCAAATCCAGCGCTTCCCGAACCGCACGGGACGCCTCGACGCGCGAATCCCAGCCGACCAGCACGCGCCGTGGCGACAGAGTCGCCTCGGCACCCTTCGGTACGACGAGCACCGGCTTTCCGGTATCGAACAAGCTGCCGTTGATAACAAGAGGTCCGAGATCGATGTCGTTGAGAAGTGCGGGGCCGACGATGGTCAGGTCACTGCAGAGCGCCCGCTGTCGCACCGCGTCGCCGACGCTGGCCTGGTCGCAGTATTCGGTATCGACGTCATAGCAAATCCACAGGGCTCCCAGCAGTTTTTGAATATCCCTGGACGTCTTTTCCAGAATGGCCATGTCGTGTGAAAATTTCTCGATTTGCCTATACCGCTTTTCCAGTCTGGCAATGGCCGCCGCACGTCGTTTTGGCCACTCGGGGATGGAACCGCATAGCGGCGGAGACGCCATAATAAGTACCGAAAGGTTCGCACCGCCCTCAGCACACAAGCCGGCAGCTATTGTGACGTCCTTATCGGAGTGATGAGCTCCCGTCACACTGAGTACGCTTTTGAAGGCCATGGACTGCTTCTTTTCGAGTATGTTGTACCTGCAGGCGTTTCGAAGCCGCTAGACTTGCCCTCGCGAGGGAGATGGGAAATGGCAAACCGGCTTGCCATTCAGCCATCCGGCTTCTCCAGCGAGTAACCGGCCGATCTGACGGTACGAATGACGCTGTCGGGCGAGGCCGCCTTCAGCGCCTTTCTGATCCGACTGATATGGACGTCGACGGTGCGTGCACCGATATGGATATTGTCGGGCCAGGCCGCGTCGATCAGCTCGTCTCGGCTAAAGACCTTGCCGGGAGCTTCAAGCAAATGGCGCAGCAGGTTGAACTCGAGCGGTCCGAGATGGATGTCATGGCCATTACCGCGAACTCGGTAGGCATCGAGCTTCATCTCGAGGCCGCCGCAGCAGAGCCAGCTGCCGTTTTCGGCCCCGTTTGAACCCGGCTTCGGCAGCGCCAGCTTCGTGCGCAGACAGTCAAGCAGCGTGGCCGGCGCAATCGGCCGCACAAAACTCTCGTCGATGCCTGCCTTCAACAGATCGAGGTGCTGGTTCTCGGCGCCGGGGGCAATCAGAGCAATAACGGGAAGGCCACCCGTCCGGGGCTCGCTCTTGAATGTTGCGCAGATTGTGGAGCCCGTTGCGCTTGCTGGCCCACAATCCAGTACCACCGCCTGGAGCTCTCGTTCATCGGCCGCTGCAATTGCTTCCTTCACGCCGCCGGCCGGCTCACTCGTGAAGCCGTCCACCCCGAGAATGTGACTGAGGAACAGATAGAACTCCGCATCTTGCGAACAGATCAGGACCAATGGCTTCATCGGCGCTACCCCAAGAAGCAAATCGGCCTCGACCGCCCCGGTTGGGTGGGCGGGCCATGGCATGTCTTCAACGCCTGGCATGATCCCCTTGCTCGAAAATCGCGTTCATCACGCCCGCGCCACATCGGGATAGGCTTCAATGGCCGCGATCGCGTCACCGGCCAGTTTCGTACCCGCCGCCGCAAGTTTCCAGAACGTCTCGAAGCCGAACCGGTGGACGTCGCGCAGGGTCTTCGACAGAACGACCAGCCGCCCGGCCGTGAAGAGCACGCGCCCGAAGCCCTCATGGCTCATCTCCATCATCGGCGATGCCATCAGGCCGGAACGCTCTTCGATCGCGAGCCCGACGGCGGTGTAAAACATGTCGAGCCTCCACAGGACGTCAGGATCGGGATCGCCGATAATCGGGATCGCACGGCGCTGTTCCTTTGTGATGATGAAGTCGCCCAGGAGCTCGACGTCCGATTTGCCTTCCCATGTTCCGTAGGAATCTTGAGCACGGATCAGCCGCACGAGGCATTTGACGAACGGGGTGGCAAGGGCCGCCTCGTCCTCGGCGACATCAGGGCTGACCACGGCGTCAAACATTTCGCCTATTCCTCATTTGAAGTCCTCGTCTTCGAAGCACGGCTTCTTTTCGGCAACGCCTGCCTCCGCCAGCACCTTGCGCAGCCAGGGTGGAGGAGCCTTCCTGAGCATCGTTTGCGTGCGCAACAGCACCTCTTGGAGGGTTTGGGGCTGCGGCACTTTGATCGGATGGATTTTCGCCGAAATAACCTTGGCTGCCGAAGGTCCGCCGATAGCCAGACAAAACAGGAGATGACAGCCCTTCAGCGCCTCCACCTTCGGAGTGATGCGATCATCGCCCTCGCTGCGATGCTTCCCGCTCTCGTCGGAAACGTCGTCGAAGGCCACGGCTTCCACAAGCTGCCACTCCTCGCGCGTCACGTCGTAGACAGCAAAGCGCTTGGCCGATCCGAAATGGGCATTGAGGTTCTTCATGTCTTGCGTAGCGATCGCCACGCGCAAAGCGCCGGCTTGCCGTAGCGGCATCGATGCGTGAACCTCGTCAGAGACGAGCGAGAGGCGACGAACTGAGCTCATCTGGCATTTCTCGGTGGCGGAATGGATCAAGTGCCTCAGGCGTCGGCGTATGTCGATTGGCCTGGAAGATGTTGGCAACCTCGAAGATCAGGTCGCGGGTCCCCTGATAGAGGACTGTGAGCTTGTGTTGGCTGCCGAGCCGGTCAAAGATTGGGAAGCCGACGCGCATGAGCGGGATGCCAAGCTGCTGCGCCGCCTGGCGGCCGTGGGAATGGGTGACGAGGAGATCAGCGCCAGCGCCAAGAGCCTCCAAATCGCCAAGATCGCCGATCTGAACCGAGTCCGCCGGTACTTTCTCCAGAATTTTCGACATATTGGTCGTGGTGACCGCCGCCGCGATTTCGGAGCCCATGCCGACGAAGAAAGTCGCGAGTTGGTAGAGTTGGTCTGGTTCGGCAGCGATCGCAATTTTCTTGCCTCCGAAATGGAAATGTCCGTCGAGCAACGCGTCCTGCAACTGCGCCCGACGCCGGCGCACCCCGGCCGGCACTGGCGCGCCCGAAATCGCTGACAGCAGCGAGACGAACCGGTCTGCGGCCTTCAATCCAGCCAGTGACTGGAACATCGTGTAAGGCACGCCGGTCAACCTGTGCAGCAGCTCGGCCGGGCGGCGCATATGCTCACCGATGACAATGCATTGCACGGCCGTGCCAAGCTCGCTGATGTCCTCGACGCTGGTACCGCCATAGGTGGTCGTGACCCAGCGGTCTGGCACTGTACCGTCGAGCGAGCCGGAGACGTCCGGCACAATCACCGGCTCGAGCCCAAAGCTTTCGACCATGTCACGCAAATGCTCGATATCGGCCACAGTGAGATTCCAGCCGGGCAGGATCGCGATCTTCTTCGATTGCCGCGCCTGCTCGCCGGGCCGCGTGATCCTTCCGATCATCGCCGTGACCGCCTTGGCCCAACCCTCTTCGATCGCCCCCTCGAAATCCGGCGTGTTGGCCAGCACGACCTCCGTACCTGCGAGTTCGTCCGCGCGCTTCTGCCTGATATTGGCGAGATCCCCTAAAAAATCCTCGCCTCGGGTTTCCGTTAGCGCGGTCGTGCAGACCCCGATCAACTTTGGCTTTGTGCGAGTCTTGAGATTGAGGATCGCCTCTTCCAGATGATCCGCCCCGCCAAGGATCGTCGCCACTTCGTCCATCGCGGTAGTCTGCAGGGGGATGGCTTCCTTGAAATGCCGCACGAAAAGCACGAGCGCGAAGCTGGTGCACCCCTGGCTACCGTGGAACAACGGCATCGCACCACCGATCCCAAGAAAGGCCAAGGCTGCACCCAGCGGCTGCGACGACTTCAGTGGATTGACGGCCGTGGCTTTTGTCTGGGGAAGGATGCGGACCATCGGCTTTCCTCAACACTCGCCGAAATCGTCGGCCGTCGTGCCGGCGAATTTCTTGAAACCCTGGACGGTCGCGGTCTCACCCTTCGTGCTCGGAGGTTCGTCCCCTGCGGGGAGCTGGCACTCCCACGGTGGTGGCTCCCGCACCTGGCGCCAGATCGGGTTGTGGATGGCGAGGTCGATTTGGCGCACGAGTTCCACCATGCCGTCATAGCCGGCATAGGGCTGGTGACGCTCCTGGTTGATATCGAGCCAGGGTACCTTGGCCTTCAGTGCGATAAACTGCGTGCGCCCCCCCGACAGCATGATGTCGGCCTCGTGTTTTGAGAGCATTGCGTAAAGCTCGCGCGGTGCCATGGTCTCAAACATGTGGTTCTCGTCCTTGAGTATCTTCTTGATGCGCTCCTTGTCTTCGACCGTTGATTTCTTGACCGAGGTGCCGACGATCTCGATGCCGATCTCCATGAGTGCGTGGACGACCGACCAGGACTTCACACCGCCAGTGTTGAGAAGCACGCGCTTGCCTTCGAGCCTCGGCCGGTAGGCCGCGAGCTTCTTCCAGGCAATCGCCTCCTCTTCAGCAATCAATGCCTCGGTGCGGCCGAGGATCTCCGGATCCGCACCCTTCTTCACGAGCAGTCTGGAGATCTGCCGGAGCGCTTCAGAGGTGTCGGTGATGCCGTAGAAGGAGCCTTCGAAAAACGGGATGTCCCAGCGCTGCTCCATCTTGCGGGCGAGATTGATGAGTGCGGTCGAGCACACGATCATGGTTGCCCGGGCGCGGTGCGATGATGCAACGTCGAGGTAGCGCGCGTCGCCCGGAATTGAGGCGCGCACCCGGATGCCGAGCCGATCAAAAAGCGGCTTCACTAGCCAAAATTCGCCCGAGAGGTTGAATTCGCCAAGGATATTGATGTCGTAAGGGCCGGCATCGTCGGGCTCCGCCGTGCCGATGACATGGTCGAGCAACGCCTCGCCGGCAAGCTTGTTGCCGAGATTCTTGGACCCGACGAAGCCCGGCGCATTGACCGGCACCACCGGCAGGTCGAACTTTTCGGCCGCGCGTTTGCACACGGCCTCGATGTCGTCGCCGATCAGCGCCGTCACACAGGTCGAATACACGAAGATCGCGGGCGGCGCGTAAGCTTCCTTGATCTCGCGGATCGCTTTGAAAAGCTTCCGCTCGCCCTGCCCCATCATCACGTCGAGTTCGGTGAGATCGGTCGTGAAGCTTGTGCGCCACAGCGTTGGCCCGGACGAAGCCGCGCCCCGGTTGTCCCAGGAATTGCCCTCGCAGGCGAGCGGTGCATGGACCAGATGCGCGACATCGGTGATCGGCTGCAGCACGATTTTTGCGCCGTCGAAGGCACAGCCGCCGGCTGCCGCCCCGGGGGTGAGCGGCTTGGAGCAGCCCTTTTTGCGCGCCTTGGCGTCCTTGCCGCGGTTGTTTTCGCAGGCAGGCTCGTTGAAGACATCTTGGATTTTGGCATTGAGCGAGGACATTGCGCCGGTCTCCAAAGTCAATCGAGAAGACGGACCGGCCCTAAAAGCCGGCCACCGCTCTTAGCGGGTGAGGTCATAAGAATAGTCCGTCACCCCCGTCTCGCTTGTCTCGCGATCGAGTTTGTCGAAGATCTTGTCGAGGATTGTCGTCAGTACGCGCAACCCACCTTGGTAGCCCATGAGCGCAAAGCGATGGTGGTGGTGCCGGTCGAAGATCGGAAACATCAGCCGGATCAGCGGCGTGCCGGTGTCGCGCTCCAGATACTTGCCATAGGAATTGCCGATCAACAGGTCCACGGGCTCGGTGAAGAGCAGCGATCGCATCGCCCACAGGTCCTTGCCCGCCCAGACTTGAGCCTCCTTGCCGAAGGGCGAGGATGCAAGCAGCTCCTTCATCTGGTCTTCCCACGCCTTCGTGCCGTTGGTGGCGAGGCAGTGAGTCGGCTCGCCGCCTGTCTCCATGATGAAGCGGGCCATGGCGTGGACAAAGTCCGGGTCGCCGTAGAGTGCGTATTTCTTGCCGTGCAACCAGGATTGGCTGTCCGCCATGGCGTCAACAAGTCGGCCACGCTCCAGTCGGATTGCCTCGGGGATTTCCTTGCCGGAGATCGCAGAGACCTCCACCAGGAATTCGTCGGTCGCCTGCACGCCAAGCGGGTAATGGAACGAGGCTGTGGCCTGGCCGACCTCCTCGCAATATTCCAGCGTCTTTCGGGTGTTGTAATGCTGTAGCGAGAGTGTCGCCTCGGCGTTGAGTGCGTTCCTCACGTCTTGGATTTTCGTGCCGCCGTCATACATGCGGTATTCGCCGTCCGATGGTGTGTCGAACTGGTCAGAGGCATCTTGGATGAACGTGTAGGACACGCCCATCAGATCGAGCAGGCGTTTGAGTTCCCGGTTGTTGCCAACGCAAAAGCCGTCGAAGCCCGGAATGATGTTGATCGTTCCTGGGGCTTCCGTTCGCTCCTGGCCTTTCCAGAAGTGCTCCAAAATGCCCTTGACCGTACCATCATAGCCGTCGATGTGGCTGCCGACGAAGGCCGGCGTGTGCGCGAAGGGCACGTCGAAGTCGCGCGGGACCGAGCCTTCTTCCTTGGCGTTCTCGATGAAGCTGTGCAGGTCGTCGCCAATGACCTCGGCCATACAAGTCGTCGATACGGCGATCATCTTCGGGTCATAAAGTTGATACGTGTTGGCGAGCCCGTCGACCATGTTCTTCAGGCCGCCGAACACTGCCGCGTCCTCGGTCATCGAGGAAGAAACCGCCGACGCAGGCTCCTTGAAGTGGCGCGACAGGTGCGAGCGGTAATAGGCCACGCAACCCTGACTACCGTGCACGAAGGGCATGGTTCGCTCGAAGCCCGTGGCCGCGAACACCGCGCCGAGCGGCTGGCAGGCCTTGGCGGGGTTGATGACAAGCGCTTCGCGAGCGAAGTTTCTTTCCCGGTATTCCCAGGTCTCGGTGAACTCGCGTTGATCGGTAACGACCTGATCCTGGTGCGGACATTCGAAATTCAGCTTCTTCTCGGCCAGCATCTGCCTGTATTCCGGCTCGCGGAAGAGGGGCGCATGGTCGAGAATTTTTTCGGCCGACTGCGGCATGGTGGTCACCTCTTTTTGTATCTGACCGCGCCATACGGCGCGACAGCAACATCAAACGTTTCTGGTCCGCGATCATGGGGTCGCGGGGGTTTATCGTCTCCTTGGGGAGACAAGCTAGGGGTCCGGCATTTATTCGGCAGCCATCGCCCGCCCACGGCTCGGACGTCTTTTCCAAGGCGCCTCGAATAGGCCCCAGACCGGGTTGTTGATGGCAAGATCCACATCACGGGCGAAAACGGCAAAGCCGTCATAGCCATGATAGGGCCCCGAATAATCCCAGGAGTGCATCTGACGGAACGGTATGCCCATCTTTTGCACGGGGTATTTTTCCTTGATCCCCGAGCCTACGAGATTAGGGCGAACCCCCTCGATGAACTTCTCCAACTCATAACCGGTCACGTCGTCATAGATCAGCGTGCCGTTCTTCACGTAGTGAGCAGTGCGTTGATAATCGTCGTTGTGGCCGAACTCGTAACCTGTGCCGACGATCACCATGCCGAGGTCCTCGTAGGCTGTGATGACGTGGCGGGGGCGCAGGCCGCCGACATAGAGCATCACCGTATTGCCTTCGAGGCGCGGTCGGTATTTGGCGATTACCTTTTCGACCAAGGGGCGGTACTTGGCGATCACCTTTTCGGTCTTCTCCTCGATTTTCGGCCCAAAATGCTTGGCAATCTTGCGCAGGGAGGCTTCGATCTGGGAGGGACCGAAGAAATTGTACTCCATCCAAGCGATGCCGTACTTTTCCTCCATGTGTCGACAGATGTAGTTCATCGACCTGTAGCAATGGATGAGATTGAGCTTGGCCTTCGGCGCGCGCTCTATCTCGGCGAGCGTGGCGTCGCCCGACCAGTTGCCGATCACGCGCAGGCCGATCTCCTCGAGCAGGATTCGCGAAGCCCAGGCGTCGCCGCCGATATTGTAGTCGCCGACCACGTTGACGTCGTACGGGCCACCCTCGAACTCGACGTCCCTCTTCTCGAACACCCAGTCGCGGATCGCATCATTGGCGATGTGGTGGCCGAGCGATTGCGAGACGCCGCGGAAGCCCTCGCAGCGCACCGGCACGATCGTCTTTTCGATCTCCTTGGCCTTCTTGCGCGAAACCGCTTCGGTGTCGTCGCCTATGAGGCCGATCGGGCACTCGGACTGCACGGTGATGCCCTTGTTCAACGGAAAAAGTTCTTCAATCTCGTCGATGATCTGTTCCAGCTTTTTGTCGCCGCCGAAAACAATGTCTTTCTCCTGGAAATCGGAGGTGAACTGCATTGTCCCGAACGTGTCGATGCCGGTGGTGCCGACATAGTAGTTGCGGCGCTGCGACCAGGAGTATTGCCCGCAGCCGACGGGGCCGTGCGAGATATGGACCATGTCCTTGACCGGACCCCACACCACGCCTTTTGAGCCGGCATAGGCGCAGCCGCGAATGGTCATCACGCCGGGAATGGACTTGATATTCGATTTGACGTCACATTCGGAAAGGACCTCCCCTTCCTCGCCGGCCTCGTCCCCGCTCTTTGCGACGTTGAGGTGCTTTTTGCGGCGCTTCGCCGTCTTGTCGGGATATTGCGACAACACCTCCTCGATAAGCTTCGTATGGAGAGCACCGTCATTTTCGTATTCCAGGCTCATGGGACCCCTTTCAAGGTTCGTGTGACGCCTCACCGGCGAGGCGCCGTTACAAAGGCGCGCTTGGTCAAGGCCGCACCTCAAGTCGACAACGCTCGTTACAGTGCGGCCGCCTTCGCCGTTTCCTTGGCTTGGAGTTCGGCAAGCATCTGCTCGTCTGTCTTCATGATGCCGAAGTCGAGCAGCATGTCCTCGAGCTCCTCCATGGTGATTGGGGTCGGGATGGTGCCCTGGCGCGAATTGGCATGGATCTTCTCGGCCAGCGCACGGTATTCCCCGGCCTGCTTTGAGTCCGGCGCATACTGGATCACCGACATCTTCCTGAGCTCGGCGTGCTGGACGATATTGTCGCGTGGCACGAAATGGATGAGCTTGGAATTGAGCTTGGAAGCCAGTGCTTCGGCGAGGTCGAGCTCGCGGTCGGTTTGGCGCTCGTTGCAGATCAGGCCGCCGAGCCGCACGCCGCCCGAATGGGCGTATTTCAAAATGCCCTTGGCGATGTTGTTGGCGGCATAGAGCGCCATCATCTCGCCGGACATGACGATGTAGATTTCCTGGGCCTTGTTCTCGCGGATCGGCATTGCAAAACCGCCGCACACCACGTCCCCGAGCACGTCGTAGGAAACATAGTCGACATCATCGTAGGCGCCGTTCTCCTCGAGGAAGTTGATCGAGGTGATGACGCCGCGGCCGGCGCAGCCTACACCCGGCTCGGGGCCGCCCGACTCCACGCACTTGATGCCTCTGTAGCCGATCTTGAGCACGTCTTCGAGTTCGAGGTCTTCCACCGAACCTTCCTTTGCAGCAAGGTGCAGCACGGTATCCTGCGCCTTCGAGTTCAGGATCAGGCGGGTGGAGTCGGCCTTGGGATCGCAGCCGACGATGAGTATCCTCTGCCCGAGATCGACAAGGGCGGCGAGCGTATTTTGGGAGGTGGTGGACTTGCCGATGCCGCCCTTGCCGTAAAAGGCGATCTGACGCAGACCTGACATGTAGCTTTCCTTCCTTCGTTCCATTCATCGCGGCTGCCCGCGACATGAATGCCGGTCGGCAGCTTTTTCGCCGCCTCGTAATGCAAGGTTCAAAACTCGTGCCAATTTTATTGACCGATCGAAGAAAGTTTTTTGTTCTTCCTTTTCAGTTATTTGACCTGAGCAAAATAAGGGAATGGCTAACCGAGCCCGTGTCGCGAACCTGACAAGACCAACGAAACCTGTCGGAGAGCGTAAATATGACAGCCATACCTCACGCCGGGACCGAAAGGCACAAACGCTGTCGTCCACTCCTCGTGAGTGGCACGCCTCCCCGGCCAATTTGCGCCGCCACAACTTCAATCCTGGATGACGCACCTGTCTTCTGGCAATAGTCGAGAACGCCACGGTTGCTGTCGTCGATCTGGCGGAAGTGAACCTTTAGTCAAGGTGCGCCCAGATATCTCCGTTGAACGCACCCTGATGGCGCAAGTCGAGTGATTTTGGGTCATTCGCGGATTATCGCTAACTATCGCTAACCCGCTCCACGTCACTGATTTCAAGAGAAGATATGTGTAACCCTCGCCCGCGCGAGAGAGTGGTGTCTCGATGCGCGTCGCATGGTCGGGGAGGGAATCTCGCCTGCGCAGGAGAAGCAGCGACAGAAGCGCCGCTTGAAGGAAGCCAAGAGTTTCGGTGAGTTCGGGGAGCGTTGGTTCAGGAAGCGCGTATGGCTGACAGTACACGCGCCATGCGCCGGGCGATCTTCGACCGCGACATTGTGCCGACCTGGAGAAACCGGCTCCTCAAGGAGATCTCGCCGGACGATCTCCGGGGGCTCTGCAAGAAAGTGAAGGATCGAGGAGCACCGGCAACGGCTATCCACGTCCGCGACATCGTCAAGCAGTTCTTCGCGTTCGTGATCCTGCATGGCGCGACGATCCGCTTGGGCCTGCGACTCATACTGCTGACCATGGTTCGAAAAAGCGAATTGCAGGATGCGGTCTGGGATGAAGTCGATTTGCCGTGTGGAGCATTCCCAAAGAGCGCATGAAGCGCTCCAAGCCTCATAATGTTTATCTGTCGCGCCAATCCGTCGATATCAGATCGCACTCAGGACATGCGCCGGGAAGTCACGCTATGTTCTTCCACGGCGCTACGATGCTGACGCGCCGATGTCTCGCGCCACGTTTACAGAGCGGTGAAAGGGCTGCTTGCCGACTTCCCCTCTCCGGTGTAATAGAATGTCGGAACTTACCTGTAATTGCCGACAGTTTGATACATGACCGGATCCCTTGAAACCTCTCAGCGCGACCTTGCCGTCAGTCTGATTGAGCACCACGGGATTATGCGCCTGTCGGATCTGAAACGCCGAGGCATCAATCCGGCTACACTTGCGCGTCTGGTAGACGAGGGCATCCTCCATCGCCCCTCACGTGGGCTCTACGAACGCGCGGATGCCGACGTCGACATTTCTCATTCCCTGGCCGAGATCGCAACCCGAGTTCCGAAAGGCGTGATCTGCCTCGTGTCGGCGCTCCAGTTTCATGAGATCACGCTGCAGCTTCCGCGCAGCGTCTGGATCGCAATCGGCTCCAAGGACCGCAAGCCGACGATCGACTATCCGCCGATCCGGGTTGCTCGCTTCGGCGAAAAGGCGCTCACCATTGGCGTCAAGACCTACACCATCGATTCGGTGCCTGTCCGGATCTTTGATCCGGCCAAGTCGATCGTGGACTGCTTCCGCTTCCGCAATGCCGTCGGCCTCGACGTTGCAATGGAAGCGCTCCGCATGGGCTGGCGGTCCAAAAAGGCCAGGCCCGACGACATTGCCCGATATGCGCAGGCGCTGCGCATCTGGAGTGTCGTTCGTCCTTATCTTGAAAGCACAGTTGCTGATGAAGGATAGGCCGGCGAATCTTCCAGCATCGATTCTTGCTCGGCTCCGCAACATCGCGCGGGACAAGCAGACGGACAATCAGCTCATCCTGAGAAGATACGCCATCGAGAGGCTGCTTTATCGGCTGAGCATCTCCCCGCATCGAGATCAGTTCATCCTGAAGGCGCGATGCTCTTCACAGCGTGGCTCAACGATCCGTTTCGCCCTACGCAGGACCTCGATCTTCTTGGATTCGGCAATCCAGCCGTAACGGCGATCCGATTCGTTTTCGAAACAATTTGCCGGATCGAGGCCGAAAGAGACGGACTGGTGTACGATGCGATCCGTGAAGGCCAGCAATATGGCGGCGTCAGGGTGCAGACGACAGCGTTTCTCGGGAGGACCCGGATCCCGGTACAAGTCGACATCGGCTTTGGTGACACTGTTACGCCGACGGCGCAGGAACTGGAGTTTCCTTCGCTTCTGTCGGCCGAGGGTCCTCGACTGAGAGCCTATCCCAGGGAAACCGTGGTTGCCGAAAAACTCCAGGCAATCGTCGTGCTTGGCCAGGCGAACAGTCGCACGAAGGATTTTTACGACCTGCTGGCGCTGTCGCGGCGGTTCGCGTTCGAAGGTGGGATCGCTGGTCCAGGCAATCCGAGCGACATTTGAACGCCGTGACACGCTACTGCCAACGGAGACTCCGCTTGGACTCAGTACCGCTTTTGCCGAGGACAGCGAGAAGGCAAGGCAATGGACGGCGTTCGTCGGAAGGGAACCGCTTCTCTTGCAGCCACCGAATCTCCCGGCCGCGATTGGCGAGTTCGTTTTTCCGCCGCTCCAGGCTGCAGCCTTAGGCGACGGTTTCGAGCGTCATTGGCCGGCCGGCGGCCCTTGGACATAAAGCTCGGACTTGCTTTGCTCCACGGGCGGATCACGGCTCTCGAAATCGTTACGGATCGATCGGCTGCCACGGCAGCGGATCAGCTTGGGGCGCGGAGGTGTCGACCTGTCGACATAGCACTTCGAAGTGCTTT
The DNA here is from genome assembly GCF_033977215.1 of Mesorhizobium humile. NCBI lineage: Bacteria > Pseudomonadati > Pseudomonadota > Alphaproteobacteria > Hyphomicrobiales > Phyllobacteriaceae > Mesorhizobium > Mesorhizobium humile. The sequence goes on from NZ_JAVIIV010000019.1 coordinate 110,246, forward strand.
TTTCGCTAGGCCGATGCTTTTATTTGCATTGCGGGATGACATTTGTGCGTTGCAATATCTGACGCGGAAGCTACTATGAGGGTGTCGGCCATCAACTCTCTCGATGCGATGCCGACCTGAATGCGGCACACCCCCTCTAGTGCCGTTTTCGAATCGGGCCCGTTGCCACCTCCTCCCGGCAGCGGGCCTTTTCTCTCCAAGGCTGCCTTACTAAACTCACTCAAGTCAACGATTTTGCGCCGTTGGCACATTAGTAATGTAAGACGCGACGATGAAATCGATCTCGCCTTCTGGGTAGATGAGTTTGAGGTAGTTTGCCGCCTCATCATATGCCTGATGATCCCAGATGCCTTCGCCACCCAATCGGGGCGAAAGGATCGACAAATACTGGGGGTCATCGATGAAAGCGTCGATGTCCTTGCTCAGGCGATGACCAGTGTGGACCATCAGAGCGGTACCGCCCCCGAGCAGGAGGAAGCCTACACGACCTTCTGCCAGTTCCGCTGCCAAAGACGAATGGCGAGCCCGTCTGCCCGCATTGCGGCCTTCTCGGCTGCTACGCGCTCCGCAGGCGCGCTTTCAAGTGCTCTGGCTGCCGCCGCGAGTTCTTACCGACGTGCCGAAAAGAGCGCAGAGTTCATTGACATGAACGAACTTATTTCGGCCCTTTCCCATTCGGCTACGCGCGGACGAAGCTGCGCTTCGGGTTCAGCATAAGTATCGTCTCCGTTCCACTACTTCTCCCTTCTCGCGGCCCAGCCCTGCCCTTGGTAGAGCTTCCGACATTTTCGTCCACCTTCCGACACAAGAAGGTCAGTCGAGTCGTCACGTGGAAACGCCTTGTATGTTTCCCGAGCATTAGCTGCCTGAGATGTTACAAGTTTAGCCCGATGAGATCGCCGTCTTAGACGGAAGCCTTTCCTCCATGGCGACCCCGAAAGCAGGTCCCTCTACTCAAGGTAAAAGTCGCTTCCATCCCTGCTGCAAGTCAGATGGCACGGCATTTGCGACAGCTCATTAGAACCATCGAACCACAAACAAAGCGACGAGTGAATCATTGGTGACTCCGTACAAGCGCTTGAGGCGACGGTGACTATCGCGGACAAACATCGGGAGGTCGTCCCCTCCAGGCGTCAGTGCTCGCTAGCTTTTCTGCGCAGGTGTGGTCGGAGGCCGACATCCAACAGCGCGGCATGCGCCCAATTGCTGCTTGCCGGTCCTCATCAGCATGTGAATGCCGAAGCACTGCATCGAGGGGTCACTCCAACCGACGTCGGCGCGCCACTGGCAACCATCTACAATACGCAGAACCACTTTCGTGAAGCGAGACTCTTGCGCGACCTCAACGTTGCGGCGCCACACGGCTATTTCGAGATTGACACTGTCGATCACCACCACTTTCTCCTCGACGGCAAGCAGCCAGTCATCCACATCCCTTCCGGCGCCACTTGCCGCAAAAGGGTTGCTCTATCCCGCCCAAATCACTCATATTGGCCAGGCCATTCGGATGACGAAGAGGGTGGGCCCAGGGCCTTCCCGTACCACCGGATGGAAGAGCGATTTGGAAGCCGCGAAGGCCTTCATCTCATGTCCGGCATGCCTGCCGAGTCGACGTTGCGTCGGCCCAAACCGAGAAGCCATGCCAGGTTTCTTCTAAAAGGAGCAACTTGATGACCATCACGAAGAAGGTCCCCTTCGTTACTTTCCGCACGCGTGTTCGCGATGAGTCCGTCGAGGGGCCAAATCCATACCGGTGGCAAGACAAGACATCCGACGACTATTTCGATGGCAAGCGCGTCATCCTGTTCTCGCTGCCTGGCGCCTTCACCCCGACCTGCTCGACCTACCAACTGCCCAATTTCGAAAAGCTCTATGACGAGTTCAGGAAGGAAGGAATTGACGCAATCTACTGCATCTCCGTCAACGATGCCTTCGTCATGAATGCGTGGGGCAAGTCCTTGGGGCTGCAGAAGGTCGAGCTTATCCCGGACGGCTCAGGCGAGTTCACGCGCAAAATGGGTATGCTGGTTGCGAAGGACAATCTCGGCTTCGGAATGCGCTCCTGGCGCTACGCCGCCCTGATCAACGACGGTGCGGTGGAGCAATGGTTCGAGGAAGAAGGATTCTCCGACAACTGCGAGACCGATCCCTATGCCGTCTCGTCCCCGCAGAACGTTCTTGAAACACTGCAGGCCGCCGCATGATTAAGTGAGCGTCTGGCAATCCCATTAACGCACGGCCAAGAGCCTCCTCGATCGGAGTTTCGCGTTCAACATGCTGTCCTCGGCAAGGCTGCTTCAACGCCAGAAGCAATCTATGGTGGCATCGCCTCAGCTCATTGAGTCGATTCGCCTGTTGCAACTGGCTCGCGCCGAACTGCATCAATTCGTGGAGCAGGAACTTGAGAAAAATCCGCTTTTGGAGCCAGCTTCAAACGACGGTGAGGCTCTTGGCGACGTGCCGATTTCGGCAGACCAGTCCACCGGCGCACGCGAAAAAGACACGGATAGGCCGACGAACGCGGCGGCGGCCGAGCGACCGGGGGAATGGAAATCGCTGCGCAATACGACGAATACCCCTGCGGATAGTCGCCCTGCCCTGGACGAGTTTGCCGCCTGCACCGAAACCTTGCACGACCGCGTCGCTGGTCAGATCGCGCTCACTGCATTCACACCACAGGAGCGGCTGATTGCCGGCGAGCTCGCAGCCCATCTGGAAGATACGGGCTATCTTCGGGTGGACCTTGTGGAACTGGCCGGCAAACTGAACGCCCGCGAGGCGGATGTGGAACGGGTTCTCGCAACCTTGCAGCAGTTTGATCCACCTGGAATTTTTGCTCGTACTCTCAGCGAATGTCTCGAGATCCAGTTGCGTCAGCGAGACCGGTTCGACCCGGCGATGGCCGCGTTGGTTTCGAACCTTGAGATGGTTGCCAGACGCGATTTTCAGGCGTTGAAGCAGCACTGCTGCGTCGATGAAGAAGACCTTCTCGAGATGTTGCATGAAATCCGTGCGCTCGATCCCAAGCCTGGCAACCGATTCCAATCCGGAGCGCCCGAATCCATCATACCCGACGTCTGGGTCACGCCCTCGCCCGGAGGTGGATGGCAGATCGAGCTTGATCCGGACGCATTGCCCAAGGTTTTGATCAACCAAACCTATTTCGCCGAAATCTCGCGACACGCCGTCCAGAATCCGAAAGATCAAGCGTTTCTGAACGAATGCCTGCAGAACGCGAATTGGTTAATCCGCAGCCTGGATCAGCGTGCCAAGACGATTCTTAAGGTTGCGACTGAAATCGTGCGCCAACAGGATGCCTTTTTCCAACATGGCGTGGCCCATCTGCGGCCTCTCAATCTCAGGACTGTCGCTGAGGCGATCAACGTGCATGAATCGACGGTGAGCCGGGTGACCTCGAACAAGTATATGCTTACCCCGCGCGGGGTGTTCGAACTGAAGTATTTTTTCACCGTCGCGATTGCCTCCTGCCAAGGCGGCGACGCGCACTCCGCCGAAGCTGTCCGCCATCGGATAAAAGCGATAATTGCTCAAGAATCGCCCGGTGACGTGCTTTCCGACGACGAGATCGCCGTCCGGCTGAAGGAAACCGGTATCAATGTTGCGCGCCGCACCGTCACAAAATATCGCGAGGCGATGAACATCCCCTCCTCCGTGGGACGGCGCCGGGAAAAGCGGCTATGGCTCATTGGCGATCAAAGTTGAAGCAGGCGTCTGGCCCCTTCTCGGCGTCTATTAGCCGCCCTCGCAGGATTATGCGGTCACGGCGCCGGCCGAGGTGTCGTCGCGACGCTCGGCGGCAAGGTTGGATAGGTTACCTTCGGCTGGTCCCCGGTGAGCGCCTGTAGGAAAGCGGTGATCTTGTCGACTTCCTCAGGGCTCAGCTGCGTACCAAGCTGGGTCGTGCCCATCACCGCCACGGCTTGCTCTAGATCCCATGCATGGCCGCTGTGAAAATAGGGGGCGGTGAGTGCGACGTTCCTCAAGGTAGGGATCTTGAAGACATAGTCGTCATCCACCTTCCGTGTCACCTCGACGCGTCCCTTGTCGTCAGGCGGCAGGAAGTCCCAGCCGGGCTTTTCGACCACCCCAAAAGGAGCGTACATGCTCCCACCGAGGTTGATGCCGTTGTGGCAAGACGAGCATCCTTTGTCGGTGAAAAGCCTGAGCCCCTCCTTCTGTTCAGTGGTGAGTGCGTTTTCGTTACCTTCGAGATACCTGTCGAAGGGTGCGTTAGGCGTGATCAGCGTCGCCTCGAACACAGCGATGGCTCTCGCGATGTTGTCATATCTGAGGGGATCGACTTCATCAGGGAAGGCTTTGCCGAACGCCTCAACGTACCCAGGAATGCCCTTGAGCTCTTCGACGGCGTGCCCGGGAGTGGTCCCCATCTCCGTCGGGTTGGAGATCGGGCCGCCGGCCTGCTCCGTCAGATCCGCTGCCCGTCCGTCCCAAAACTGAGCGATGTTGAACACAGCGTTGAATACAGTTGGCGCATTCCGGCCGCCGCGCTGCCAGTTATGGCCAATAGAGGTGGAACGGCCATCGCCGCCAGCACGGCCGATTTGATGGCAGGTGTTGCAGCTGATGTTGTGAGCTTGCGAGAGCCGCGGTTCGAAATAGAGCATCTTGCCCAACTCGAGCTTCTCTAAGGTCGCCGGATTGCCGTCCAGGTCTGCAGCACGCTTGGGAATGGGGCGAAACAGCGATCTCGCAACATCCAGCAGGTTGTCCTGCCCCATGGCTGTGGAGGCAAGCAGGCAGCCTGTGAGTGCAGCACATAGAAACGCCAATCCCGCCGCCAAGCGGAAGAAGGAGACAATAAATGTCTTCACGAAGCCCATCGACGTAAGTACCCACTATTGCCTTGATGAAGCTTTCTAGGGATTCAAGCGAACTACCGCAGCGCCCGGACCGCGTCTTCGCAACTAGAGTTGGAAGTCATTCCTGAATTGCATGAATGCCCAAGACGGGGACTCTCCGGGCGAAGCCCTCGCGCCCCTTAAGGCGAATCTGAGGCTGACCAAAGATTGAGTCTCTTCCGGTCGTATCATCCTTTTCTCCATTTGGGTTTTGCGAGCGGACCCGTCGCGTTTCTTGCCCGCGGCGATCACATCGAATGGAAAACAACAAGGATCATGCCATTTCAGGCCAACCGAGATTTTTCTCAAACTTGCAGCGGTTACGCTCGAAGAGCCTGTCTCGGTCGAGCTACAGTTGTCGCCAATCCGACAAAATCGACAGCGGAAAAGTCGGGAGTTTGTGCGGCGACCGGCGCTCCTAATCACGGCGGGCGCGGGTGTCTATTCATCAGCCGCGTCGAACTCTAAGTCTGCCGCCTGGGGCTGCGGAGTTATCTGTACACTCGGTTACGACGTCGATGGCGGCGAGGACCGGAGCCGCTGCCGCAATACCGCCTCGGCTTCGTCTTGAAAGCCCTCCCCGGCAATTTTATCTGGACTTCGCCTGCGAAATCGAAGCGGTCTTCAAGGCCGCGCAGACCTTCCAAGGAACCCCTGCGAGAGAGTTCGCGTCTCAGTCGAGCCTAGCGATCTGGCCGCGCAGCTCAAGCAGCCAGGCAGCCGCTGTGACGCGATCGGCCGCGATTGCACAGGACCAGCCGGCGATCACTTAGCCGTAGCAGGACTTGCTACGAAAGGATTGCCGGCGTCCTTGTCGCCTCCGAGTTTGCTTCGGCTGTGCGCAGGGCTATGTCGGATTTGAAGGCCATACAGGTTTGGCCGGTCAATTCCACCGTATGGCGCATCGACCTGGGGGAGGCATTGCGCCCACTACCTAGATTTGCGTGCCGCCGACTTCCTTTCGGGATTGCTGACAGCCTTGTGGCCGAGACCGCTCGACTTCGCCAGCGCCGACCGTTGGGCCGCATAGTTCGGCGCCACCATGGGGTAGTCGGACTTCAATCCCCATTTCTCGCGATATTCGTTGGGCGTCAGGCCGTAGTGGACGTTGAGATGACGCTTAAGCGATTTGAATTTCTTGCCGTCCTCTAGGCAGATGATGTGGTCGGGAAACACCGACCGCTTCGGATTAACCGCAGGCGCTTGGGCTGGCTTCTCTGGCTCGACCGCCTGCCCAAGATTCGACAATGACGAATTCACGCTTGCGATAAGCTCTGGCAGTGACGCGGGGGGAACGGCGTTTTTGCTGACATAGGCAGATACAATATCTGCCGTAAGTTCAATCAACAGGCCTCGGCTATTTGCGGTGTCCTCGTGCATTCAATTACTCCTATTGGGTGACAACACGGGGAACTCTTTTACCGGCTTTGTCGGGGAAGGCCAGCATGATCTGCTTATGTCGGCGTTAGTCCACCACTTCTGGCTATCGCAGCAGAAGATTCATTGAAGGCTTGAATGATCCGATAAAACTGCATTTGCAGCAGCCGACCAGTTTGGCAATTCCTGCTGGGCCGAGGCCGTCGGCAAGCAGTACCATGATAATCCCTGTCAAGCCGCTGTTGCCACCTTATAGGTGCTGTTATGTTGTTCGATTTCCGTCGCGCCCGCGTTCCGTGATAAACCGCAACCTCAATTTGAACGACCATGGCAACGACGGTGAGCACGAAGTGAACCATATCGGCCCTCGTTAAAAGATGAGGATCGAGCACCGCGACAAACGCGCCATTCTGATGTGCTTATGCGCAGTGAATGGCTCACCATCGCGCGTTCAACAAAAAGGGCTGGGCCGTCGTCAAGCAACTACACGAATGCTTTGCACCTCCAGACCTTTCTTGCCCTGCGCGCACTCGATAAAGACCTTTTGTCCCTCCACGAGCTCGCTCACTCCACAGCGGGCCAACGTTGAGGCGTGGACGAATACGTCCTTTCCGCCGGCTTCAGGAGCAATGAAGCCAAAGCCTTTCTCGGCGTTATACCATTTGACGGTGCCGGCGCTTTCCGGCGCGGATGTCGAAGTGTTGGCCATCTCCCGTGCAATCTCCAGAACTTGCGCGACCTGATGGCCTTTTCGCGTCTCCTCCAAGGTGACCTTGAGCCGCGCTCCCTCTGGGACACTGCTCCTTCCAACCGCTTCCAATGCCCGAATATGCAGGTAGGCGTCCCTTCCGTCCGAGACTCTGACGAAGCCAAAACCTTTGCTTGCGTTGAACCACTTGACCTCTGCGTCTACCGGCTTTGCCGTCGCAGGTGACGTTTGATGAAAGAAGCTTGGGACGAGGTCCTCTTCTGGAAAAGGAAACGGGCCGTCGTCATCTCGACGCCGACGGGGCTTGCGGTAATCCTTGTATCTGCTCATGTCATCTCAGGGGAAGGAAATGGTGCTGGCCACCAAAAAGGTTGGCACGGATGGGCGGTCGCTTGGGGCTTCGGTCGCAAGTGTCAGCTCTTCAAAAGCGCCATCCATCTTTGATCAGCGACAAGCTAGAATTGTCAGCCGGACAGCAGGGCGCGGTTCAATCAACCAGACTCCGCAGAGGGCTCTCACTTGCTTTGGGCCTCGCTTTCTAACCACTGGATATCCTTCTTTGCAATATCGTCGCGAATGCGTCGCCACGGCGCTTCTATTCCGGGACCGATCCGCCATGGTTGAGACGCGTTCCGCTCGACTATTGGGAGTTGCCGCTCTTCGCCCGACCGCATCATTGCTACAGTCCTCCGTCACCCGGTCAACCCCCGTTGCCGGCCGGGCGCGTCATTGACCGCTCACCAGATCAGGGTGGTGCACATTCCCCTCCTCCCGTGTGACGCCGGGAAAATCGCCTACGGCTCGATGGCGATCAAGATTGGCCGCCTCATACTGGTGACGAAGACGGATCTTAGTCCAACGCGATCCCATTCTTGATCCTTGCGAGGCTGCATTTGCCTTCCTCCGAGCCGGTTGCGGCCAAAACGACGAGTCCATCACCGAATGACTATGGGCGTTTCTTCGCGTCTCCAAAGGACTTGTTGAAACTCGGTCAGTCACGGCGTTTTTCTCCGTGTGACGGCAACGAGACCCGCGGCGTGATCCCTATGCGACGAGCCGAGACCTCAGGCGAACCCTTCAAGAGCCTGGGCCGCAAAGCCGGCATTCCGAAGGAGACTCCCGACCGCTGGCAAAACAACTCGAAGCCGTCAGCACGAAACACGACGACCGCTGGAACGAATGGCAGAGAATCGTGGTGACAGCGGTGGGAAATTCCTCGTCCTCGACTCGTCGGGAATTCTTTGCCGTTGCGCGCGCCAAACGGCGCGCGACCCGCGAAATCACCTTAAACACCTGCCAGCGGGGACTTCCAGGCAGCGATTGAATGCCCCCTTCAATTCGCTAACGAGCTGCTCGACAAAAGCTCCCCAAGCAAAGTTATCGATCTCGCCCTGATCGAGCGTAGGCATTTTTCGGGATGCCCGCGCCCCCTAGCTCGTCTATGGACTTCGGTATCGAGAAACATACGTCTCGTGAGGAGGGCCAACCGGCCGCGGAGCATGTGTTCTCGACATCAACGCATGCCTAAGAAACGATGGTAATGCCTGCGCGCATGCCGAAAGCTCGGATCTCGAGCAACAGGTCCGCGTCGGCGCCGACCTCGATGCTGTCGTGAACCTCGAAATCTCCCTCGCTGACACGATCCTCGAATAATATTACGCATCGGTCCGGGTCGCACTGTCGAGATGTCCAAAGCAGGCCGTCAACGTCCGCTCTGGCGCTGTGAATCGCTTGAGCCCAAAGAACAGTCTGACGGTAGGTCGATTTCGGCGTCTCGACGAGATCGCCGCGGCTTATGCCCCACACCTTGAGATCCGGCGCGAACAGGCCGGCCAGGAGCAGATCGCGCTTCGGTGCAATGCGGCTTACGCTGCGCGATTCGATGACGTCGAGGCGGACTGTCTTGAAGACGGCAGTAGGCTCGATGTCGTGAAAGATCGACTCGAAAGCCGCTGCCTCCCGCGATGTCGCCGCGTAGAGCGTCGGTACGCATGCGCCTGCGGCGTCTGGAAAAGGAGCGAATCGCGTCGGCTGACCCATGCATGGGTTGAACTGCGCCGGCCGGAAGCTGGAGCCGTGCGTGCGATGGAGGACAATGCCTTTCGTGACCTTTTGGGTGTTAATGCTCGGAAAGGAAGAAGGCGGCGGGCGTACGCTTGAAACGCTCACCCAACCACCTCTTGGCCCTCTCGTTCAGCGGCTGCGATGATTGACTGCGGACTGTCGAGCATATCGGCGGGTGCCTTGTCGGCCAGCCAGCCATTCGTCGACATGAACCAGAAGGCACGTTGCCACGCAGACAGCCGGGGAGGGAGTGCCCCGAGCGCCTTCTTGATCGTCGGGTGCGGCCGTCCCTCGCGGAACTGGAAAGCCGGGAAATACTCTTTGCCTCGGTGCTGGACCGAGAAGATGTTGCCAGCCTTTTTCCAGCGCGCTGCGGTCGCATAGGGGTTCTTGGTCTTCAGCCCCGCCTGCGCTCCGATCTCGGCGCTCGTGAGCTGAGGAACCTCCGAGACGAATCGATCACGGAGCTCGAGGTTGTCCGAGGCCAATGCTCCGCGCGCATCGGCGAGCTCATCGGGCAGGAGGACCTCCGCGAGCTTGCTGATCGCCGACTCGAGGCGTGTTTCGTCAAGCGTGGCACTCACGCGGACGACTATTTCAAGGAAGGAGCGCACCGCGCTTCGGCGTCCTTGGTCTAGGTCGGGCTTGAGTTGAAGGACGACGGAGTGCCCCAGGGCGATGTCGGCGGCCGCGGCAGCGAGATCCACGAATCCTGTCGAGGTCGCAGTTGCTGGCGCCGCCAACGCGGGCGCTGTTTCTTGAAGCGCGCGACGGATCGCCCCGACAAGAAGCTCGCGATCGTCGGAGACGGTGCGGCTAGGGCGCTCCTGCGCCCTAGCGCCGCCCGACGTGCGCCGTCCGCCGATCGGCGCATGCGGTCGATCGACCATGAGGAAAGATGAGAAGAGAGCGTCGGACAAGACATCACGTGAGATTGCGTATGAGCACACTCATATCACGTATGTCACGCGACGTCCAATGCAAGAGTGTGCCGCGACGGCTTCTTGTCAAACGCATGGGAGAGATTACCGAGGGGATTTCGGGGCCTACCCTGGTGGCACTCGCTATCCTACGGCCCCGTCGCATCCCGACATACAGATCGCAATCTGGACGACGTGCGGAGTGATCGGAACACGGCTTGCTGCGCGCCTCCGTTGTGCGGTATCCAGCTCTTTATCCTTGCAATCTTAAAACGCGACTTTTAATTTGCATGGATGATAGGCCGTCGTGTGCTACCTCAAGTTCGTCAGGCGCTTGCCCGTCAAGCTGCTGTGGCCCTCATCGGCCCACGCCAGGTCGGCAAGACAACGCTCGCCTTGCAGATTGGTGAAGACCTGGATGCACTCTATCTCGATCTGGAGTCCCGCGAGGACAGGAACAAGTTGTCGGATCCAGCACTGTTCCTGCGCGCCTACGAGGACCGTCTGGTCATCCTGGACGAGATCCATCGAATGCCAGAGTTGTTCCAGGAGCTTCGAGGGTTGATCGACGCCGGACGCCGGCGCGGACGCCGCACCGGTCGTTTCCTGCTTCTGGGATCAGCCTCGATGGATCTGCTGCGTCAAACGGGCGAAAGCCTGGCCGGCCGCATCGAATATGTCGAGATGACACCGCTGGACGCGCTCGAGATCGCTTCTGAAAAGCTGTCGGTTGAAAGTCTCTGGCTGCGTGGCGGGTTCCCGGACAGTTTTCTTGCACATTCGGAAGCCAACAGCTTCGCGTATCGACGCAATTTCATCCGCACTTATCTCGAGCGCGACGTGCCGCAATTCGGCCCGCGGATTCCGGCGCAAACCCTCGAACGGCTGTGGACCATGCTTGCCCACAATCAGGCGGGCCTGCTGAATGCGTCACGCCTGGCGGCCAACCTTTCGGTCAGCGCGCCGACCATTTCGTCCTATGTTGATCTGCTTGTGGACCTGCTGTTGATCCGTCGGCTGCCGCCGTTGCACGCCAATACGGGCAAACGCCTCGTCAAAACACCGAAAGTGTACGTCCGCGACAGCGGGCTCGTACATGCCCTGCTTGGCATAGAGACGGCCGACAGCCTCGCCGGCCACCCGGTCGTCGGCGCGAGTTGGGAAGGCTTCGTTCTGGAGAATCTTGTATCGGTGGCGCCCGAAGGGACCCTCGCAAGCTTCTTCCGCACCGCGGCCGGAGCCGAGATCGATCTTGTCCTCCAGCTTCCAGCCAATCGCGGCGTCTGGGCAATCGAAATAAAACGCAGCCTGTCTCCTTCGCTGGGAAAGGGTCTGCATATGGCCTTGGAAGATGTTCAGCCCGACCGCACTTTCGTCGTGTACGCCGGAACCGAGTCCTATCCGATGGCCCCGAAAATAGAAGCTGTCGGGCTCACACAACTGGCATCGCTGCTAGGCGAACAGTCATAGTCGTATATCAGCAAGGCCTCAGACGAACCGGCTGAAAGGTCGAACAGGCCGGCCGAGCGGCCATTCTGGGTCAAGGACCTGATCGACCGCACGCTCTCCGTTCCGAGCTCATTGCCAATGGCGGCATCGGCGATCCAGCCCGGGACATCATCACCAGCCCTTTTTCTTCATGCTGTCGCGCAGCGCGTCGCTGATATCCAGCGAGCTGCCCCACGGCACCCGCCGCGCTCCTGCGCTGCTGAGGATTCCTCCGCACCTTTTCCGGCAGCAGCCTTCTCCAGCGCCCCGACTCTGGCGTTGAGCAACGCGGTGACCATGGGCCACACAGAGAATTTCTGCGCCCGCGCTTTTTCCGTGAGATCCCGCAGATAGCCGCGACAACTGCGGATGCGTTCGGCCCGTTGCAGGATCGCAGCCAGGGTAATCGACGCATTCTGTGAACCCATGACCTCCGCCGCCTCCGGCCAGGCGCCTGGGCTGACCCCAATAGTCGGCCGCGCCCTGTCCGCAACGGCTGCAAGTCCCGCCAAGTCCGGATTTGCGCCCCCTTCGTGTAATTTGCGATGGGCAGGCGCCCAGCACCAACGGCACGTCCCGTTGTGGCAGGCTGCGCACGTTGTCGTCATGCTCGGCGTCGCGGCCGGCTCCTTGTGGAGACAGGCCGTCCTTAGGTCTGTGATTCTATGGGGTGCTAATGTCTCTAAGAGACTAGATGTGACCCGATAGTGCTAGGAACAGGTCATGCGCCCGTTCGTTTGGTTAGTCAAATATGATCGCCCCTGCTTCCGAAACAAGAAGATCTCGACCCGAGTCGAATCGACCATCGCTCACCGCGATCATGCGATGAAGGTCCCCTCCTCCCGTGTAACGTCGCCGGGAAAAGTGCCTACGGCTCGATGGCGATCAAGGTTGGCTGCCTCATAACACTGACGAAAGCGGCTCTTAATCCAATGCAAATCCATTTTTGATTCGTGCAAGGCGATTTTCCCCTTCCTCCGGACCGAAGCAGCCTGCGAAATCATTGCATTCCCGGCAACTGGGCGCGGTGCATAGCGAAAACCCTTCGGCCTCACAGAGCTTGCGGTAAAAGTACTTCTTCCATTTCATGTTTTGGGTGTTGCCGGCCGCCAGCGTCGGAAAATGCATGGCAAGCAGGCGGCTAAGCTCGGTGCGATTGAAAAGGCCAAGGTCCTGCCAGAGATGGTCATTGCGCATGGCGCGCCGGGCGATGATCTTGGCAAACCGGGCGCTTGCCGGGTCGCCCGGCAGGGCATGGGCCAGGAGCAGCTCGCGCAAAAGTTCTTCCTCCGGGTCCGGCTCGGGCTCGCCCATCTCTTCCAGGGCGAAGGCCTTGAAGGGGAAAGTGGGGAAGCTGCTGGCCAGGACATCGCGCAGCTCGGCGCGCGAAAGACCGGTTGCCTCCGTCGCCGTCGCCTCGCCGGCCTCGACTTCCTCGAGTGCACACGAAAGCACGCAGGTAAGCACATGCCGATCAAACTCCAGCTTGAACCGCGGCGATTGGCCGGCGCAGAGGCAGCCACATTGGTGGGCGAGCATGGGTGCCATTCTCTTGGTTTTGTCCCATCAACCGCCCTGATGAGCGAGCGACTTGTTCACCGCCGGGATGATCTTGTCTCCCCAGAGCTCGATCTGGCGCAGCATCGTCTTTTGGTCGAAATCCCCCAACTGGGTCTGAATTGCGATCTGGTTGGGTTTTAAGATATCGATCTCTTCCAACAGGCGATCGACCACTCGATTCACGCTGCCGATCGGCAGGTTCCGGCGCATCGTCGCGAATGACAAATCTTGCTGCGTTGGCGTTTCTTTCAGCAGATAGCCGTCCAGGCTCTGCTGGCGACGCTGATGCAGTGCTTCAGACAGCCGGCGCTGGAAGCGGGCGTTGTCGAGATAACTATTGATCTCTGCCTCGTCGTCGCTGGCATAGCAGCAACGTAGCAAAGATATCTTGGCGTCCGTGACATTCTTGCCTTCGGCAGCCGCGGCCTTCTCGATGGCTTCGCGCAGGACGCGCAAAGTTTCTAATCCGTTATGGAATGCCGTCACAAAAAGATTGTGTCCCTCACGATAGGCCCGGCCCAGGCGGGCCGTCCCGGCGGCGATCCAGATCGGCGGGGTCGGCTTCTGGACGGTGCGCACCGAAATCGCCGTGGGGGGTATGTTCCCATACTGACCGTCGTGCTCGAAGATGTTCTGGTTGAGGCCCTTTTGAAGGATGTCCAAGTATTCCGAAAAGACCGCCGGCGCCTCATCGATATTGACGCCGAAGCGCTCGAACTCGAATTGCTGGTATCCCGAGCCGACGCCAAGCTCGAGGCGGCCATTCGCAACAGTGTCGGCGAAGCCGATCTCGGAAAGCAGGCGCTGCGGTTGATAGAGCGGCAGCACGCACACGGCAGTGCCAAGGCGAATGGTACTCGTCACGCCGGCGCAGTGCGCCACCATCATCAAGGGCGAGGGAATGAGGCTATAATTGTTGAAGTGGTGCTCCGCGAACCACGCGGTATCGAAGCCGGCCTGCTCCGAAACGACGGCCTGTTCGATGGAGTTGCGGATAACGCTCTCGCACGATTGGTGATATCCGCGCTGGGCGGCCAGGATAAAGGTTGCGAATTCCATGGTGTTTCCCTGTTTACAGAACGGAGCTAGCCGACAGGGAGATGCGCAGGGTGCGCACAAGGCGCCTTGGCCGCGGTCTCGATCTCGCCCTTGGCGGCGGCGTGGTCAGGCCGCAAGCCGTTCGGCGGTTGAAGGCGCATCGAGCGGTTGCAACGGCTTCGACAGCGATGAGGACGGACGTTTCGTCTCGCCGAGGATAACATCTTCGGTCACGGTAGTGCGGGCGCGGCGCCCGACCGGACCATGAACCCTTGGACGAACTCGGCTTCGCTGAGCAGCGGCCTGTGGCGAATAGTCGACGATCAACACGCGGCCTCCGCAAAATACTCGTTATCGAGTTCACTGGCGTTTCCCGCATCACCGAAAGAGGTCCAGCCGCCGTCCACGTACAGGATGGAGCCGTTGACGTACGAGGCGGCGGATGAAGCCAGGAAGAACGCTGCGTCAGCCACGTCTTTCGGCTGTCCCAGCCTGCCCATAGGGATGCGTCGTGCGATCGTTTTCATATCGATGCGGCCGACCTTCGCCAACTGAGCAACGCCAGGCGTGCAAATGAAGCCAGGAGCGACGGTGGCCGTCCGTATGCCGACCGGCCCGAGTTCGGCCGCCAGGCATCGGGTCAGAATGTCCAGCCCCGCCTGGGAGGCACCGTAGGCATGGCGCGGCGCGAACGGCAGAAAGCTGTTGATCGATCCGATGTTGAGGATCACGCCGCCAGCGCGCATCGCCTTGATCGCTTCGCGAGCGCAGGTGAAGGCCCCGGTAAGATTGACATCCAGGACGTGTTGGATGTGTTCCGGTATTTGTTCGATTCCCAACGACAAAGTGTCGGCACCAGCAGCACCGTTGACGAGCACATCGATGCGCCCGAAGCTCGCCCGCATCTCTTCGAATAGCGCAACCACCTCGCTCTCGACGGCCACATCCACGCATCTGGCCGGGTTCTTGCCGCGGAGCCACGCAGCGAGTTCTGCCGCTGCAGCGCCATCTCTATCAGCAATCACAACGGTATCGCCGTTTGCTGCAAAGCGGCGAACCACGGCCGCGCCGATGCCGTTCGCGCCGCCGGTGACGAGCACGATACGCGCGTCGGTGCGTTCGGCCGGACAGCACAGTTCGGCTTGGGGTATCCCATCCACCTGCGGGTGTGCATCCCCCGGCTGGTTGAATGACATCCAGCCTCCGTCGACCGCCAGCACTGAACCGGTGATGTAGCGCGCCTGCGAGCTGGTCAGAAAACGCACGGCGAGAGCGATCTCGTCCGGATGCGCCAAACGCCCCAGCGGCACGCGGCGGCGCACGGCCGCTAGGTCCACTTTGCCCGCGCGTTCCAGTTCTGCCACCATCGGCGTGCGCACGTAGCCGGGCGCTACCGCCGTCACGCGAATGCCGCGAGAAGCCCACTCACATGCAAGCGACTTCGTCAACGAGATCAGGCCCGCCTTCGAGGCCGCGTAGGCGTTGCGTTTGGGATTGCCTACGACGCCCGCCATCGAAGCGACGTTGACGATCGCACCGCCCCGCCTCATGCGCCTCGCCGCTTCGCGGGCCATGACGAACGGTCCAATCAAGTTTACTGCCAGGGCGAGGCGGAAGGCGTCGACACCAGTGTCGACGCTCGCAGCCATGGTGGGTCCCATCGCGGCGTTGTTGATGAGGACGCTGATCTGGGCGAACTGTGCTTCGACCCGACCGTAAAGCGCGAGCACATCCTCCTCCCGCGAGACGTCGCACTCAAGGCCAAGATGCGGGTGGCCGAGACCACGGGCCAGTTCAACGACGCCACTGCCAGGAAGGTCTACCGCAACGACAGTGTCTCCATCCCTGGCAAGAACTTCGACCAGGGCACGGCCGATCCCACCCGCGGCGCCCGTAATGATGACGATGCGTCCTGTCTGCATGTTGAGGACTTCCTTCGGCGATTTCATCCAATCAATTTTGAGCGGCAAAAGATGCGTCGCGCTAAAGCAGCGCGTCCTGGCGATGGCCAGTTGCGGACCCGGAAAGACGACGCAGCGATCCGGCAGCGATCCAACTTCCGATTTGGTAGCCGAGGCTGCTGAGGGACCGGCCAAGGACAGGAGCTTGCCGTGATGATCGGCGCTGCCAAGGACCCGTACATTTGGGCACAACCAGTGTCGTCGGCGGGCTCGTGGGACAGAGCCGATCGCTCACGCCGTCGCGGGCAGAAAGGCATTCCAATTTGGCGCACCTTCACCGGGCTGTCTTTCGCCGGGATCGCTGTAGCATCGCAAAGTTGTCATGACCTTGATTCTCCTCGGCCGATGCGGCTGTGTCTTTCGAAGCCTCCGAAGAGTCATGGCGAGAAGGAATGCGACGCTTTCCGAGCTTGTAGACCGGATCGTCCGGATGCGGTGCTCCGATCGGCCGGCGCGGGCCGAACCGTTCTGCCTCAACGATCGCTGGTGGGATCTGCTCCTCTATCCAATCGTAGACAACTGTCCGTTCGGCAATCCGCCACTCCCCTTCCCTCTTGTGAAACAGATCGCAGTAACGGCCGCACAGGAGCGTCTGGCGTACGTCTCCGTCTTTGTCCGGTGCGCGTTGCAGCGCGGTGAAATAGCTCTCGACCGCAGCCTCTGCCGAGCTGATGAACTCGATCAGGATGTTGGTGATCTGGTGGATGTTACGGGGTCCGGTCTTGAAGACACCGAGTGCAAACTCGATGAACCCCTCTGCAGGGCCGCAATAGGCGCCGTGATTGTCATGCGCATCGGGCCAGTATGCGCTGCGTAGCGCCGCTTCATCGGCGCGGTCGATCCCGCGGCTGTACCGATAGAGGCAGTCCCGGATCGCCTCACGGTCGATTAGTTGGGCAATTTTCGTCTGTTCCATCGGCTCTGCCACAAATTCTGTGATCGGAAGAGGTGTTTCGCGAACCGCACCTTGGCGTTTGCGCATCCTGGGGGGCTTCTCGATGCCGCAGGTGCCCCTGCGCAGTTGGACGAGGACGGTGGTGGAACAGAAGGCGCGTGCCTCAGTTCCCGTATGGGCCACTTGGTCGATCCCTTTCATGCCCGCCGGACTCTCGGTGGAATGACGTCCGGTTCACTCGTGCTGCAGGGTTGACGGTCGAGTTTAAGTGCACGTTCGGGACAGGATCGCGCACCTCGCGATGCAGTCAGTTCCTCCCCTTCCGCAACTTCGATGTTACCGGCCAGGATGTAACCGGCGTCATCGAGCTTGAAGATGTGTGGCGCGTGCGCCGCGCATCGCGCGTGACCCTGGCATTTGGCATTTTGGACGATGATGCGCATGGCGCTGCCTCCATTGTCTTTGCACCTCGGCACGGGGGCGGGGCTTGGTCAGGACCAGTCTAGGATCAGATTTTCGATCCCGAACACATGGCCGCCAGAGGTGATGGGTGCCGTACCCTTCTTGATCCGGAAGGCGGGGATGCGCGCCAACCACTCCTCCAGGCCAATGACGATCTCGCGCCGGGCAAGATGTGAGCCAAGGCAACGGTGGGGACCATAGCCAAAGGTGGCATGGCGGTTGTCCTCTCGCGCCAGATCGACCGTGTTGGGGCATTCGAATTCCGCCGGGTCGCGGTTGGCGATCATCGTGGCGCAGGAAACATAATCTCCCTTGCGGATCGGCGCGCCTTCGAAGTCGATATCTTTCGTTGCCACGCGGATCAACTGAACGGTCGGATAGGCGCGCAACAATTCTTCGGCCGCGGCCACGATCCGGCCTGGTTCGCCGCGCAGCAATTCCTGATCCTTGAGGTTGCGTGCGAGATAGGCCAGGTCAAAGCCTATGGCTGCTGCAACAGTGTCGAGCCCGGCAACGAAGACAAGCACGCCGACGCCGCGTACTTCCTGTTTCGTCAGGCGGCGGCCCTCGACCTGTGCCTGCACGATGAACGTCATGAAATCATCAACCAGGTCCTTGCGGCGGACGGCTGCAAGTTCATCAATGAACGATACGATCGTCCGGGCCGCGGCCGGCCGTTTCACATCGTCGCCGTGGAGCAGATCTCTCCCCCATCCGACAAATGTGTCGATTCGGTCATCCGGTAGCCCTAGGAGATGAAGGAAGATGTTTACCGTGAACGGAAATGCGAAATCCTTCATGACGTCGCAGCTTGTACCCGATGCGGCGATCCCGTCGATGAGCCTGATTGCCCGCTCGCGGACAGCCGGCTCCAATGCCGCCACCCGCTTTGGCGAAAACAGGGGATTGAGCAATGAGCGAAAGGCGCCATGGGCAGGGGGATCAAGTTCAAGTGGGATCATCGGCCAGCTTTCGCCCAACGCGGAGGCAAAGATGCTGCGATGGCTGGAAAAAGTTTCGCTGTCCTGCAGCACCCGGCGCTGGTCGCTGGCGCGGGTGATCACCCAGGTGCCCCTGCCGTCGCGTGTGTTGAGGGGTGAATAAAAGATAGGCGGGCCGGAATGGACGCAAGCGACTGCCGCGTGGGGATCCCCGTTGGGAGTCGGTGACATGCCGGGCGAAGTGAACAGGCTGAACTCCCTCACCATTTCGGGCGGGACATGATCTGGAACCGGATTTGTCGCCATTTGGCCTCTTCTCCTGAACGCCAGGCGTTCATGCGCTCGATTGAGATTGCCGGCCGATCTCAAGGTCGATTGGCCAGCACCCGGTAAGTCCCAGCTCTAGCGTGTCGTGATTGTGTTGCGCGATGCAGCCAAACTGCGCACCAGCGCAAGAGATCGGTCGCGCATTCAAGCAGCAGAGGCATCTGCTTCGTGCTGCGGTTCTAAAGCGTAACCCACTGGTTATCCCCATTGAAGTTTGTGAGACTGGTCAATCATCGCTGAGCTCCGTGACGCACAGCTGCTGGCGCCCCGAAATCTTCTAAGCAAGTTGCGTGCCGGATCGACCGTATCGATGGTGCTGAACCGATCTATGCTCAGCCACCACCGGGACCGCCGCTCATTGGATGACCACATGTCCTCCCGGCAAAACGTCCGACAACCGACACCTGCGGTCAGCTTTGTCGCGTCCGCGACACGGGGACTGTTCGGCTTGGCTCCTGCCAAACCTTGGTTCAGACCAATTGAACAGTATGCAGGACTCTCTTTCTGAGGCTTTTCTGCCAACTTGGCATAATGTTGAGAGTCTTTGGTGGCCGATGCGCCAAGCATTGCGGTCGTCGCCGAGTACCGCAGCCATTCGGCTTTCTCCCTCGCAGACCGACGGGATGCTCGAGGCCTTGATTGAATGGCCGATCGAGGACGATTGGCTATAGGTGTGGATGTGCGCGAACTATCTGAAGGTGCGCCGCAGCGGCCGCGTCGTCTCGGTCGCGGTGATTGTCGCCGTCGGCGTCGACCATTGCCGCGAGGTGCTTGGCATGAGGTCGGCATCTCCGTGGCCAAGCCGACCTGGACGGAGCTCCTGCGCAAACTGACGCGCCGCGGCTTCGGAGACGTCAAGCTTGTCGTCTCCGACGCGTCTCGGTCGCGGTGAGTATCGCCCTCGGCGAAAGCGGCGGTGTATCTACGCGGTAGCGCATCTCGTCCTATCCGATCCAAAGTTCCCGCGGATCAGACGAAGGTAAAGTCCCACGCGCTCAACCCAAGCCCGGCCAGATCCGCGACGCTGTGGACATTACCGAGATGAGCAAAATCGTCGGCATGGTTATCGGAGGTGACATAGGCCAGATTCCCTGACTGGGTTAACGGATTATAGTAAGCGATAATGTCGCCGATATGCTCATTGGAGATCGCATCCGCAGCCTGGGAGCCGTTGCTGAACGAGTTGGTGAGCACGACGACATGCTCGCCGTTCGCGCCCGCGGCGTCGCCGCTGTAGAAGGTGTCAACTGGATGGCCAGACCGTGAGCTGGCGTGGTTGACGAAGTTGGCGCCAAAGCCGTCGCCACCGAGGCCAACCGCATCGAAGGCCAAAGTGTCATCCGCCGGGTTGAAATCCAAGATCGAGGTATTATCCGGGTCCGGCCCGAAACGCGGGTCATATCCAGGGATCGGGTTGTGGAATTGGAACACGAACGTGTCGTTGCCTGTCCCCCCGGTCAGATAATCCCTGCCGTCACCAACAAAGAGGGTGTCGTTACCCGGACCCCCATAGAGCTTGTCATTATCCTCAGCAGTGATGCGCGGTCCGTCTCGCCCGCTGTCGCCGTAGAGGTAGTCATTGCCCTCCTCGCCAAAGACATGATCATTACCTGTGCCACCGAAGACTCGGTCATTGCCGGGCCCCGCCGAAATGGAATCGTTACCGGCAAGAGCGTCAATCCAGTCATTACCGTCGGGATCTGTGATCACATTCTCATCGTTGGTGCCGAAGAGGGCGTTGTCGCGCGGACTACCATGGATAGCCATCAGAGACACTCCTTATCCTGCGTCCCCACGCCACCTGAACCTTTTCATATCTCTCTTCAGATTATTGGCAAAATTGATTGTTCCGATTCAACATATTTACGCGATGGATGTGTGTCATCCTCGGGTGCGCCATGAGCGCCTCCGGGTCGTGCGCGCAATGACGGGAGGCGCGGATGCCGGAAGAACACGCGCGGCCTGCGGGCGTCCTGCTCTCCCGGTCGCGAGTGGATGTCTAACGCTTTGATATCGGAGAAACGTGATTGGAAAATTGCTTTCCAGGAATACGGTCATTGAGTAGGACCATATTGAAGCCGGAGCCTCCCGCGGTGGAAGCAGGGGCAGAATGATCGTTGGTCCTTGCTTGCCGTTTGTTTGACGCAAGGTGGTTGAATGCCTGAGCAAAGCAATCCGGCGCGGCACTCCTGAGCGCGCGGCAAGCGGCCGGGGCATTTCGATTCGCGGCAGAGGTCACCTCCATCTGCCCACGGGTGCTGTCGCCAGATTAAGAGTTGTTCCGCCTGCGGATCAGATCACAAGCAAGCAATGCCCAACGAAGGATCTTAGTACTTTGAGGACGGCTACTTGAAGGAAGCATGGGCCTCGTTTTGGAGCACGGCCGCAAAGTTGGACTGACTGACCGACAAAACAACCTTCGCCGACAGCTGACGCATGTGGCCGACATCGGTCAACCTTCAGCGGAATTCGGGTAGTAGCTCGTCGAATTTCGAGCGGTGAGATGTCTTTCCTCGCCAAGCGCGCAGGCGATTGCGACGATCGAGCGATCCGTGACAGCACGGGAAGCAATAGCTAGGCGCTCACTCGCTCCGCAGGCAAAGCGATGGCCAGCAGAATGCTGAGCCCCGGCGACGGGTGCCGAGCGAAACCGGAAAACAACATGCAATTGGTCTCGCCTCATGCAGCGGTCGGACCGGGAATGCGTGGCAGGGTCTCGGCCAGAAACCGCCAGTCCTCGCGCTCGCCCTCGCCTTCGCGGCGCTTGCCAAAGAACTGGATGATCATCTTGCCATCGGCGCCGTAGGCTTCGAGCGAGGTGACGTGACCCTCCTTGGTCGGCTTGCGCACGGCCCAGACCTCGCGGATGTGGTGGGTCCCGAGATGCAGGTGGAAGGTCTCGTCGAGCACATTGATCCACGGCCCGATTGTTTTGACCCACTTGATCGGACCGGAATGGATTTGGATGCAGCCACGATTTCCTACAAAGCACATGATCGGCATTTCGTCTTCGGCCGCCTGTTGAAACATGGCGCCGATGGCGTCCTTTTCGAGCGCCCAAGCGTAAACCTCGCCGACCATACGCACCGCCTCGCGGCGGCTGAGCTTCAGTCTCTTCAACATGTCGAAGAACTGATGCACGTCCGTCAGTTGGCTCCAGCACTCGCGTAGATCCTCCACCGTGGCGGCTTGTTCAGGAACCTCTGCGTCATCGTTGGCTCCGCTCGCCTTGAATACTAGGATCGGCTCCTGGTTCGAGGATTCCAGCTCAGCCACCAGCTTCTGATAAGCATCGAGATTTGAGGCGGGCCCGAGTTGCACCTTGTGCATCGCCTTGCCGGCGGCATCAAAGAATTGCAGGCTATGGCTAATGTCCTTGCCATCGCGCTTCTCGACAGCAAATCCATGCGCCCAAACCTTCGGGAAGATGCGCAAGTCGATGTCGTCGCCAAGTACCAGAGCATGCCTGTTGCCGGTGACCACCTTGTCGTAGACGCCGATCTTTTCGTGCACAGCACTTTCATTGCGGGTATGCGCCACCACCTCGCCGACCGCTTCGAGGCCGGTCAGCAGATCATTGACGCGCGGCTCGACGCGAATCGCGCCCAGACCGCAATGCGCGGCGACCAGTTCCGCTTCCGAAATGCCCAGTCGGGCGGCGAGATCGTGCTCACGGATCTTTGGATTGTCTTGCTGCGCCCGACGGATTTCTTGCGGCGATGGTCTCTCGCGCTGGTCCATGTATTAACGACCTTCATCTGCTTGTTGAGGATCAGCTGCCCTGCCGGGTGGTCGGTCGACTGAGCGCAGCGTGGTGCTCGATGCCGACCTCCTGCTCGTCCAGGAACAGGGTGCTGCTGGCGAGAGTGCGTGATCGCCATCGAAACCGGCGTGTCGTCTGAGCGGCGAGGAGCCGATTCCACCCGCGCAGAGCGGTTCTGACCCAACCCTGACATGTTGCCCAGCCCTGACATGTGGCTTGCTCCATTCCATCGATCGCGAGGGCACTCGCAGCATGATTTTTGTCTCGGCGGTTCTTGCCGCATCGCCAATGGGCGTTTCAAAAGTCGTGCCAATTCGCCTGAACAAGCGCAAAAAAATGTTCCGCACACTCATCAATGATTTATGTGAGAGTTCAGTGGGAACCGAGGCCGGACACTTTGTGTCACGTACTCGACAAACCCGACAGTGCGTGTCGGGTGCCCGACGTCTTTTCAGCAATGGCCAACAAGATTGATAGCGCCTCTAGGGGGATCGCGCCGTGTTGAAACGGTTTTTTCCTCTTTTGGCACGGTCCCTGCATCGTGATCCGCAAAGACGTCACGGATTGAGGAGAAATCTTGCCATGATCACGCTCACCGACAATGCTGTTGCCGCCGTCAAGACCGCTCTTTCCAGCGCCAGCGAGCAAGCGGAGGGCTTTCGCATTATGGTCCAGACCGGCGGCTGCGCCGGGTTCAAATACATAATGGGCCTGGAGAGCGTTTCGCGCCAGGGCGATGTGATTACGGAGACAGATGGGATCAAGCTGTTTGTGGACGCAGACTCCCAACCCCATGTCGCCGGCATGACCGTCGACTTCGTCACCGGGCTCGACTCTTCCGGCTTTGTCTTCGACAACCCCAACGCGCGGGACAAGTGCGGCTGCGGCAAGTCCTTCAGTTAACTGAGGACTGTTCGTATGAGGCCTGTCTACCTCGACAACAACGCAACGACACGGGTCGATCCTGACGTTGTGCGAGCGATGTTGCCGTACTTCACGGATCAATTCGGCAACCCTTCGTCGACGCACGCTTTTGGCGCCTCAGTCGGTGCGGCGATAAAGAAGGCGCGGCGGCAGTTGCAGGCGCTGATCGGCGCGCAGTTCGACGATGAGATCACCTTCACCTCGGGTGGAACAGAAGGCGACAATGCAGCGATCCTTTCGGCGCTCGAGCTCACGCCCGACCGAACCGAGATCGTGACGTCCGCGGTCGAGCATCCCGCCGTATTGACGCTGTGCGCGCATCTTGAGCAGGTTCGTCGCGTCAAGGTCCACACGATCCCCGTGGATCGTCGTGGCCGGCTTGACCTCGACGCCTACAAGGCAGCCCTCTCGCCCCGTGTGGCAGTCGTCTCGGTAATGTGGGCGAACAACGAGACCGGTACGATCTTTCCCGTGGCCAAGCTCGCCGAGTTGGCCAAGGAAATTGGCGCCCTTTTTCATACCGATGCAGTGCAGGCGGTTGGCAAGCTTCCGATGGACCTGAAATCGACCGCTATCGACATGCTGTCGCTCTCCGGCCACAAGCTTCATGGCCCCAAAGGGATCGGTGCACTTTGGATAAAGCGTGGCGTGCACTTCCGCTCGATGATCAAGGGAGGGCACCAACAGCACGGCCGGCGTGCCGGTACCGAGAACACGCCCGGCATAGTCGGGCTCGGCACGGCGGCCGAACTCGCCTTGAAATTCATGGACGACGCGACCACACGGGTAAAGTCGCTGCGCGACCGCCTGGAGGATGGGATCCTCCAGCGCATCCCAAACACCAGTGTCACTGGCGATCCGATGGAGCGGTTGCCAAACACCGCAAACATCTCCTTTGAACATACCGAAAGCGATGGAATCCCACATCTGCTGAGCCGCGTAGGCATCGCCTGTTCCTCCGGCTCCGCCTGCACCTCCGGCTCAATGGAACCCAGCCATGTCCTGAGCGCGATGAAGATGCCACACGGGGCAGTCCGCTTCTCGTTTGCGCGCGACAACAACGAAGAAGACGTCGAGCGGGTGCTTGAGGTCATGCCGGCAATCGTTGAGAAGCTGCGTGACTCTCCCGGTTCTGGGCCGCGTGGGCGAAGTCCCGAAGACGTTCGATCCGGTCCATACCTGGGCGGAAGCAGAACAGGCTGCCGTTCATGAGCCGTGATGTCTTCCTCAACGACACGACCTTGCGCGACGGCGAGCAGGCGCCCGGTGTCGCCTTTACGACGGCGGAAAAGCTGGAGCTCGCCGAGTCTCTTGTGGCCGCCGGCGTCCCAGAGATCGAGATCGGCACGCCGATCATGGGCGCCGACGAGATCGAAACAATTCGCGCCGCGGTCGCGCGGCGTCTCCCGGTTCGGCTCATGGCCTGGTGCCGGATGAAGGCGAGGGATCTCGACGCAGCGATCGAGAGCGGCGTCGGCGCCGTCAATCTGTCGCTGCCTGCATCCGACATCCAACTTGCCGCCAAGCTCGGCCTCGATCAGGCGGGAGCGCTGCAGGTCATCGAGGATATGGTCAGGCGCGCAGCCGCTGCCGGCTTCTTCGTCGCTGTGGGCTGCGAGGATGCCTCGCGGGCTGATGGGGATCATCTTGCCCGCGTCATCGAAACGGCTGCGCGCGCCGGCGCAAGCCGCGTCAGGCTGGCCGACACGGTCGGCATTCTCGACCCCTTTTCGACTTTCGAACTTGTCGCCCAGCTCATGGCGAAGTCTGAAATCGACCTCGAATTTCACGCGCACAACGATCTCGGCCTTGCGGCCGCCAACACGCTGGCCGCGATCCGTGCAGGCGCGCGCCATGCGTCCGTCACCGTCCTCGGGCTCGGCGAGCGTGCGGGTAATGCCGCGCTGGAAGAAGTGGCGGCCGCGATGGCCGTCATCGACGGCGCGGATACCGGCATCGAGCTGACCGCATTGCCCGACCTCGCCGCCCAGGTGGCTTGCGCCGCCCGCCGGCAGACGGCGACTATTAAGCCGGTCGTCGGCGCCGATGTTTTCACCCACGAATCCGGCACTCACGTCGCAGGGCTGCTGAAGGACACGCGCGCCTACCAGGGGCTCGACCCGGCACTCGTGGGCCGCTGCCGGCGTATCGTCATCGGTAAGCATTCCGGCGCCACCTCGATTGCCCGCGTGCTGAGCGAAAGCGGTCGCGATCTCGACCCGGATTTGGCAGCCGCGATGGTGGCCCGCGTCCGCCGCAAGGCGGCCGAGACAAAGTCGACCATTACTGCGGCTCAACTGGTCGAGATCTACGATGGAATGTGCAGCGAGGCACGCTTCGCGGATGTCGCCGGTCCAGGCCAGCTGGGCGACGAACACAGCGACACCACAGTTGCCCGACCAGGGAGAATGCGATGAATTGTTCCGCTGACGGCCGCCCCATCGATGTTACCGACATCCTCGCGCGACTGAAGGGCCTGTCGGCCGCGGAGGAGTTCTTCGCGGTCCTTGGGGTCTCTTATGACCCAAAGGTGCTGAATGTCTCACGGCTTCATATCATGAAGCGCGTGGGCCAATACCTTGCCGAAGAAGATCTATCCGATTTGCCCGACCAGGTGGTCGCCGCGCGGGTGCGCGCAACGCTGCTACGCGCTTACGAGGACTTCACGACTTCCTCGCCGCTTAAGTACCGGATCTTCAAGGTGCTCAAAGACTACGATCCCAACAAGCCTGCCACGCCGGGCCGCACCTTCGTCCCGCTCGAGTCCGTCCTGAAGCGGTTCGCAAAAGAATGAGCGCGACATGGTTGCGACGCGACAATGTCGGGAAGCCGACAAATCGTGTCATCACGAACGCGCCCCTGGAAGGAACCAACGGAGTCTCGAGGAATATGAGCTCGCAAAACAGTTGGCACGAATGATGCTGCCAAAGATCTACTGCCAAGCCCGCATCCGTATAGAAGCCCAAAGAGACCGCCAATGCACATCGTAGTCTGCATCAAGCAGGTGCCGGACTCGGCACAGATACGGGTCCATCCCGTTACGAACACGATCATGCGTCAGGGTGTGCCTACCATCATCAATCCTTACGACATATTCGCCCTCGAAGAGGCTCTTAGACTGCGCGACACTTACGGCGGCGAGGTCACCGTGCTCACTATGGGTCCGCCCATGGCGGAGGACGCGTTGCGCAAGACGCTCGGTTACGGCGCCGACCGCGCGGTGCTGTTGACGGATCGCTATTTTGCGGGCTCTGACACGCTGGCGACCTCCTTCGCTCTTTCCCAGGCAATCGCGAAGGTTGGCGAGACGTTCGGCACGCCAGACATCGTCTTCACTGGCAAGCAGACGATCGATGGCGACACCGCCCAGGTCGGGCCCGGCATCGCCAAGCGCCTCGATCTCATGCAACTCACCTATGTTGCGAAGATCCCCTCCGTTGACCTCGCTGCGCGCGAGATCAAGGTCGAGCGCCGCTGTGAAGGCGGCACGCAGATGCTGAAGAGCAGGCTCCCTTGTCTCATCACCATGCTGGAAGGCACAAATGAGATCCGTCGGGGCTCGCTCGAGGACGCCCTGTACGCCGCGCGTAGCCAGGTCCTGAAGTGGAGTGCGGCCGACGCCGGCATTGATGACCTCACCAGATGCGGGCTGCGCGGCTCGCCGACGGTCGTCAAGCGCGTTTTCGCCCCTACAGCGCGGGCGGAAAAGGCGGCACTTATCGACACCCCCGAGAGGAATTTGCGTGATCTCGCTGACGAACTTATCGCCGCAATCTTAACCCGCGGGCCAGCGCTGGAACAGGAACTCGCCTTCAACGGCGGCGAATGACGGCAAGGAGAGACGATGTCGAGCGCGAATCGAGAAGCCCCTCGCCCTGCCTCCGGCCGTGCCGGCACAAAGAAGGAGCTGCCCGACCATTTCAAGGACTATCGCCACGTCTGGGTGTTTATCGAGCTCGAGCGCGGCCAGGTCCACCCGGTATCGTTCGAACTACTCGGTGAAGGCCGCAAGCTCGCCGACAAGCTTGGCGTCGAGCTCGCGGGAATCGTGCTCGGACCGCCAGGAGAGACCACCCAGTCTGCGGTAACCGAGGCCTTCGCTTATGGCGCCGATCTTGTCTACAACGTCGAGGCGCCGCTGCTTGCCGACTATCGCAATGAGCCTTTCACCAAGGCGATGACGGATCTGGTCGATGCCCATAAACCCGAGATCCTGCTTCTCGGGGCGACCACACTCGGCAGGGATCTTGCTGGTTCGGTCGCAACCACCTTGAAGACAGGGCTCACGGCCGACTGCACCGAACTCGACGTCGATACCGACGGTTCGCTCGCTGCGACCCGTCCAACTTTCGGCGGTTCCTTGTTGTGCACGATCTACACGCTCAATTACCGGCCGCAGATGGCGACAGTGCGACCAAGGGTCATGCCCATGCCGCGGCGGATGGATAAGCCGGTCGGGCGTGTCATCCGGCACCAGCTATCGGTAGCCGAGGATGACATCGTCACCAAAGTCCTCGGCTTCCTGCCGGATAGCCAGTCTGGAAAGGCCAATCTTGCCTATGCCGACGTTGTGGTTGCGGGAGGCCTCGGTCTAGGCGCGGCGGAGAACCTGCAGCTTGTGAAGGATCTCGCACGAGCAATCGGCGCCGAGCATGGCTGTTCGCGCCCGTTGGTCCAAAAGGGCTGGCTGTCGGCTGATCGGCAGATTGGCCAAACAGGCAAGACCATCCGGCCGAAGCTTTACATAGCGGCAGGAATTTCCGGCGCCATCCAGCACCGGGTTGGCGTCGAAGGAGCGGATCTCATCGTGGCTATCAACACCGACCCGAAGGCGCCGATTTTCGATTTCGCCCACCTCGGGATCGTTACCGATGCGATCCGCTTCCTGCCCGCACTGACGGAGGCCTTCACCCGGCGGCTGTCGCCCCACAGTCGCGATAAGCTTGCGAGCTAGGGAGATGGACATGATCGAGGAAAAATTCGACGCCATTGTTGTTGGGGCCGGCATGTCCGGAAACGCTGCTGCGTACACCATGGCAAGCCACGGCCTGAAGGTGCTGCAGTTGGAGCGAGGTGAATATCCGGGCTCCAAGAATGTTCAGGGTGCAATCATGTACGCGAACATGCTGGAGAAGATCATCCCGGATTTCCGGGATGATGCGCCTCTCGAGCGCCATTTGGTTGAACAGCGGCTTTGGGCCATGGACGACACTTCCCACACCGGGATTCACTATCGGTCGGACGACTTCAACGAGGCGAAGCCCAACCGCTATACGATCATCCGCGCCCAGTTCGACAAATGGTTTTCGCGTAAGGTGCGCGAGGCCGGGGCGACGGTTCTGTGCGAGACGACCGTGACGGAACTCGTCCGCGATGCCAAGGACAAGGTGGTCGGCGTCCGCACCGACCGGGTCGGCGGAGAGATTTTCGCGGACGTTGTCGTTCTCGCAGAAGGTGTCTCCGGACTACTTGGCACGCGCGCCGGGCTTCGCGAGATGCCGAGGCCAAAATCCGTGGCGCTCGCCGTCAAGGAAATGCATTTCCTGCCTGAAGAAGTCATAGAGCAGCGGTTCGGCCTCAAGGCCGGTGAAGGCTGCGTGATCGAGGCAGTGGGTACAATCTCCCGCAGCATGGCCGGGCTCGGCTTCCTTTACACCAACAAGGAATCGATCTCACTGGGCATCGGCTGCCTCGTTTCGGATTTCGCTTCGATGATGGAGAGCCCATACGTCATACTCGATGCGTTAAAAAACCATCCTTCGATCCGGCCGCTGATCGCCGGCTCGGAGGTGAAAGAATATGCCGCGCATCTCATTCCCGAGGGTGGCTACAATGCGATTCCGCAGCTGTTTGGCGACGGCTGGGTGGTGGTCGGCGATGCTGCGCAGCTGAATAACGCCGTCCACCGGGAGGGTTCGAACCTCGCCATGACCTCCGGTCGCATCGCGGCTGAGGCAGTCATGCAGGTCAAGAGCCGCAAGCGGCCGATGACCAAACAGAACCTTGCGCTCTACAAGACCATGTTAAACAAGTCTTTCGTAATCAAAGACCTGAAGAAATACAAGGACATGCCGGCCCTGCTCCACACCAATTCCCAAAATTTCTTCACGACCTACCCGCAGTTGATGTCTCAGGCGGCTCAGAACTTTATGCGGGTCGACGGCACCCCGAAAATCGACAAGGAAAAGGCGACCACAGCTGCCTTCATCAAGGCGCGTTCGCGCTGGGGGCTGGTGAGCGACGTGGTCCGCCTGGCATTCGCCTGGCGGTAGGAGGACGAGATGACAATCGCAGTGCCACGCATTGAAGAGAAGCTTTACCAGAACCGGTATCTGGTCGATTCGGGGCGCCCACATATAAAAGTGCGACCGCACCAAAAGCCAAGCGCCAACCTGCTCGCGTTGACCCGCGTCTGCCCGGCCCAATGTTATGAATTGAACGACAAGGGCCAGGTGGAGATCACCGCCGACGGCTGCATGGAGTGCGGCACCTGTCGGGTACTGTGCGAGGCCAGTGGTGAGATCGAGTGGAATTATCCGCGCGGCGGCTTCGGTGTCCTCTTCAAGTTCGGATGACCCGCGCACGCGCGCGCCTTTGCCAGAGCCGATACCTGGAATTGTCGCGATTGCAACATGACAATTTGCAATTGAACAGGGGCTCGTGAATACTAGGATGTAGCGAGTCGAAGAAAGGCGCTTTGGGAGGGGCACCTTACAACCCCTGAGGCGTTTCCATGGGTCAAGTAATGCGGGATCGAGTGCACGAGGTAGGGGTTGGCGACGCACGGCCACCTATCAAAGCGATGCACGGGGCAAACATCCCGCTCAGGGGCCTCTACGAGATATCCGAGATCCTGACTGCCCCCACGCGGCTGCAGATCACGCTTGGCAATGTCGTGAACATTCTCTCCTCGTTTGTGCAAATGCGTCATGGAGAAATGGTCATCAAGGAGGCGGCCGGGGAGCTGGAGATTGCCGCAACTGCCGGCAACAAACACGCTCCTCAATCAGATTGGCGCCGCTTCACACCGCAGGCCGTGGTAGACCGTATCTGCGCTACGGGGAGGCCACTCGTCATACACGATGTCAGCAAGTCCGAACTATTTCAGGCTGATCTCCAAACGGCTTTGGGCGGCGCAACCACGCCAGTTACCTTTATCGGAGTGCCAATAGAGGCTGAGGATGAAATGCTCGGTACACTGTCGATCGACCGTATCCGGGACGGCGCCGCCAGCGTGCATTGCGACGAAGACGTGAGCTTGCTGACAATGGTCGCCAATCTTGTCGGCCGGACTATCCGCCTCCATCGCATCCTGAGCACAGATCGTCAGCGGCTCTTTGAGGAGGAAGGGAGAGCGGAGAACTCGCGCGACGAGAAGGAGGCCCGCCCTGCGCGCCATTCGCCTGTCAAAATCGACGGGATCATCGGGGAAAGTCTAGCACTCAAGCAGGTGCTTGAAACCGCCGCGGTCGTGGCAAGGACCAACTCCACCGTGCTTTTGCGGGGTGAAAGCGGCACCGGCAAGGAATTTTTTGCGCAGGCCATCCATAAGCTTTCGCCTCGCAGCAAGAAGGCTTTCGTCAAACTGAACTGCGCCGCACTGCCTGAAAGCGTTCTGGAATCGGAGTTGTTCGGGCATGAAAAGGGCGCCTTCACCGGGGCTGTCGCGCAGCGCGCCGGCCGTTTCGAATTAGCCAATGGCGGAACCCTGTTGCTTGACGAAATCGGCGAGATTTCGCCTGCCTTCCAGGCAAAGCTCTTGCGCGTCTTGCAGGAAGGCGAGTTGGAGCGCGTCGGCGGCACCAGGACGCTAACGGTCGACGTCCGGCTCATATGCGCCACCAACAAGGATCTCGAGACGGCTGTCGTGAATGGAGAGTTCAGGGCCGATCTTTACTACCGTATCAATGTGGTGCCAATCATGCTGCCACCGCTCAGAGAGCGACCCGGCGACATTCCACGCCTTGCGAAGGCCTTCCTCGATCGATTCAATAGCGAGAACCATCGCGAGCTCGCCTTCGCGCCGTCGGCGCTTGACCTGATCTCGCAATGCTACTTCCCTGGCAACGTCCGTGAGCTGGAAAACTGCGTGCGAAGGACGGCCACTCTTGCGCGTTCAAGCACTATCGCCACTTCAGATTTTGCCTGCCAGAATAGCCAGTGCCTGTCTTCCCTCCTCTGGAAAGGAGCCGACCGTGCAAATGACGGCAATGCCAGCGATGAGTTCGGCCGCAACAGGATGCCGGTTGAATCGCCGCTGGGAGCCAGGCGCACCGGCGCCTCCGACGGCGCGGCGGTGCCCGTCAACGCCCGCGGTCCGAGCCATCCTGCCTCGGGTGCAACAGGCATGCGTGTGACCGATGGCGACCGGCTGATCGACGCGATGCAGAAGGCCGGCTGGGTTCAGGCCAAGGCTGGTCGTATCCTCGGCCTGACGCCGCGGCAAGTCGGCTATGCCCTGCGTCGGCATGGTATCGAGGTAAAGAAGTTCTAAACGCCCTGCGAGGTCAAACGTCCTCGCGCTATGTGCGAGTGGTGCCTTTGAGACGCCACTCGACGCAGCGCATGTAGAATCGAGGCACTACGTCATCGGCTTCTCCTTCCCGGTGGTGCCGAAGGGCCAGGCGCATGTCGGCGGATCCAAGGAACAAAAGAATGTCCAACATGATGAAGGCGCTGGTGAAAGCCAAGGCCGAGCCGGGCATCTGGATGGAAGAGGTGCCGGTGCCCGGGATCGGCCCCAACGACGTGCTGATCAAGGTCAGGAAGACCGCGATCTGCGGCACCGACGTCCACATCTACAACTGGGACCAGTGGGCGCAAGAGACGGTGCCGGTGCCGATGGTGACCGGCCATGAATTCGTCGGCACGGTCGCCGATTTCGGCGCCGCGGTCACCGAGTACAAGGTCGGCCAGCGCGTCTCGGGCGAAGGCCATATCGTCTGCGGCCATTGCCGCAACTGCCGCGCCGGGCGAGGCCATCTCTGCCGCAACACGCTCGGCGTCGGCGTCAACCGCCCCGGCGCCTTCGGCGAATACATGGTGATCCCGCAACACAATGTCGTGCCGATCCCCGACGACGTGCCGGACGAGATCGCCGCCATCTTCGATCCGCTGGGCAATGCCGTTCACACCGCATTGTCCTTTGATCTCGTCGGCGAGGATGTGCTGGTCACCGGCGCCGGGCCGATCGGCATCATGGGCGCGCTGGTCGCGCAATGCGTCGGCGCGCGCAAAGTCGTCATCACCGACATCAACCCGGTTCGTCTCGATCTGGCGCGCAAGCTCGGCGTTCATCATGTGGTCGACGCCTCGAAGGAGAAGCTGCGCGACGTGATGCCGTCGATCGGCATGACAGAAGGTTTCGACGTCGGCCTGGAGATGTCAGGCGCGGCGCCTGCCTTCCGCGACATGATCGACACCATGAACAATGGCGGCAAGATCGCCATCCTCGGCATCGCGCCCACCGGCTTCGAGATCGACTGGAACAAGGTCATCTTCAAGATGCTGCACCTGAAAGGCATCTATGGCCGCGAGATGTTCGAGACCTGGTACAAGATGATCGCCTTGGTGCAGGGACCGCTGGATGTTTCCGGGCTGATCACGCATCGCATTGGGATCGATGATTATCAGGTCGGGTTCGATGCGATGCGGAGTGGGAGTTCGGGTAAGGTGGTGATGGATTGGTAGAGGTTATGCCTTCGTCAAGCCTTGGCGCTGCCAGCGCCACACACGTCAGACGTTCGTTTGGGATTGAATACTGGCGGATAGTGACGCTCGTCGAGCATTCGAGGAAGGGTGGTAGGTTCAACCCCGCCGTTCTGATGAACTCGTACTCCGCACAGGAGATCAAATGGACGCAGAGGATCCCAACGTCATTGTCAATGGTCAGCGCCTCGGCAATACGGTTGTCCGGCGCTATGATAGGGGTAAGAAACGGGAAAACTCGGAAATCCGATCCTGAGACCGGCGAACCAAAGCATTTCGATGCGGTAACCAAAACCCAACCATTTATTGTCGACAAAGGATACTCCGGCAGCCGTTTGAGATTGTTGATGATGTTCTGGTCACGAACACACCAGATTAGTTCCGCTCGCCGCTCGACGTCTCTCCTGCTGTTGACGGAGTGGCCATGCGCCGATCGCTCATTCCGTTGGTTAGAAGCACGAAGCACTGGCCTGCGGGATCGATGGTAAGCGCGAATTTCCCCGCGCGTCGCCGCCGCCCTTTCAACGACGGTCGCTTTCAAACGGACGCGTCCGGGCGGATCGAGCTGCAGCGGCTTTGGCGAAGTTGAAGGGGATCGCCGATATCGGTATCGACAGCGCGTTGAGGCAGTTCGGTGAGAACGTGGCGCAACCATGCGAGCGGCTCGACGAGTGAGGCGCGGCAGGTCAGCACCAAGCTGTAGACGATGGCGCTGGCCTTGGCTCCGTCGACGGTAGACCGATTTTCGATAGAAGTTGCTGGAGCTGCCGGATGACGGGTGGCCCTCCTGCGCGAAATCCCTTTGGAAGCCAAGCCATCCGTATGTCCAGTCCTGACTTCAACCCTTTAGCCCAAAATGATTAGCACCAACTGTGTCTTGTCCCAAACAGGCTTCGAGCGCCGCTACGCCCTTTACAATCGCCGCTCGCTCTTCCGCACTCAGCCTCTCCAGCAACTCCCTTTCAAACGTCTTCGCCAGCGGCACCATCTCGCGATAGGCGGTGAGCCCTGCTCTGGTCAGCGCCAGGTTCCCGACGCGGCGATCGTTCTCGTCGGGCGTTCGCCTCAGCTGGTGCAACACCCAAAGTTTTGTACCTACAAGCCAATGTTTGTACTTGGAGCGGCCAGACACCCCGGAAGTTCCGGCCCGGGCGATCCAAAGATGGGGAGCACCTCAAAAGGTGAACAGGGCTAACTTATAGGCGCGGACAAAACGGGGAGCAGGTCAGCGGGCCCCTGAATCAAATCTGGAACTGAAACTCATTACATTGGAAGCTTGACCTCTTCGTGGGAAGTTTAGCGATGGCGCGCAGCGGGCTCCGGGATCAGGCTGGGATTCCAGAACACCTCGGTCGGTATATCGCTTTTTGACCAGCAGAGGCCGACATCAGCCCCGCAGTCGGTTTTGCAGTGCCTGCCGATCAACGGCAAGATAGTCGAGGTGCAGCCTGGCTG